>JAFRMA010000002.1 GCA_017430925.1 Solobacterium sp. | reverse complement strand
GTCATCCATCTGTCCTTTATAGTCCTTGTATGTCGGATGATACATACAGGAAGCATAGATTGAAAACGCTTCTTCTGACAGTAGCCAATCCGCATTCTCGCATAACATAACCTTCATAAACATCCTCACAAATGTCGATTTGTCTATTTCTTTGTCATCAGCACTATAGTTTCAGAAAGACCATTCTGGAGAAACATATCTATAAACTGGAATTCATCTGACGATTGCAAGCATCACCACATCATGAAACTCACGCCCGAAAGGATAATGGTGCAGCAAGCCTTCCCTGAGATATCCATTCTTTTCCAATACGCGAATTGATGCTTGATTCTCTATCCTGACAAGGCCTTGTATTCTCGCAAGTCCCAGCTCATCCAAGCCGAACCTGGTCACCCTTTCTACGGCCTCTGTGGCGATCTCACGGCCCCAAAAATCCTTTGATAAGTGATACGAAATCTCAGCTGCTGTTTTCTTTACAAAGCCTCCCAAATCAATACGGCCAACCACCCGATTGCTTTCTTTGTCCCTTATACACCAGGTAAAAACAATCTTCCTTTTCAACAGCCGATCGTTTATATTCCTCAGCCAATTGCTGATATGCGGCTCTTTGTCAAAAACCGGAACTCCTCCTCCAAGATATTTTTGTACTTTAGGGTCTCGCAATATGTCAAAATAAGCGTCCATATCTTCTCTTGTAAATGCAGTTAATCGCAACCGCTCTGTTTCTAACTCAGGAATCGATTCAAAATACGAATTGAAGTCTTTCATGTTCTCTTATTCCTTTCACCAAGGCCTGTGATTACTCCAACAATCTCTACAGCAAAAACCTGACAAGTTCAACATTGCCATCTCGTTCCGTACCTGCGATTTGAAATCCACATTTTTCCGTATAGAACCTGACATTTTCTTGTTTGGCTATTGGCGTTATCAAGGTCATACTCTTCCATTCTTCGTAATAGTCCTGCACAAACCTAATTGCCCGACTCCCAATTCCCTTCCCTTGATACTCTGGGATTACGCACAAGCATCCTATTTCATAATCTTGCGGTCCAATCGAGTGATATGACACACAGCCGACAGATTAATTGTCACATAGAATAATATGCTTCGGATATTTCCGCATGGATTCTTCCATCATTTCTATCGTCTTTCCATATTCGGGACATTCCCCAAATCGTATATAATCGCTGTAAAATGAAGCATTATATATATTAACCAGAAGCTCTGCATCTTCAATTGTTGCCTGCTTAAAATCTATTACCATTACACCATTCCTTCCAATGAAAAATCCAGGTTTGTCTCCATAAATTGAGTCGTTATTTGCTCTCCTCCATATCCCTTCCCTGAGGTTCATAATTCACCACGATATGTCGATCTGCCTGTTCGGCTTTCCGACAAAGAAGAACAACCGTCTCAGTTGGATGCAATCAATGAAATAAATCAACAGAATGAAATATTTGTCACGATAATACAGACATTAAATATTCAATATTGTCTTCTACTGATACAGTTCCGTCTATACGAGTCACAGGACAATTAATTGTTTCCAGCCATGTAAGAACATAATCATCAGGGCGATTATCAACAACGGCAAACCATTTTTGCTCTTTGTCATAAAGCTCTCCCCCTGGAGATATCTTGCTTCCAAATTTTTGGAAGGATCGTGCTCTAACTCGTTTGCCCCTCACATCTTTTGGAACATCAACCAGAATAATATGGTCTAAAACACTTATGAGTTTATCTCCGTAATCACCTCTCACCGCAGCGAAAACAAATCGAGAATTATTGTTGATCCTTTTCTCCAGGACTTGTATTGCTTCTTCTTTGCTTCTTGGATTGGAATATTCATATGCCGAATCCTCTTTGGGAAAGAACAGATCTTCGTTATCGATGAACTCATATCCCATGCGAGATGCAAGAGCTTTTCCCAATGTGCTTTTTCCTGCTCCGTTAAGACCACAAATCAAGATTCCCATTCAACTTGCTCCTTTCATATAATACGAGATTCGATTCACTGCATTGTTTTCATATAACTCGCATTTTTCGGCTCATACGGCACTGAAATGAAGTCCTTCTTCTGGTGGTACAAAAGACATACCGTCTCGCAATGAAATGTCCCGGGGAAGAGATCTACTGGCTGTACGACACGCAGATCATATCCGTTTTCAGTCATAAATGCGACATCTCTTGCCAAAGTCGCAGGATCACAGGAGACATACACAAACCTGTCCGGGGCCATCTTCAGGATTGCCTTCAATGTCTCTTTTGAACATCCCTTACGCGGGGGATCTACGATGACCACATCCGGATGAATATTTCTCTGCAGTAAAGCATTCGCACCAACCTGCGCATCCGCCGTCATGAATTCCACGTTGGTTATACCGTTAGCCTGTGCGTTGATCCGGGCATCTTTCACCGCATCCGGGACAACTTCAATTCCGTACACTTTCTTCACCTGATCTGACGCAATCAAACCAATCGTACCAGTACCGCAGTACAGATCAATCAGGATATCCTCTTTCTTGAGTTCTGCCAGCTCCAGGGCTTTTTTATACAGTACAGCTGTCGCATACGGGTTGATCTGATAGAATGAGCGTACACTGATACGGAAACGTTTCCCCAGAAGTTCTTCTTCGATATAAGGTTGTCCGTACAGTAAGGTTTCCTTCCCGTCCAGGATCACATTATCATCCCGGTGATTCACAATAACACTGAGACTCTTTAACTGCGGCCAGGCCGCAATCACTGCCTCTTTCAGTTTCTCCGCATTACGGAAAGGATATCTGCGTACCACAAAACAGATCATCAGTTCATCCGTCAGGTGCGCATGCTTGATCAGGACATAACGTATATTCTCTGCGCAATGATAAGTATCCAGTAATTTCCTCAGGCGCTGAATGATCTCGTTGGATAATTCCGTCTGTACCAGGCAGTGGTCAAACTCCGCAATCTCATTCGTACGGCTGCGGTAAAAACCCATCTTCACCCTGCCGTGATCCAGCTGTACAGGAATCTGTACCTTATTTCGGTATGCCTGGGTATGTTCTGTGGTGAGGATTGGCAGTACATCCACTTCCATTCCTGCGTTCATCCGGAAACACCCGCGTACTTTATTCTCCTTGAACGCCTTCTGTTCCGTATAACTCATATGCAGAAGCTGACATCCTCCGCACTGCTTGTATACCGAGCACTCCGGTGTTCTTCTTTCCGGGGATGCTTCAAGCAGCTGTACGATCCTGGCATAACCATAATTCTTCTTCAGAGAAGTGATTCCCAGTTCTGCTTTCTCTCCTGCCAGTAATCCAGGCACAAAAAAGACAAAGTCATCACTGTGTACGACTCCTGCCCCTTCGTAGGTATAATCTTCTGCCTGACCTGTAAATGTATCGTTTTTCTTCATATACAAAAGCAGGCACAGTAACTGTGCCTTTTAACCCTGATTCTGTTCTTCGCTGTTCTCTTCGGCAGGCTGCGGATTATTCCTGGCTTCCACCGCGTCTCTGAGCTGCTGCGCAAGTTCCGCATCAACCGGCTGACTGGCAACCTGACGGATCGGTTCACTCATCGAAGAAGTCTTAGTTTCTATGACATAGGCATAACTTTCGGTACCGGCTTTGTCTATATCGTTATAGACATGGATCTCCAGGTCATACATCTTCTTATTGCCGCTCTGGGCGAAGTATACCGAAGGATCCAATGTTTCCGCCACAATACGATAGATGCTGTCTGCCGTACTCTCTGCCGTCTCCACACCGGAACTATCCGTAATATCCGCATATACACGCAATGTGGCAGTCGCCAGCTGCACAGAAGCTTTTTCCACTCCGGTTAACTTACCGGTGCTCTTTTCAATCGTTTCAATATCGGACTTGGTAATTGCCGGATCCAGATCATCTTTATAACGGTCACCGAGAATCGGAGATCCTGTATCCAGCCATGCGGATAACAACATCCACCCGAAAATCCCTGCCGGAATCAAAATAACCAGCAGAAGGATGATAAAGAGGATCCTTGCCCGGATCTCTTTCTTCCTGAGGTTGGAACGTTTCTTCTTTTTCTTCGTATTTGTACTCGTATTTGTCATATGTATGCTTATTGTACTCTTTTTATCCTTGATTTACCATAGTCTATTCTTAAGGATAACTCTGCTTATCCAAGAACCTGGCGGATGATTTCCGAAAACTCTTATTCCGTCATGGTCGTCACACCCAACGCGGTTGCCTTGGTCAGCTTGGAACCGGCTTCCGTACCATAGATCACATAATCTGTACGTGCTGATACACTGCCGGATACTTTTGCGCCGAGACTCTCCAGGATCTGCTGGGCTTCTTTTCTTGTGTACTGTGACAGGGTTCCGGTCAGAACACAGGTCTTTCCGGTAAAGGGACTCTCATAAACCTCTCCCTTGATACAAGTCATATTTACCCCGTCATCTTTCAGCGCCTGGATCAGTACCTGATTCTTTTCATCACGGAAGAAACTTACGATAGCATCTGCAGTAATGGCACCGATATCCGGAATCTCGCAAAGTTCCTCATAGTCCGCAGCCATCAGATGATCGATATGTTCGAATCTCTTTGCCAGAACATCCGCGGCTTTCTCTCCTACCTGGCGTATCCCCAGTCCGAACAAGAGTTTCTCCAGGGAATTCGCCTTGGATTTCTCAATCCCGTTGATCAGGTTAAGATAACTCTTTTCTCCAAACTTATCCAGTTTGATGATCTCCTCACGGCGGTTCTGTAACTGATAGATATCTTCTACCGTATTCAGCCAGCCCTGTTCGTGGAACTGTTCAACTTTCTTTTCACCGAGACCTTCAATATTCATGGCATTGCGGGAAGCGAAATGCGCGATAGAACTGACCACTCTTGCCGGGCAATCCGCATTGATGCAGTAGTGCGCAGCCTCATCCTCAAAACGATGTAACGGACTACCGCATACCGGGCATACTTCCGGGAAGATATAGGGCACCTGGGTACCGTCACGATGATCCGCAAGAGGACGAATCACCTCCGGAATAATATCTCCGGCTTTGTGGATCACGACATCATCACCGATACGGATATCCTTATCCTTGATCATATCTTCATTATGGAGAGTTGCGGCAGATACCTGGGTACCGGCCAGACGTACAGGTTCGAGTACGGCATTCGGCGTAATCTTACCGGTTCTTCCTACCGTAAGAACAATATCCAGAAGTTTTGTGATCGCCTGTTCCGCAGGGAACTTGTACGCAATCTCCCACTTCGGTGTCTTGATCGTATATCCCAGTCTTTCTTCGGTGGCGATATCATCCACCTTGATGACCATTCCGTCAATCGCAAACGGCAGGGAATCACGGATCTCCGCTGTTTCATCGATATACTTGATGATCTCTTCCACATTGTGAAACAACCTGTTGTTGCGGTTGGTCCGGAAACCCAGGGAATGGATCCAGTCCAGGGACTCACTGTGGGAACGGAAGCCGTGGTTCATCGCGTCCGGGACATAATACCAGTACGCCTCAAGGTTTCTCGATGCGGCAACTTTCGTATCCAGCTGACGGATGGAACCTGCAGCCGCGTTCCGGGGATTTGCGAACAGTTGTTTTCCTTCTGCCTGCTGCTTCGCATTTAACGCATTAAATGAAGAAATAGGCATGTATACTTCTCCGCGCACTTCCAGTTCCCCGGCATATTCAATTTCCATCGGGATAGAACGGATCGTCTTTACATTCTCCGTAACATCTTCACCGATCTCACCGTCACCGCGTGTAACCGCCTGCTGGAATCTTCCGTCGCGGTACAAGAGAGACATCGCCAGGCCATCGATCTTATTCTCTACGGAATACGTCACAGGACCCACACTGTTCTCCACACCTCTGCACCATTCACGGAGTTCATCGTAACTGAATACATCTCCCATGGATAACATCGGACGGCTGTGCGCAACCTTGTTAAAGCCTTCCAGTACGGTTCCTCCGACTCTCTGTGTAGGACTCAGGGGATCATAAAACTCGGGATGTTTCTCCTCCAGTTCGATCAGTTCCCTTGTCAGCATGTCATATTCCGCGTCACTCACGGTCGGCTGATCCAGCACATAGTATTCATATCCGTATTGATTCAGCAGTCTTCTCAATTCCAGAATTCTTTTTTCCGCATCCATAAAAAAGCCCTCTTTGTATATCGCACTTATTATACAACAGAGAGCTTTATTCCTTACGAATCAATTACTTCCGGCAGGAGAATATCCACCTTGAACAAATCCCCGTCTACCGTGATATTCATCTTCCCTTTCTGGATCTCCACCAGACTCTGCGCAATATTCAGCCCAAGTCCGCTTCCTTCGGTATGCCTGCTTCTGTCTCCCCGCACAAAGCGTTCTGTAAGTTCTTCGGCAGAGATGTTCAGCGGTTCCCGTGAGATATTCTTGAAGGATATCCGTACCTGTTGATCCCCGGTTCTATGCGCGTCGATATAGATCCGGGAGTGAGGCATGGCATACTTGATGATATTACTGTAGAGATTCGAGAATACACGCCAGAGTAATCTTCCATCTGCCATTACCCGCAGGGAATCATCTTCGATTCCATAGATCACTTCATACTCGCCTTCATCCAGTTTATCCTGGTATTCCGCCGTACTTTGTTCAATCAGTTCCCGGACATTTACCGGCACCAGATTGGCTGTAATATTCCCCGTAGAAGCCTTGGAAGCTTCCACAAGATCTTCTGTAAGTCTCTTCAGACGTCCTGCCTGACGGGACAAGACTTCCAGGTATTCTTTCTCCTGTTCGGGAGTATGTTCCTTCTGCAGCAAATCGACATAGTTCACGATGGAAGTCAGCGGTGTCTTGATATCGTGGGAAACATTGGTGATCAGTTCGGTCTTCATCCTCTCCGACTTCATCTCTTTATCTACCGCGATCTCCATACCGTTTGCCAGAGCATTCAGGTTTAGCGCATGTTTACGGAACGGATCAAACATCAGATGAATCCTGCGGTCATCAATACGATAGCTTTTATTCCCCTTCGCCAGTTCTTCTCCGGCTTTGATCAATTCTTTCGCATAGAACGCGCAGACAACCAGGGCAGCCGCAATCAACAGGTCCAATATAACAAACACGGGCTTCGCGTCCCACGTACGCATATCATCGATCATCATGATCTGTGAAAGCAGCCATACCGCTATTACTGCGCATTCCACCCATACCGCCGGAATGATGCCCCACACATACTTCAGTCCTTTGCCCAGGAGGACAAACAGACGATACAGCAGAGTGCTTTCAAGGAATACGTTAGCTTTGATTCTTCTTGCCGTACTCATCAGGAATTCATAGACGATGAATCCGGCAAAGACGAATACGCCGATAAATGTTGTTGTCATCAGTCTGAACGGTATACCGATATCGAATACACCCTCCGCGACGATGATCGCGCATAAGCCAAGGCAGAAGATGACCACCGCAACAATCACTTCATACCAGACCTTATCCAGCCAGATCAGGTGGATTCCCGGAATCCCTTCGTCATGTCCGGCAGCGCAGAAACAGAAGACTGTTGTGAGGATGAACATTACCACAGAAACCAGCAGACCCGGCAGGAACCAGTTCTTGTACGGCATATACATCTTGTACAATTCAAGCAGGTTATTCAGCTGATCTTTCTGCCGCAGCGGAGCCACAATACTCACACGTATCTCATAGAAGTCATCATTGACCCCAAGATCCGGTATTGAGTAGTACTCATTGTATATATGTTTCTCCGGGTTGACCGCGTAGTAATACGTATTTGTCACATAGATGCTTTCGGGCTGGAAGTTCCTCTCAAAGAATGAATACTTTCTGGTGATCTTGTTATACTTGGAGATCTCATACGCATAGTTGGAATCCTCTCCATAAGTATTCAAGGCAGAAGATTCGTTGGTGAGTACGGATGCGATATAATCGGCAGCGATATCTGTCCGTTCCTTTACCAAACTACTTTTGAAGAACCCATCTTCGGACAGAAAACCCGGAGAGAATTCTTCCAGAATCATTCCGCCGGCACACCATACTGTCCCTAATCCGAATACACAGAGTAGAAAGAAGGAAATGATCTTTGCGTAAAGTTTATCTCTTAACTTAAATGTGTTTTCCATGAATGTTCTCCATCTTGTATCCCTGACCCCATACTACTTTGATATACCGTGGTTCACTGGGATTGATCTCTATCTTTTCTCTCAGATGACGGATATGTACCGCCACGACTCCTTCAGCACCGATCGGTTCATCCTTCCATACCAGTTCATAGATTTCTCTGGAAGAATAGACTTTTCCGGGATGTTCCATCAGTAACTGCAGGATATTGAATTCCATCGGTGTAAGAGAGATCTCTCTGCCGTCTACACTGACTTCCTTGCCGGATTTGTCCAAAGTGATTCCGCCGATAACGAGATGTTCCGCTGTCTTGGCCTGACCGCCCAGCTGCGTATATCTGCGCAGCTGTGAGCGTACTCTGGCAATCACTTCTGTAGGATTAAACGGCTTGGTGATGTAATCATCTGCCCCGATATTCAGTCCCAGGATCTTATCGCTGTCTTCGCTTTTCGCTGTGAGTAAGATCACCGGCACATTACTGAACTCACGGAGTCTGGATACCGCGGTTACTCCGTCCATCTTCGGCATCATGATATCCATCAGGATCAGATCTACTTGTTCTTTTTGTATGAGGTTTAAAGCCTCTTCGCCGTTGTGTGCTTCCAGAAGGTTGTACCCCTCCGGACGAAGATAGATCTTCAGCGCGTTTACGATATCGATATCATCATCTACGATCAATACAGTTTCCATAGTTATCCACCTCGATTACATTGTATGAATATGCCAATTAAGAAAAAAGTAGCGAACTCTTTAACAATTTATTAAGAAAGATATCCTTCGTTACCAAAGGATACCTTTTCTAGTTCATCATTTTACGTTTAATACTCGGATGTCCTGCCGCAATCTTCTTGATTCCGTAAGGATAAGCAAACGCGGCCTCCACGATACCATTCTTACAGCTGAGTACAATTCCTTCCCCGAATACGCTGTGAATGATCTGTTCTCCTTTCACAAACTGGGGAATATCCGTCTTACTCAGACGATCTCCGAAACTGCCTCCGTGATCATTGAACAGTGCCGGGTTCAGCGTCTTTTCCTTCTTCGTATTCTCCTCGAATATCGCTCCTTTATGCTCGATATACGCATCCTCGATCTCATCGATAAAACGTGATCTTGTACGCACTCTCTGCAGGATATAACTGAAACCTGCCGCCTCGGTTAAATAGAGCTTGTTCTTGGCTCTGGTGAAGGCAACGTAGGCCAGGCGGCGTTCTTCTTCCACACCGCGGTGTCCCTCATTCATCGCCCTTTCGTTCGGGAAGATACCTTCGTTCATATCCGACACAAATACAGTATCAAACTCCAGTCCCTTCGCCGCGTGTACGGTCATCAGCTGTACATAATCGCTCTCCAGAGTTTCATCTCTGTCCCCGTACAGGGATACCAGCTGAAGATACTCCTCCAGATTACTCTCCGGATAGTTCTCTGAGAATTCCTTGACATCATCAATCAGTTCCTTCAGGTTCTCAATCCTGTCGGTTTCCTTATTCTCTTCCAGCATCTGTTTATATCCGCTGTCCTCAATGATCTGTTCAAACAGGCGGAACATTTCCGTATTCTCCTGCACAGCAGCCATCCGCCACTTCTCCACCATGTCCACAAAAGCATTCAGGGTTGCCTGTGTCTTCCCGCTGAAGATCTTATCTTCCTTCAGGGTCTCATACATGGTCTTGCCAGTTTCCCTGGCTTTTGAGGCCAGTGTATCCATGGTCTTATTGCCGATTCCGCGTTTAGGCTTGTTCAGGATCCTCTGCAGGGCAAGATCGTCCGCTGTCGTAACCATACGCAGATAACACAGTGCGTCTTTGACCTCTGCGCGTTCATAGAATCGGATACCTCCGTAGATCACATACGGAATACGTTCATCCAGCATGGCTTTTTCCAGCGAACGTGAAAGGTAATTAGACCGGTATAATACCGCAATATCATGATAGTCTTTTCCCTGTCTGTGCATCTGACGAATCTGGGAAGCGATCCAGGCTGCCTGATATTCATCTCCGGCACTGGCATAGTGTGTGATCTTTACTTCGGAACTCCGGTTGGTATAAAGATCCTTTTCCAGACGATGTTTGTTGTTGCGGATCACACTGTTGGCTCCGTTAAGGATACACCTGGTACTGCGGTAGTTCTCATTTAACATGATCGTCTTCGCATCCGGATAATCTTTGGTAAAGTTCAGGATGATATTCACATCGGCTCCGCGCCAGGTATAGATCGTCTGTTCAGGATCACCGACAACATACAGACTGTTATAGACACCGGTCAGTTGTTTGATCAGCTCATACTGTACTTTATCAATGTCCTGGAACTCATCCACGTGGATATACGTAAAACGTTTCTGCCACTTATCCAGTACTTCCGGAAATTTCTTGAACATTCGTACTGTCCACAAGATCAGATCATCAAAATCCAGCGCATACAATGCCTGTTGTCTGTTGACGTAGTACTCGTAAACCCTTGCCTTGTTTTTATCTCCGGTATAGGAACCTGCCAGTAAGAAAGCCCGCTCTACAGAGATCTCCGCAGACTTGTTGTTGGCGATATAATCCAGCAGGACTCCATAGGGATAATTACTTGCGTCGATACCGATCTCCTTGTACGCTTCCTTCAGTACTGTCTTCTGATCTTCCGCGTCCATGACCGTAAAGTTTCTCGGCCATCCCATGGTCAGTATATCTTCTCTCAGGATCCTCACACACAGGGAATGAATCGTACTGATCCAGGGCTGGCTGGTTTCCTGGGGAATCATCCTGCGTATACGGTCTTTCATCTCATTGGCAGCTTTATTTGTAAAGGTAATGCCTAAGATCGTATACGGAGGAATGCGTTTATCTTCGATCAGATGAGCGATACGCATGGTTAAAACCCTGGTCTTTCCGCTGCCTGCGCCGGCTACTACTCGCAGATACTTTGCGTCGTCCAGTACTGCTTCTTTCTGATTGTCATTTAATTCCGTCACATTGATCATGTTTAAACTCCAAATGTCTTTTATGATTATAGCATTTCCGCATGACTCACATGATATAATCTTTTCAGGAACAAGAAAATGATACAGATAACCAATACATGGAAAGATTATGAATTAATTGATGCCGGAGAAGGCGACAAGCTGGAACGCTGGGGAAACATCATCCTCCACCGTCCGGACCCGCAGGCAATCTGGCCGATTGAAAACCCCTCGCTGTGGAACAAGGCAGACGCAGTATATCATCGTTCCCGCAGCGGCGGAGGACAGTGGGAATACAAACACTCCCTGCCGGAATACTGGACGATCGATTACCGTGAACTGACCTTCCGTGTCAGTCCCACCGGATTCAAACATACCGGTTTATTCCCTGAACAGGCAGTCAACTGGGACTGGATGCAAAGCCTGATCCGTTCTCACAAGGATGAAAACCTGCGCATACTGAATCTCTTTGCGTATACCGGAGGAGCGACCATGGCATGCGCATCTGCCGGAGCAGCGGAAGTCGTCCACGTGGATGCGTCCAAGGGAATGGTGAACTGGGCGAAGGAGAATCGTGACCTGTCACACCTGGAAGACCATACCATCCGTTTTATCGTCGATGACGTACTGAAATTCGTGGAAAGAGAGAAACGCAGAGGACATACCTACCACGGAATTATCATGGACCCTCCTTCCTATGGACGTGGTCCTAACGGAGAGATGTGGAAGTTTGAAAAAGAGATCACCGTACTGATCGATAAATGTCTGGATATCTTTGACGAAAACGGACTATTCTTCCTGATCAATTCCTATACCACCGGGTTCTCTTCACTGGTCCTGGATGATCTCATGAAAGTCACGATCCTGAAGAATTATCCTCACGGTAAGATTGAGACCGGAGAAGTAGCTTTACCAATCCGTGAGAGAGAATTATTACTGCCATGCGGTATCTACGGAAGATGGGAACGTAATGATTAACGTATTATACGAAGATAATCATCTCCTGTTCGTAGAGAAACCCGTGAATATCCCGGTACAGGAAGATGAAAGTAAAGATCCAGATCTGCTTACCTTGTGTAAACAATATCTGAAGGAGAAGTACCAGAAACCGGGGAATGTCTATCTCGGCCTGGTCCACCGCCTGGATCGTCCTGTCGGGGGTGTCATGGTTTTTGCGAAGACCAGCAAGGCAGCTTCCCGGCTTAGTGAAATGATCCGGAAAAACGAAATTGAGAAAGAATATCTGGCGGTTACCGATGGTATTCCGGCGAAAAAAAGCGGAGAATTTACTGATTATTTACGTAAAGATACGAAAAATAATCGTACAATAGTAACTGATGAATCTCACGGGAAATACGCCTCTCTGGCATATACCGTGCTGGAAGAACACGAACAGATGTCCCTGGTACGCATTTCTCTGCATACCGGAAGATCGCATCAGATCCGTGTACAGTTCTCTTCCCGGGGATTGCCCCTGGTCAACGATCAGCGTTATCACCCGCATCCCCGCAGGGGACAGATTGCCTTATACGCAGTATCTCTGCGTCTGGTTCATCCGGTAACCAAAGAATTGATTACAGTTACCGCAGAACCTCCTCACACATGGCCATGGAAAGAATTTGAGGTATTGAAATGACACAGAAAAAGAAGAAAAAGAGACCTATCTGGAAGCGTTACAAATTAGTCTTACCCGGTAAACAGAAAGCCAATGTCCAGACCACCGGAGAAAAACGTATGGTGGTCAGACACAGACTTCGTCTTCGTAAAGAAGTCATCTATGTATTGCTGGGAATTGTAGCTCTTTTGTGTCTGATCTTTATCCCCCGCTCCATACAGTCCAGCAACCTGAAGAAACTCGGTTATAACAAAGAAGAGATCAAGGCGATCCGTGAACAGAAGCTCGCCTCCAGACTCCTGGATAATTCCTACTATTCCCCATATCTGGCATCCTGTATCAAAGATAAGTCTGTCAATACAGACTATCTGAACTTCTATGCCATTATCCAGGGTGACCGTACATTATCTGCCCAGGACTTCCTTCTGATCCACCGTCTGCATGAGAAAGGCTATACCGACGGACAGATTGAGAATATGTACAAGAGTCTGAAATTCTATGAGATGACTCCCCTGCTTGTCTACGATTACCAGTATAACGAACAGGCGTATATCGATGACTGTAAGAATCACGCGGATAACTCTCCGAACAATTTCACGCTCAGCGGAAACTACTACACACCGTATCTGGATACCCACCCTGTGGATGACGAAAGCAGTGTGGAAATGCTGGTAAACAAGAGTTATTACCTCAGTGAGTCCTACGTACCTGCGAATCTGTCCGGGATGTCCAACTGGTATGCGGCAGAAGGCAGAGAACTCGCAGGTGTCGCCGCAGATGCCTTCAAGGAGCTCTGTGACGGAGGCAGAGCTGTAGGTGTTACCTTCTATGCCACCAGCGCCTATCGTTCTTATGAACAGCAGGACACATTATACAAGAGTTATGTACAAGCTTACGGTCAGGAACGCACGGATGAATTAAGCGCTCGTCCCGGCTTCAGTGAACACCAGACAGGCTTCACCGTAGACGTAGCCGCAACCAACGAAGATGACAAGACAGAATTCCTGCAGACCAACGCCTACCGCTGGTTAAGCATGAATTGTATGGACTTCGGCTGGATCCTGCGTTATCCGGACGGTAAGAAATCCATCACAGGATATGATTTTGAATCCTGGCATTACCGCTATGTAGGCAAAGAAGTGGCACGCGCTGTCTACGAGAAGAATATGACCTTCGATGAGTTCTACATGTTATATCTCAAACCATGGTCAAGTGATGAGATCAAGCCAAGTGACGCAATCTTGAAAGCCACTGATTTCCGAGCTAAGGCAGAACCCGAGCCGGAAGAAACCCCGAATAGTTAACAAAAAAAGAACTGTGACAAACAGTTCTTCTTTTTTGTGATTATCAGTCAGAAAGTTCAATAGCTCCCATCGGGCAGGCGCCGACACAGGCACCGCAGGAGATACAAACCTCTTCGTTTACTGCCGCATGATTTTCATCATTAAGGTCGATTGCTTCCATCGGGCATGTTCCGACACAAGCTCCGCAGCCGATACATACTTCTTCATTCACTTTTGCAGGCATATTCTTATCCTCCTTATCTATGCTCTACTTTCTCAGTATTCCCAGTAATTCATCAATCGTGGGCATATCCGCGATATTCCGCGCATAATGCACATATTCTGCTGTTCCGTCTTCGCCAACAATGAAACATGCCGGAAGTTGTAGTTCATTTCCTTCGTAATCTCCGTGACTGAATCCTGCCTGACGTGCTTCTTTCCCCTTCTTGAGTAACTTCATGATTCCGGAACCTGCCAGTTTTAACGTGGACTTTGCGGGCTCCACACTCAGGGTGCTGTAGAAGACCTGTTCAGGATCACAGATGATTTCAAAAGGCAGGACAGTATTTGTCTTTGCGAGATCCTTGTGTATATGTTCAGGATCACTCTGCATGACGACATAGACCTGTGCGCCGGCATCCTGGATCTCTGTATATCTCTGTGCCAGCTGATGTACATCCAGACGGCATGTCGGGCAGCCGATATACCGCAATACCCAGAAGACAGTCTTACCCTTTAGAATATCGTATACCTGTAATCCTTGTTTGTCAGCAGTATCAAACTGCAGGTTGGGGAACTTCTCTCCTTGCTTTAACTTTGTCATTGGTTACCTCTCTGAAAAGAATAGGATGGATATTCCTTATCCATAAACGCGAATAACTCCTCACGTTCCGCATCATTCAGAGCCTTCTGCGGCAGACGCATGGCATCACTGCGCAGGACACCAGCACGTTTCAGCATTGCCTTACACTTGGCAGCTTCCTTGGCAGCAAACATATTCGCAATCTTTTTTACTCTGACCTGTAATTCACGGCATTCATTGATCTTTCCTTCCTCATACAAGGCAAACATGGTATTCAGATCTTCCGGGATCACATTGCACATACCGGATACCGTACCGCACATACCTGCGGCCAATGCCGGCAGTAACATCTGTACCGGTGCTACCAGAACATCAAACGTATGGTCACGGATCTCCGCAAACGACATCAGTGTAAGGACATCTCCCACACTGTACTTGATACCCTTCACATTGGGGCAGGTCTCCGCAATCCTGGCGACCAGCGCCGGACTCAGACGATTCACTGCCAGGAACGGAATTCCATAGAGATAGATTGGGAAATCTTCCGGCACAACATGTGTACAGGTAATATAGTAGTCCAGAAGTTCTTCATCCGTCAGAGGATAATACGTCGGTGTTAACATTCCCAATCCGTCAGCACCGCATTCATACGCATGTCTGGCCAGATCTGCTGTCACAGCTGTAGTCTCCCCGCCCACCTGTACAAATACCGGTACTCTTCCGGCAGCTGCCTTTACCACGGTCTCCGCAAATGCTTTTCTTTCTTCCGGGGTAAGGTTCTTCACTTCACCGGTTGTTCCGCAGGGATATAACGCAGAGACTCCGCGTTCAATCAGATGATTTGTCAGTGATACAGTTGATTCCAGATCCAGGTTCCCCTGATCATCCATTGGTGTGACCATCGGCACACATACACCTATCATGCGTTTCATGTTTCCTCCTTAAGGCAGTCTGTTGCCTGCCGCAATATATAGCCGGTACCAGTCTTCTCTGGTCATGGAGATCTTTTCTGCCTGTGCAAACCCATGCATACGGGCAGGATTTGTGGTACCTACGATCACCTGCATCTTTGCCGGATGACGCAGGATCCATGCGCAGGCTGCTGCTTCTTTCGTGATACCGTAGACTTCACTCTGTCTGTCTAATTCTTCATTCAGTTCCGGAAAATCCGGATGATTCAGGAATGTGCCGGAGAACATGCCATACTGCAACGGTGACCATGTCTGTATCGTGATATCGTTCAGCCGGCAGTAATCCAGGATATTCCCGTCTCTGTCTACGCCTTTATCCTGTACTTCAATGTTGACATTGATTCCTTCCCGGATCATTGAACAGTTGGTCAGACTCAGCTGCATCTGGTCGGTAATAATCTTCTGGTGTACATACTTCTGCAGTAACTCAATCTGTCTGCTGTTCATATTACTGACACCGAATTCACGTACTTTCCCGGATTCTTTCAGCTGATCAAACGCTTCCGCAATCTCTTCCGGTTCCATCAGCGCATCCGGACGGTGCAGGACCAGCACATCCAGGTAATCTGCCTGTAAACGCTCCAGAATACCATCCACAGAAGACAGAATATACTCTCCGGACAGATCATACATTCCCCTTCGTATTCCGCACTTGGACTGCAGAACGACATCTTCTCTTCTTCCGGTTCTCTTCAGAGCCTTGCCGAAGATGATCTCACTCTGCCCTCCGCTGTAGATATCCGCATGGTCAAAGAAATACAATCCTTCATCCAGTGCCGTACGGATATAGGTGTCTGCCTGAGCATCGGTCATGGATGCGATACGCATACATCCCAATCCCAGCCGGGGAACTTCAATACTACCCAGTTTCATGTTGCCTCCTAACGCTGACTGATGATCCTCGCGGCATTCATCATCTTATTGATATTCTTCTCAAAGAATACTTTATATGCTTCACAGAAGTAATTCAGACTCTGTGTCTTCTCACGGTTGCGGAAACATCCGCCTCTGCACAATACGCCCCATTTACATTTCATACACTCTTCATGAGGCTTTGCAGATCTCTCGATAAATCCCATGGACTTCCTGCGCAGATAGATATCCAGGTATTCATTCTTGTTCAGATTTCCCAGATAATAATCGTCCAGCACATAGAAATCACAGGGATATACGCTGCCGTCTGCCTCAATCACATTCTGTACCGCGCACATGCCTCTCTGTTCACAGGATTCCGGTTCTATGCCAAGTAAGATGCCGATATAGTTATCAAACTGACGGATATACGGTTCTCTCCCCAGGATCAGATCCTTGTACCAGAGATCAAACAATGTATTCAGGAATTCCGCATAGATCTCCGGTGTAAGTGAATACTCCTGGTTTCCTCTCTCATCCGCCAGAGGATCCAGACAGGCAATAAACTGCAGATACTTCCATCCGTTCTCACGGTAATTCTGATAGATCTCTTTGACTGCCGCAGCGGATGCCTTGTGCACTACCGTAAGAATGTTGTAGTCCACATGGTACTGATCCAGAAGTCTGGTATTAGCCAGGATACGCTCATATGTATCACCGTTCAGGTAATGCCTGTATTTGTCATGTACAGATTGTATACCATCCACCGATACCCCTAGCAGGAAATGATTCTCCGCGAAGAACTGACACCATTCTTCATCCAGGATCAGGCCGTTGGTCTGCAGGGCATAACTGACCTTCAGATTCCTTGTGTTGTACTTCTTCACCTGTTCCGTAAAGTACCGGTAAAACTCTACGCCGCACAGTGTCGGCTCTCCGCCCTGAAACGCAAACGCACAGGCGCCTTCCGCAAATTCCAGGGTCTTCCGGATCACGTTGTCAGCGGTCTCCCGGCTCATATAGCCATAGGAAGATTGTTTGCGGTTTACTGCTTCATCACAGTAAAAACAATAGTCGCAATGCATATTGCACATACTGGACGCAGGTTTGATCAGTACATTTACAGCCGGCATATCTCACATACAAAGATGACCTGTATGAACAGGCTATCACACACTTTCTATTGTTTCTCTAAGCCGTAGCGTTCAAATAATTCTTCCGGAGCGTCATTTTCGGTCATGAATTCAGCGATATATTCCTTCATTCTTTCCGTAACTTCCGGATTTTCAACCAATACTGTCTCTTTTGGATCTGCTCCTCTGTCGTACAACATGGACCCGAAAGAGTTTGTATCACCCATGGAGTTTCCTGCCTTGATCTTCATCAGGCGCATACCCTTGGTAAAACTAAACGGTTCCGACAACTGTATGTTCTGCAGTTCTTCCGGCTGGAACATCTGACGCATATGCGTAGGCATCAGGGTATATTCATAATTCTGTACTTCCGGATGTTCTGCCGCATGCATATAAACATATCTGCCGTCGGTAACATCGATCTGGCTTCCGAAATAGCCGAATACAGCGTAATCACGGATCGGTTCATGAGACTCTATTACCTGGCGCAGAGGTCTGCCTTCCATATCCTTGGTCAGAGGCAGGCCGAAGAATTCCAGCAATGTTGCTGCGATATCCACTGTCTGTACAAGTTCCTGACGTGTCTGTCCGGCTGTTTCCTTGAACCGGGGATCATAGACAAACAACGGTGTATGAGAGATCTCATGCCACATCGGCATCGCTGTCTTACCCCACCATCCATGTTCACCAAGCAGGAAGCCATGATCGGTATTCACGATCAACATGGTATCTTCCCACAATCCGTATTCATCCATCTTATCCAGGATCTTCCCAAGATAGCGGTCACACTTGGACATCAATGCCGCATAGACATAACGTACATGTTCTACGGTCTTTTCATCTTCACTGACTTTTGCGTAAGGCGGCCAGTCGTCCATTGCGTCACCCACAAATTCATGCGGATGCGGATATAAATCACGGTCATCTTTCAGTACATAGAACGGTTCATGCGGATCAAATGTCTCTACCTGCAGGAACCAGTTATCCACGCCATGGTTCTGGTCAATAAACTGCAGACCACCCTTGAAGGTGACTGCCTGCGGTGTTTTTTCCTCTTCGTCCATATACCGGCGGTTACGTTCATCTATACTGTACCAGTTACGGTATAAAGGAACTCTCTCCAGGATCTGGTTTGTGGCATTGAATACCGTTGTACGGTCAAACTTCACATTCAGATCTGCCTGCCACGGATCACCTTCCTGACCTCTGCTGGCATCCCAGGATGAATACCGTGTGTGATATGTACATCCGCCGTCTTCCCAGTAGTGCTGATGATCACTGACCAGGTGCGTATAAATACCTGCTTTCTTCAGGATCTCAGGGACAGAGTCATCATACGGTTCCAGAGGTCCCCAGCTGCGGTGCAGAAAATTCGCTCTGCCGGTATGTAATTCACGTCTGGCGGGCATGCAGGGCATACTGCCGACATAGCACTGATCGAATTTTACACTTCTCTCGGCGAGACGCTTAAAATTCGGTGTTTTTGTCCAGTCACATCCATATGGTTCCAACAGATCACGGATCAGGGAATCATACATCACCATTATCGCTTTCATAACAAAACCCTTTCTGACTCTTTAATTATACATAATTTCCGTTACGTATGTGTTCTTCAATATATTTAGCAAAACCTTTATCATGGATCGAAGGAGCGATGTCAAAGCTTATATCCTTGGCATCCTGTGTACCGTTGTCCATACATATACCGTACTTCGCGAACTTCAGCATCTCTATATCATTCGTCGTATCTCCGAAAGCCATGACCTCATCACCGGTGATATTCATGATCTCCACGATGATCTTCAGTCCGACTTCTTTTGACAGTAACGGATGATTGAACTCAAACAGATCTACGGCTGTCTTAAAGCCGATATACCTGGGATCACGATGTGCCTGATAATACGCCTCGACTTCAGCCATCTGCGCAGGTTCTACGATAAACATCTCCTTGATTTCCGGCTTGGTGATCATCGCCTTGATATCCGTCTTTACCACAGGGATCCGGATACGCTGAATTACTTTATTCACTTCCTCCGTGATCTCGCTGACATAGAGGATATCCGCGGTATAGTAAGTCGCAATCAATCCCAGTGCGGAATACTCATCCACGATCTTGTGTAATACTTCCGGTTCCAGACTGTAGGAATAGTATCTCTTTCCTGTACGGTTATCCATGACCTCACCGCCGTTACTGCCTACGATGAAATCCGTGATTCCCGCAAGTCCCCAGTCCTTCATCATATCTGTAATCGTATCAATCGGACGACCTGTACATATCGCGAATGCAATTCCGGACTCATGTAATTTCCGGATCGCGTTAGTCACTGACACATCACAATGATTCTGTTCGTCAATGATCGTACCGTCCAGATCACATACTACAAGTTTAATCATTGTTCTTCCCCATGAAGCGGAAGATTTCTTCTTTTCTGTCTTCCATGTCCTGGTAACCCAGATCATATAATTCTGCCAGATCTTTACTGTCTCCCTTATACCTGGACACATTTACGGTCTTGGTCGGTCTGACCATGACCGCATTCCCTTCCTGGATCAGCTTTTCAATCAGATCCATCTGCTTATAGTAATTCAGGTGACGGACATTATAATCTTCTCTCAGTTTCGGATAATCATGGTAAAACATACGCATCATGATCTTTACCGCAGGGCTTCCCGGCTTACGCACAAAGTCTGCCGGCTTTGTGGTAATAACCAGGTGTTTTGTGCATCCCTGTTCCACAGAGCGTTCAATCGGGATCATCTTTGTGACACCGCCGTCCAGATAGAGTTTCCCTTGGAATTCCACCGGTGCCGACGCAATCGGAAGCGCACAGGCAGCACGCAGTAATCTCAGTTTGTTTTCCAGATACTCACTGCCGAACCACACGGTTTCACCTTTCTCCAGATCGTACAGACCGATTTCCATATTGACTTTCTGATCTCTCAGTTTTTCTACATCCAGGTGTTCTTTCTTGATCAGATAATCATTAACCAGATGTTCATAGGCAACATAATGGCCTTCTCTGAGGAAAGCACGTACACCTACATTCTCTTTGTCTGTCGCATAATACAGACACATATTCCTGGCAGATTCCTTGTTTGCCAGTTCGTAACATGCCAGGTACACAGCACCGGAAGATATGCCGACGCTGTAATCAAAAACAATTCCCTGATCATTCAGCCATGCCAGAGCCCCTGCCGTATACGCTCCGCGTACACCTCCGCCTTCAAGCACCAATCCATACTTTTCCATACTATTCCTCTGTTTCCGTCATTCGTAGATACTCATCTTCCACCAGTTCCATAAACTCATCCCATCGTCCTTCAGTAAGCAGACGATGCGGACAGATCTTTCCCATAAAGTCCTGATGCGTATGTACAGCATCCGGTTCCAGTTCATACGTTACCAGCAGCGCTGCCGTCAGAGCTGCCGTATTACGCAGAGTCTGTTCATAATCGTTATCCAGATTCACACACATCTCGATACCGATACCATTGATATTCCCGCCATCTCTTGAACGATTATCTCCGGCATTCCAGGCAACTTCATTGTCCGGGATATGATGCACGATGGAGTGATCATCCACAGTGTAATGCCAGCTGGTAATATCATCGGTATTGGTGATAAGCATATTCAGGTGTGCGTGGGCATCCGCGGTCAATCTCCGGTTATCTGTCTCGTGGATCGTAATATACCGGACTTCCCGTATCTCTCCGGGACGGCGCGGACTCTCATGTGCCACATAGAGATGTTCCACGGGGATATCTCCTACGGCTTCGATCTCACGATTTACCGTCACGTATTCTTTTTTTGGTTCTTCCGGTTCTTCTGTCTGTACGGTCTTCTGCGTACATCCCGAGACAAGAAGAAACAGAATGATCATCACAATCTTTTTCATACTCAGAACAACGGCGCCATCACATGTAACAATAACCGGAATAAACGAATGATAATAAATACTTTTCTGCTTTCTTCAAGAGTTACTTCCCTGGAAAGATCCAGAGCCTGTAGGAAATCTTTACGCATAGCTTCGGCGATCTCACGGTCATACATCAGTACACCGTTCTCCAGGTGAAGGTAATAACTCCGGTAATCGGTATTGATACTTCCCACAAGTGCCAGTTCATCATCCACGACGATATTCTTTGTATGATTAAACCCGGGAGTAAATTCATAGATCCGTATTCCTTCGGAAAGCAGAGAATCGTAATTTGCCTTGGTCATGGCAAAGACATAACGTTTATCCGGAATATGCGGCACCAGGATGCGTACATCCACACCGTTGGCAGCCGCCAGGCAGAGACTGCGCTTAATATCTTCATTCAGGACCAGGTACGGCGTATCGATATAAACATATTTCTTCGCGGAATTGATCATGTTCAGATGTACGGATAATCCTACATCGGCACCATCTGTGGGTGTATCACTGAAGGGCTGATAATAGCCGGTTCCGTTCTCGATCTCATGCGGAAGGTTATACTGACCATAGCGGATAGACTCATCATCGTTCTTCAGAAAACTGTACATTCCCAGGAACATATCAGTAAAACTCCATACCGCATCTCCCTTGATCATGACAGCGCTGTCTTTCCAGTATCCGTATCTCTTGATGATATTCATGTATTCATCCGCAAGGTTAACACCTCCGGTAAACGCCGTTTCGTTGTCTATGACAGTGATCTTGCGGTGATCACGGTTATTCATCTGGATCAGTAAAATCGGACGGATACGGTTAAAACGATAAGTTTCTATTCCCAGCGCATTCATCTTCTTCGCAAAGTTTCTGGGCATGGTGGTGGAACAGCCGAAGTCATCGTAGATCAGTTTGACTTCTACGCCGGCAGCTGCCTTCTCTTTCAGTATCTCCAGTATCTTCTGCCATACCTCACCATCATCGATAATAAAGTATTCCATGAAGATAAAGTGTTTCGCTTTCTTCAGTTCTTCCAGATAGACAGGGAAAAATTCTTCTCCGCTGCGGAAGTATCTGCTTGTGGTATTGCGATAGACCGGGAGATTGCTTGTGCGGATATTATACTTGAAGATCTTTGCGTAATCAGGATTATCTTTTTCCAGATCCTGTAATACCTGAGCATCCTGGCTCAGAAGATCGGCCATACGGTGACTGGCCATGGTCGTCCCCCGGGCAAGTTTCTGCGGCATTTTCCGGCCTGCACACAGCAAATACAGCATAACTCCAAGCACCGGCAGAGAAAGCACCAGAATCGTCCAGCTCAGGCGGTAGGAAGGATCCTCGTTCCTGGTGTTGATATACAGTGCCATAAAAATACCGATAGCGCTCAAGATCGGCAGTAAGCTATAGTAAATCGCCGCCCGGTATAAAGCGATGAAAAGCAGATAAATCTGTACTGCCACAAGCACCGCCGCAACCAACAGACGGCTGAAAATTACCTTTAACAACCTACGCATAAACCTATTATAACGTATATTTATAAATATTCTTTACTGTTTCACCACGCTGGTATAACCAGTGATCACTCGGCACATCCACCGTCTCCAGCAGTTCACCCTGAAGTTTTTCCAGAGTTTTCCGTGAAGGCGTATTCTCCGGTGAACAGGTGATGATCAGTTCCCTGACCTTATACACGTCCCGGGCAATCCGGAAGACAACACGGCAGGCTTCATACGCGTAGTGATGTCCGCGGAATATGGGATGGATATGATAGCCGATATTCCCGGCATAGTATAACTCCCTGTTCATCCCCAGACGCAGATCTATGTATCCTACACGTGTATTCGTGTCATGGACATAAATCCCGTAGTAGATCGTTTCTCCGGAACCGTCATTTCCTCCCGGATACTTCTTTTCCGCGATCAGGTCTACAACATCACCGGTATACTTTTCTTCAGGATCTTTTCGGAATAAACGAAATAAATTCATATAACTATTATATTCCCAAAAAAAAGAATTACGGCATCAGTCCGCAATTCTCTTCATTAATTCTTTATAGATATCCTGCAGTTCTTTTTTCTGCGCAGCGGTCATCTGTGAATTCTCGTTCTCCAGTTTAACGGAATCCGGAAGACCAAGATATGTGCCTTGTATCTCTCCGTCCTTGATAACAAATATCCGCGGTACACGGAAGTTAGGACTGCCGTTACTATCTTTTTCCAGGTATTCTTTCGTATACTCCAGAAGATCGCGGAAATCCAGGGCATCAATAATAATATCTGTATTCACGTAGTAAGAGCGTACACCCAGATCCTTACAGGCGATATCGATCTCAGCAATCGCTCTCTGACAGATCGGACAGGAAGGTGCCCCAAAGAATAATACTCCCGTACCGTTTTCCTCAAACAACCGCAGTGCTTCATGGAGGTCCAGTTCATCCAATGCGGGATCATCATCCTCCAGGAAGCGGTAACCTGTCGTATCGGCTTTCATCGTATTCATTTCCAGAGGATTGGTAATTGTGATCTTCTCTTCCGGTTTCGCGCATCCGCACAATACCAGAGCCAGAAAGATGACAACAGAAACAGAGAATACTCTGCGCATTATTCTACTTTGAGAAGTGTGGCGGTCTGGTAGTATTCGTCCACTTCACCTTTCTCTGCCAATCCTGTGGAATAGATCGTAGCGCTGCCGCAGGATACCGCGAACTTAAAGGAATCTATACAATCTCTGGAACGGATGTAATTCATGATAAATCCTGCCGTCATGGAGTCACCTGTACCTACCGTACTCACCGGAGGATTATCCCGGATAACATTGCCGACATAAGTTCCCTGATCACAGACATAGACCGCCTGGCTGCGGTCATCGTACAGTACGATCACATTCTTTACCCCTTCGGTATGAAGATTGCGGGCTTCTTCAATGACTTCTTCCTTGGACAGTATCTCACGTCCTCTATACGCCGCCAGTTCAGACTGGGTGATCTTCACAAAGAACGGAGAACACGGAGCGAGTTCATGTAATATCTCCGGATTGGTATCCAGAGCGACCTTGACACCTTCAGCGATTGCCTGTTTTAGTACTTCTATCATCTGTTCACGGATCGAATCCGGACAATAACCCGCAAACACCAGACAGTCATCCTCATCCAGTCTGGAGATCTTGAAGAACAGGTTATTCAGGTTCTCCGGCTTGATTTCAGGCCCTCTCACATTGAGATCCGTATCGGTTCCGTCCATGATCTTGACGTTGATCCGGGTGTTGCCCTGCACATACGTGAAATTCGGCTGCAGCATGCGGTACTTCTGTAGTAACTGCACGTAGAAGTCCTTGGTAAAACCTCCCAGGAAGCCTAGTGCACGTGAAGGAATCTGGAGATTGTTCAACATGATGGAGACGTTGATTCCCTTTCCTCCGGCATGGTATTCATCCTGGACAGCACGGGTGGTCTTGCCCGGGATGATCTTTTCATCAAAAGTCAGATAATAGTCAAGTGAAGGGTTAACCGTACAGGTATAAATCATTTGTATTCACCTCCAGCCATGGTTTCGGCTATCTTCCGAATGAGTATTGAGGACTGTTCCAGTTCCCACAGGTCACAGAATTCATAGCGTCCGTGGGCATTTCCGCCGCCGGTACCGAGATTCGGGCAGGGCAATCCCATGAAGGACAAACTTGCGCCGTCAGTACCGCCTCTGGCTCCTTCGGATACAGGCTGTAAGCCCATTTCCAGAAGGGCTTTTTCAGCAAGTCCCATAACTTCCGGATAATGATTCAGGATTTCTTTCATATTTCGGTAACCACGGATGATCTCCACATTGCAGGATCCTTCTCCGTAGCGGGCATTGATCCATGAGGCTGCCCTGTTCATCAGTTCAATCTTATCTTCCAGTTTCTGACGGTCATGGTCACGCAGGATATACTCCATGACTGCGTTCTCCGTCGTTCCCTTGATCTCTGTTACGTGGATATATCCTTCTTTCCCTTCCGTGTGTTCCGGACGCATATGTTCCGGTAACAGGGCGTGATATTCCATAGCGAGATTTACGGCGCTGATGAGCTTGTTTTTGGCACTTCCGGGATGGATGGAGAAACCGCGGAAGGTAACCACGGCTTCAGCCGCGTTGAATGTTTCATCGGTAATAGTACGGATATCTCCCCCGTCCATGGTATACGCAAATGCGGCGTCAAATCTCTCCAGATCAAAGTGTTCCGTACCTCTGCCGATTTCTTCGTCCGGGGTAAATGCCACAGCGATACGGCAATGTGGTGTCTCGGGATGTTCTTTCCAGTAAACCAGAGCCTCCATGATTGCGGTAATTCCGGCTTTGTCATCTGCGCCGAGAAGAGAGGAGCCGTCTGTAACCATCAGGTCATGTCCGGCATGTTCACTGAGTTTCGGGAAGTCCTTGATTCTTGTGACTACACCTTCTGCCAGGGCAATATCCTTTCCATCGTAGGCAGGAATGATCCGGGGATTGACATTGGCACCGTTATAATCCGGAGATGTGTCCATATGCGCGATAAAACCGATGGTCTTACCGCTCTTGTCCAGATTTGCCGGCATATGCGCGTAGACATTACAGTATTCATCCAGATATACATCTTCCAGACCGATTTCTTTGAGTTCTTCCTCTAATACTTTTGCCAGGTCAAATTGTTTCTGTGTGGAAGGACTTGTTGGGGATTTGGGGTCAGACTGTGTATCGATCTTACAATAACGGATCAATCTTTCTGCAGCACTCATCAGCTACTCACCTCGTTTTTCTCTGTATTTATTATAGGTTAATCTTCATGAAAATCCTATATGAAAGGGTCCGTAAAGATACGGACCCATAACACACGACTGCCTGTTATTCTCTTAACGTCCTACGTCTGAATTATGGTTGTATATGCTGGATCGTTGTGTCAGAAGCAGCCGATCTTAGCGATATCTGCATTATTACTATACCTCAGGCTGATCAAGATGTAAGAACTTACTTATTCACGAAATTATGATATGATTAATTTAATAAGAGTCATCTCTCTTTTTTTATGAAAAGAAGAGGATCAGTCATCCTCTTCCTCATCGATCTTACCTAATTCTCTGGCATGCATACGTCTGTCCAAAGCTGTCAGGAATCTCTTTCTTACACGAATATCCGTAGGTGTGATTTCTACCAGTTCATCATCGTTGATGAATTCGATTGCTTCTTCCAGGGTCAGGATCTTCGGCGGCACAAGCTTCATCGCTTCATCGTTGCCTGTGGAACGTACCGCAGTCATCTTTTTATTCTTGATCGGATTTACGGTCATGTCCTTGTTCTTGGAAGCGATACCGATAATCATTCCTTCGTATACCGGTGTCTGCGCGCCGATGAACAACTGTCCTCTTTCCTGGATATTCCACAGAGCATAAGTCATTGCCCCGCCGGTTTCCGTAGAGATCAGTGCTCCGTTCTGACGCTGAGGGATATCCCCCTTATACGGTTCATATCCTGCCAGTCTTTTGACCATTGTGCCTTCACCGCGGGTAGAGTTGATAAACTCACTGCGGTAACCAATCAGGCCTCTGGTCGGACACTGATACGTGATTCTGGTATAACTGCCCTCTTCTGACATATCCATCAGCATTCCCTTACGGATATTCAGTGCCGCAATTACCGTACCGGAGTATTCATCCGGCACATCACAGACAACTTCTTCCACCGGTTCGCATACTACACCATCGATCTTCTTCAGGATAACTTCCGGTCTGGATACAGCGACCTCATATCCTTCTCTGCGCATGTTTTCCAGCAGGATGGAGAGATGTAACTCACCTCTTCCGGAGACCTTGAAGGTATCGGTCGTACTGGTTTCTTCCACACGCAGTCCAACATTGACTTCCAGTTCTTTTGCCAGACGTTCACGGATATTCCGGGAAGTAACATATTTACCTGTCTGTCCGGCGAAAGGAGAGTCATTGACCATGAAGTTCATGGACAGCGTAGGTTCTTCAATACTGATCATCGGCATCGGATCAGGCATGCCATCCGGTGTAATCGTATCTCCGATGGAAATATCAGGGATACCGGAAATCATGCAGATTTCACCGCACTGCGCTTCATTTACAGCAATTCTGCTTAAGCCCTTATACACGAATACCTGTCCGGTTTTCCCGCGTACAGTCTTTCCTTCGGCATTGCATACCGTATAAGGAGTAGCGGCTTTTAAGGTTCCCTTGTAGATACGGCCGATTCCCAGTCTGCCGATATAATCATCATACGCAAGCGCGCTGATCTGCATCTGTACGTTTTCATCCATCAGATTCGGATAGGTCTGGGCATGGGAGAGAATCGTCTCAAACAACGGTACGATATCCTCGTTGGTATCTTCCGGATCATAACGGATGACACCCTGTCTGGCTATACCATACAAAATCGGGAAATCCAGCTGATCATCTGTCGCGTTCAGATCCAGGAATAAGTCATAGACTTCATCGATTACTTCATTGGCACGGGCATCCGGTTTATCCATCTTATTGATCACAAGAATCGGTCTGAGTCCGATCTCCAGGGATTTCTGCAGGACAAAGCGAGTCTGCGGCATCGGTCCTTCCGCAGAGTCTACCAGCAGGATCACGGTATCTACCGTCTTGATAATTCTTTCAACTTCGGAAGAGAAATCCGCATGACCGGGAGTATCCACGATATTGATCTTATAATCCTTGTAGGTAACGGAACAGTTCTTGGAATAGATCGTAATTCCCCGCTCACGTTCAAGATCATTGCTGTCCATGACACAGTCAACAACTTTTTCATTATCCTTGAATACGTGACTTTGTTTAAGAAAAGCATCGACCAGTGTAGATTTTCCTGCGTCGACATGCGCGATAACTGCTATATTGATAATCTTCTGAAATTCCATATCCATTCCCCCGGACCGTTCCCTATTATATTACAACTATACCTGAACGTAAAAGAGTTTATCTCTTTCTTCTTTTCCGGTGGATCATCATACGCCGGTATGGTTTATACATCACCAGGAACAATAATACGATCACACCCAGTAATACCAGAGAGATCACCCACAGATAATCATGGGATAATTCATACCCCAGGGTTAAAAGAACCCCTTTCCACGTGACCTTACGATTTTCCGTACTGATCAGATCTGTCTTTCCTGCCAGTTCTTCATAGGAATAGATTTCCACTTCTCCGATCTTATCTCCGACTTTTACCGGAGCGTTGATCACATCGCTCAAAATCGTTACCTGATGCATTCCTGCGATGTCTGCGGTGATGTTGTCCGCAGCCCGTACCTTGAGCGTTCCGCCTTCGCTCCAGCGTACACGCTCCACGGTATAGGTATCCCCCGCATGTACCGGAACCATTCTCTTGAACCGGGAGAATACCCAAGGATATAACTTCTCCGCGTCTTCCATGTTTGCGGGATATCCCTCTTCAGTAAAGGCCTTCCCGGTAACCATCAGGACATGCAGGTCATTCATATAACCATAAGAAGCCAGAGTAAACCTGCTGGTCTCGGTATATCCTCCCTTCCCGCTGATAAATCCGGGTATGGTAAAAGAATACCTGGCTTTGGGAGGATCCTGGTTGATGTAGATCAGGACCAGATTGGTCATATTCAATCCGTTGGGATAATTGTTTACCGGTATGGAGCGGTGATCCTGGGCAGTGATGACTTCCCGGAAAGTCTCATTCTGCAGGCAGTACTTCAGAAGTTTTCCCATATCTTCACAAGTCGTATAGTGATCCGGGTCAAATAATCCGCTGGTATTAACGAAATGTGTACCGATCATTCCCAGTTCCGCTGCCTTGGCATTCATCATCTCCACGTACGCAGCTTCACTACCTGCGAGATAATACGCCAGTCCCCGGGAACAGTCTGCCCCGCTGGATAACAGATCACCGTAGATCAGATCGATGATTGCCGGTTCATCTCCCACATCGAAACCTGCGCGGTTCGCATTGGCTTCCACCAGTCCCTCAAGAACTTCTTCGGTAAAAAGGAAGGTGTCATCCAGATCTTCGCACTCTTCAATGGCAACGATTGCGGTCATCATCTTGGTCAGACTGGCAGGATACATCTTTTCGTATCCTTTTCTCTGATAGAGCACCTGATCATTCACGTAATCGTAAATATAAATATATTCGCTGTACACATCAGGAATATCTGCTTTTTTCAGACTCTTGTGCGGATCAGGCACGCCAATTGCGCATCCGGCAAGAAAAAAACATAAGAAAACCAGAAAAACTTTCTTCATCATAGTTAAATTATAACAAATCCCTTTTGACGAATTGAAGATGAGTGCTATAATATCTTCACGAATGCGCCAGTGGTGGAATGGCAGACACGTACGCTTGAGGGGCGTATGGAGTGATCCGTGCAAGTTCAAGTCTTGTCTGGCGCACCAGTAAAACAAAAACCGGAAGATTCAGCTGAATCCTCCGGTTTTCTTTTTCCGGTATATCTACCACTTCAGATGACGAATCTTCTCGTCGATATATTCCGCGGTTTTACCACTCTCGATGATCTTCTGATTGATCATGATGATTCCCAGTTCGTTTGCCTTATTGTTGAGGATCACGGTTTCTTCCCTACTGTCGTGGCAGACTACGGGAATCGGTCTTCCTTGTCCGAAACGCTGAGCATTGCTGTATACCTCGTACAGCGCTTCTTCTTTCAGTTTTCCGGATTTACACGAGATACAGATCATATACCATTCCTTGGTTGCGACAACATCTAATTCACTGGTAGGATCATTCGTTGCCACATAGCTGTCTCCGTTCCAGTCTATACGAACCTGTTCACGGACATCCGTAAAGATATTTGATTCATATAACTGTCTCCAGACTTCTTCTTCCAGGCTCTTGCCCTCGACCGCCAGAAGTTCACGGGCAAAGTCCGAAGTGAAGTAATAGTTCATGAAACTCTTCTGCTTGCTTTCTCTGGCTTCCAGAATTTCTGCCTTAACCAGTTCATTGAGCATCTCTTTATGACTGCGGTACTGGTCCTCACGGATCACCAGAGCATTCTTCGCTTCTGCGTTGCCCAGATTCTGCTGAATAAACTTGGTGATCACACGCCAGCGGTCCGGAAGTGTTCTCCGCTGCCTGTTACAGTAATCCACGGCAGCCCATTTCTTATCCCCGCGGGTGTCAGGTTTCTGGGAACTGATCACCTTACCTTCACTCATAGCCACAAATTCCGGAATCGTGATTTCCGGCGAGATCAGTGCCTCAATTCTCTCTGTACCGTGATTGTAGAAAGAGATCACATGCCTGTTCTGATACGGAGACACGACGGTAAAGTCATACTCGTCCATAAGTGATCCCAAGATCACTGCCGCGTAGTCATGACCTCCGCAGCTGTCCACATAAGCACCCTTGTATGGCTCCAGTATGGTACGAAGAGATTTCACCGGATCATTCAGGTCAAACGGAAGATAGGTGACCGTCATATCCAGAAGTTCATTTAGTTCTTTTACATTGACGGAAGCTTGTATCTCCTTGGGAAAGATCACAACGATCTCGTCCGGCTGGATATGCGCGGCAGTAATCACGTTGTTCATCTGTATACCGTCGTACAGCACAATCAAAGTTTTCATGACATCACCTCAATCTCCGGCAGGAGCATACTTTCATATAGTCCGGTAATCTCCAGGTCCTGCCACTGTTTTATATTCAGAATTCCTTCCAGTCCGGTATAGATCCGTATGGAAGCAATCTGTGTTTCTGCTTCATTGATTCCTTCAGCGGTTACTCTAAGATTGATCGTTCCTTCTTCATCCGTGCTCTGAACAATCAATACACATGCGCCGTGGAAAGTACGTTTAAAGACTGATGTATCTTCTTCCGGAAGGAAGGATGATGTATCTCTGGGATCTCCGTTATCCACACCGACGATCCGTCCGTTGCCGGTTAATTCCATATGCAGAAGTACATCCTCTCCGGTAACCGGTATTCCTGCAGGATCCGTCAGCTGGATCAGTATGTAACTTATGGATTGATGGTCTGCCAGGATCAGCGGATGATCTGCCTCAAGGGTCATTTCCGAAGCGTTCTGGTGTGTTTTCACCTCATATCTTCCTTCAGTATTAAAGAGTTCTTCTCCCTTTTCATTATACGCATGAGCTTCCAGAGTTCCCTCGGTATAAGGAACCTGCCAGGAATAATACAGATGTCCGTCACACTCCTGCCAGGAATATCCCTGTTCTGTAGTGTGTACAGTATAACTCTTCTTCCCCAGGGATTCTCCGTTCAGTGTCAGTTCTACACTCGGGGCATCACTGTATACGATCACATCAGTATAACCGGACCCGTCAATCTGTATCTCTTCCCGGTTCCATGTCGGCAGGATATGTAGCGTATTGACTTCATCGTTCCACTGGCTCTGGTAGAAGTAATAGATATCCTTGGGGATCCCTGCGGTGTCTGTTACCCCGAAGAAATTGGAACGCGGGGCTGCGCCGAGGGCAGTGACAGAGCCTTGTGTAAGTCCGTTCCAGGGTTCTGGTTCACCGATATAGTCCATTCCTGTCCAGATGAATTCTCCTGCCAGATAGTCTCTGGTGATGATGTCCAGCCAGCTGTCTTCCGCACTGCTTCCCCATTCCGCGTGCGCTGTATCAAATCCTGTTGTCTGGAACGTGGAATAATCGATATTGTAGGTCTTGTAGTAACTGCGGGTATAGAACGCGGAGATCGTTTCCGAAGCGTATAACGGCCAGTATGGATACGTCTCATGAATACCGTCATACGTTTCACCATGGACGTAGTTCAGACCGATGACACCCTGCGCATCAACGATTGCCCGGTTCATCTCTGCCTGGGTTATATTTCCTGATTCCGTTTTATTATCTCCGATCGTAGCCGGACGGGTATCATCACATTCCCTGACCCATTTCACCAGATTTGCGGAATAGGCAGGATAGGAAGAGGTGTCTCCGCCGATATTCCCCAGGATTTCATTCCCGATCGACCAGAGGATCACGGACGGTGAATTGCGGTCACGCAGCACCATCTGCTTGATATCGTATTCTGCCCAGGTCATTCCGGGTTTTCCGCCAAGAATCCGGTTATCTCCGGTGATCTGTTCATTGAAGATCATCCCGTAATCATAGAAGTTGAAGTTCTTGGAATTACTCCAGGTGTCAAAAGCCTCCTCAATGACCAGAAGTCCCATACGGTCGCATAACGCGATCATATCCCGGTCAGCCGGATTATGTGTGATACGGACAGCGTTGGCACCCATATTCTTCATAAGTTCCAGCTGACGTTCCATCGCCCGGGTATAGGCTTTTGAGCCAAGTGCTCCCTGATCATGGTGCAGACATACACCTTTCAGCTTCATCGGCACTCCGTTCAGGGTAAAGCCGGTCTTGGGGTCAAACTGATAATATCTGTAGCCAAAGGCCGTCTCTGTTACATCCTTATGTCCATCTTCCGTACGGATCTCCGTACGCAGCGTATACAAGACCGGTTCTTTGGTACTCCAGAGTACCGGATCACTGACATACAGAGTCTCGCTGCAGACTCCGGTACTGTTCTTATCCACAGTGATCTGCGTTATCTGTGTGTCGGATACAGCTTTCCCTTCGTGGTCCAGGATCGTATTCCGGACAGATATCTTTTTACTCTCCGGAAGAGTATTATCGATATGAATAGTGATTCCGGTTTCTCCTTTTTCCGGAGATTCTGCGAGTGAAGGCGTACGGATCTGTATACCGTAAGGAGCGACAGCTGTCTTCTCCGATACAATCAGACTGACATCCCGGTAGATTCCGCTTCCGGAATACCAGCGGCTGTTTGGCTGCAGATTCTCTACCTTGACCGCAATCACATTCTTACTCTCTCCGTCACAGACCAATAATCCTGTCAGATCAAACATGAATGGTGTATACCCGAAAGGATGTCTGCCTGCTTCCTTACCGTTCACGTAGACGGTACTGTTCATGTATACACCGTCAAAATTCAGGATCATGCGTTTGTCTTTCAGCCGTTCCGGAAGAATCAGGGTTTTTCTGTACCAACCGGTTCCGCCCGGAAGAAAGCCGCTTTCAGCTTCTCCCTCAGTACTGAACTTCCCTTCAATGGACCAGTCATGAGGCAGATTGATCTCTCTCCAGGAGGAATCATCATAGTCCGGAGATTCTGCGCCGGAGATATCTCCCAGCGTAAACATCCAGGAATCGTTGATGATCGTCTCTCTTGCGGAAGAAGAAAAAACGGTACTGGTTTCTGCCCGGGGACAGATCATGCACAAGGAAAACATGCACATCAACCCAAGCAAAATGATCAGAGACCGTTTCATATAGGAAATCATAAACACATTATACCCGATTATTCTGCTGTCTGACACTTTTCAATCTCCGGAAGGATCACCGCATACAATTCATCTGTCATCCTGCGTGCGCCGCGTACACCGGATATTCCGTATTCTTTCATCATAGACAGAGGATATCTGCCCGGTTCGAATTCCTTAAACAGAGATAACCGCATCCGTCTGACACCGTCTTCATCCACAATACCGGCTTTCTTCACTTCACAGACATAAATGATGGAAGATACCGGCGCAGTCATGTAGATGAATACCAGATCTCCGTTGCGTACATCGATACGCTGATGCCAGTCCAGAGAATTGCCGTGAGTGCGGAATCCCCTGCCTACATCGTACATTTTCGGTGACGCGGGAATCAGCCATGCTTGTCTGCCGGCTTTTCGTTTGGATGGCCCGTTACTTAACCGGTAACTCTCTTCCACGAATTCCAGGATCTTCTCATCCCCGATACGTTCATCCAGAACGATAGTGATCCACTGTTTCTTATTCATGTGATATGCCGGATAGATTCCATCCAGCTTCAGTGCTTCTTCATAGGTCTCAGGTGTAACCTTCAGATTCAGGATATCGATCTTCCCTTCTGTTTTCTCCAGTACCTTACGGTCTATATCCATGATCAGACCAAACCACTTCTTGTTCCCGGGATGCCTGAATACAGCGTAAGATTGGGCTTTCGCGAACGGATGATCCGGGGTAACACCATAACGATCATATACTTGTCCCGCAATACGATTCGCCTGATCAGAGATAAACTCTACAGGTGAGAAACACTGTTCAGCGATTTCTTCCAGTACTGCCAGGTATGCCTCAGAGATCCTTGCCGCAAATTCTCCGTGCTGTCCGGGAAGATGTACCTGGATGTACTCTTCTTCCGTATCCGCGTCCATGACCTTACCGGATAACGTATTATTCCTGATCGTGATCTCCGCGTAGAAACCACCCTGGCCAAGAGATTTACGGTACAGAAAAGTACCGCCTTCCTTTTGAAAACCATACTGTAACAGTTTGTCCGGATTCGGACGTAAACGCTCAAATAATTCTCTTTCTACAATCATGTCTGTACTCTTACCCGGTATTAATTGTAACAGGAAATATCCATCCGTCACTGAATATAAGAAAAAGCCCTTAGATCAGGGCTTTATATGCAAGTGGTGACCCCTTAGGGATTCTATTATATGTGAATTGTGCTGTATTTATGCGGACTTTTTGGAAATGGGATTATTTTTGAGATTATTTTTTATGTTTTCCGTATCCAGAGACAAAAAAGGCACTCTGTAACGGTGCCTTATTGGATCCTGTACCATTATTTTATCCTGGTCAATTCTCCGCAGTGGATCAGCTGCCCTATAACAACATTGTTCTTGTCTTTGACGGTGTGCCGGGTGATATTGTTATCTTTCAGCCATTCCGGGAAGCTCTCCAGAGTGCTTACGGCTTCCAGTATTTCTTCCTGGTGAATTAGTATGGATCCAGAAACGTATATTTTCATCAATTAAACGTCCTCTTTTCTATCGCTTCCCTCCGGTCTTCCTCTCTGGATACGGCATAGTACAATGACATATCAACATTTTCATGTCCTAACAGATCCCGGATAACTGCCAGGTTAACGCCTCCGGCTACAAGATCGGTGCTGAATTGGTGCCGTAACATATACAAATTGAATTGAACACCGGCTTTTTTTGATACTCTCCGGACGTAATCAGAAACAATATCTATATCCTGTATATTGCCGTAATAATCGGCCAGTAATAAATCATGTTTAGACCATGCAAGGCACTCTTTCAGGATCTCCGACAATACCGGAGATACAGGAACGGTTCTAACTGATTTTATAGTCTTCGTTTTTCCAAGTTCCAGGTGATTATCTATGGTACTGTGTGCAGCCTTATTGATTGAAATAAAGCCATTTCCGCTTCCGTTAAGGTAGATATCATCTTTCATCAATGCGAAGCACTCCGCCGGCCGTATGCCGGTATAACGCATGATCTGAACAGCGTAGTATATCGCTTTCCCTTGATAGCTTCCTTTGATATCTGCATTGTTATACTCCAGTACTTCTTCCAGGAAGGCCTCCAGATCCTTAGAAGATATTTCTTTCTTCCTGGGCCTGTCTTCCCGGCACTCCGGTATGATAACAGCCTGGGTTCTGTCCGGTATGGATATATTCATCATTACGGCCGTTTTATAGATCCTTCGCCAAACTGCCAGAAGATGGCCTGTTTGCTCCCTGGTGTGTGTTTCGGCATACTTGTTTATACTGGTCTGTATGTCCGCGCTGGTTATCTTATCTATTGTCATACTGCCATACTTAGAAATTCCGACATTATAGAAATGTTTGTGCCGTTCCCTGGTCTTCTGCCTCACTGGCAACAATTCGAAGGTCTTATCATAGATCTCTTTCACTGTTTTGAAATTACTTACCGTATAACCGGAAGCCATTTCAACAAGCTTCTTGTCTCTGATAGATCGCGCCACGGTCAAGGCCTCTTTCTCAGATTCGAACTTCTTCAGATTTAAAGTTTGTCTGTATGTCTGGCCGTATGCCTGTATCTGGATCCGGATTACTATGTTTCCGGCTGCGTTCTTTTGTACAAGTATATATTTCTCTTTCTTCATTGTCTTATCCCCTAAAGAGAAGCCAGGAATATTTCCCGGCTTTGGTCTGTTCACTTTGCTTTAAGTGCCTGTTCTACATCTCTTCCGATTTCGATTAATTCAGAAAACCAGAAGAGAGATAAAGCGCTCATCACATCACCTTCATAATTTAAGCCGGTTAGATCATCCAGCAGCGCGGATATATTGTAGGCTGCTGCTGTGATCCTTCCGGGGAGGTTCTCCGGATCTCTCCGGATCTTCTCCAAAACTGATTCTGTTTGCGTCATAAGTCTATACCTACTACAAACAGGAGCATTCTAACGAACATATACAGGAAGAACAGGCACAGAAGAAACGCGGTATAGTCCATCTTAATTCCTTTTAACATGTTTATCCGCCTCCAGGGCTTCTTCTGTCAGAAGGATTAATACAGAATTGCGCGCGTGATCTCTGATAAACGAGATAGGAATATTTAAACAAGTGATTCCGTCTCTTGTATCGATGGTATAGCCTTTGTAGGGCTGTTCCTTTATTGTCTGGATCAGTTCCCGGATTATTTCATCTGTTGCGCCGGCTTTGCGTAAAGAGTTCCTTGCTTTTTCCGTAAAAGCCACGGTTCCGGCAGCCATGAAACTATTATTTTTCATTGCCGGTGGTCTCCGGTTCCTTCTGTGTTTCCCCTTCAAGAGAAATAAGGGAGTGTAAACAATTCATAAGTGAGAATAACTCCAGGCTTTTATCTTCAACTGAGTTTTTCAGCGTCTGGAAGTCATAATCCAGATTGTTTAATCTCTCCTGTATCAGTTCCGCTTCCTCCGGATCTTCAACGAACATTACATATTCATCGAAGTTCTGCCCGATATGGCCAAGTTTCAGGGAGATTTCTCCCAGGTCAGAAATGATAGAGAATAAATTTATTCTGGAAAGTGTTTCTTCCAGTTCGTCGGTAGTTCTTGTGTATGTGTTTTTAAGCATGATATAATTTTTGTATCCTTTCATATAAAAATCTGCTTGCAATGGGTTAAATGTGAATGGTGCCTGGTCTGAGATATTGCCGTATCTCAGGCCTTTTATTATCTCAGGCCGGCACATATTCACCTGAGGGAAATAAAATATTTTTGCATGGGGTCTTTGTTTGGTTCTATACCTTGGTTGACTAGATCAGTAAACAGATGTTGTTGTACTGTGTGCCGTTCCGGGTATCCCTTCACACTGGATCCAGAACAGCTTCTGTTCTGCTTACGGTGCGCGGCTGCGGCTCTTCTTCATGTTTTATTTCTCCTTTCGGTGTGTGGTCACACATCTATAATAAGCATATAAGCGTATTCTGTAATTAACAGAAATAAACATTTATGCCTATTCATTAAAGCTTGTGTGTATCACTTGTTATCTCCGCTCCTTTCTTGATACTACTGTACAGTAGTATTTAACCAAAGTCAACAATTATTGTCTATCATAAAAAACCAGGGCTTATTCTTTGCCCTGGTTCTCTTTTTCGATATCGTCACGGATCAGTTTTTTTACATAGCCCTGTTTGCTTGGTACGGTTTCCAGCTTCTCCAGAATATCTTTATCTGTATTAACATTTAACCGGATCAGCACGGCTCTTGTCTTTTCTCGGTTAAACTTTGCTATTGATTTTAACTGTGCCTTTGTTTTCTTCGCCATATTTTCCGGATCCTTGTTATCTAAGTATAGCATAGTTTCCGATTCTGTTCTGATATCCTCCAGGGCTTCCGCTGGGTGTGTGTTTCATGTGTACGTGTTCATAGTGTGTTCTCCTTTCATATTTTCCGTTTCAAGTGATAAATACTATCTGAAACAAGCATATAAGCCTATTTCAGGCCGTTTCCGGGGTTTTCGGATCAAGAATGATATAATTATCATCTTTGTTAAGATTTGCCCTGAGACAGCCTCAGACAGCCTTATTCCTCCGGCTCTATCAATTCCGGGTGCTTTGCTATGTATCGTTTATAATACGTTGCCGACGCGCTGCCGGTGTAGGTTTCTCCGGTCTCCCTGCTCATTTCGTAATCTACTCTTTCCCAGGTATAACCGATAATGAAACGATAGATAATAATTGTCCGGAAATGGTGATCCGGTATCGTATCCAGCCAGGAAAATATTTCTAGTTCTTCATCTAAAATATGATTCCATAAATCCAGAAGCTTTTCCCTTTCTTCGTCTATCCTGAAAACAGCTTCTTTCACCGGGTCAGAATAATTCCCGGTGCTTTTTCTGAATACAGATCTGCTTGCAACTGATACGCGTGTATCATACATATAATCAATTTCATGTTTTTTATGCTGATACGCTTTAAATAGTTTGGAATGGTGCCTTAGAACAGACATTTTCACAGGCACTCCGATTGATTAATATAGGTCTTCTATACGCTTCCGGATAGCCTCCCAGAAGCTCAATAAACAGCCATTTTATAACAGATTGGTTCCTGTTTCGGCATGGATCCGGATTAAGCCAGGAAGGCTTTTAAAAGATCTCTGCGAAAAATATTCATAGACCGGCGCGCGTTGATTGACGGAGGCACCGTGGGAGGGAGATATCCCGCCCCTATACAGAAGAAATAAATAATTTTTTTGTTTTTTCCTGTCCGTCTTTCGCTTGCGGTCTGCCCTCTCCCTCTCCCTCCATCCGTTCCGCTGTGGTTCCCGGTGCGGTGCCGGTCTTCTGAAGATCCCGGAGCAGCTGCCGTTTTGAGGTGGGATAATAACAGCTGCTCTTGCTGGATCTTCTTTGATGGATCCAGAGAACAGGGAAGGAGATAATCTGTATCCGGATCCGGTATAACTCCCCGGGAGATAACAGGGAAGTATAGCAGACTCCCTCCGGGGTAGTTATTGAAACTATGCCAGGGGTATTTATTTCCCTTCCTGGTCTTCGAAAAAGCGATCGTTTACAAAACTTCTATACGCTTTCCGGGTCTCGTCATCTGCCCAGGAAGCCTTAGTTTTTTCACGATACTTTGCGCGGACAGCTTCGGCGGCTGCTTCGGCTTCGGCTTCGATATCCTTTTCCCTCTGCTTCTGCATTGCCTCTTGTCTCTTCTGATATCCCTTTAACATTAGGTCACTGAAGTATTTACTTTCCGCGTTGGTCTTTTCCTGTAATTCATTCATACGATTATTGAAAGATTCCGCTTTTGCTTTGAGTTCCGCTTCCAGTTTATCGAAGTCAACAACATTCTTTTTTTCATCACTCATGATATTTACTTCCTGTATTCTCCGGTTACTTCTTTATAGAAATAGTTCATTGCCATTTGCCGGCCATATTCAGCAATACTCCAGATTTTAGGATCCACTCTCTTAATCTCAGAAATGATATTAATAATACGGCCGTCCTTGTCTCTGGTTCTGTCCTGGTCTTTGTAAAGATCGTGCTGCAATAACTGAAGCGTTCTTTCTGTCTCGTTTATCATTTCCAGAAGTTCCAGGGATTTATCAAAAGTCTCATCCGCGATCTTAATAAAATAATCCTGGTACACCTTCGCTTTATCCTGTATCTCTTTCTGTGCCTTCTGGATCAGATAAAGATACTCTTCTTTAGAAATGAGTTCTTCTTTTTCGGTATCGGCTTTCCATCCTTCGCGGATCGCCTTGAATCGTCTGGCAGTATCCAACGTTTCACAGGCTTTGATATAGGCTTTGTCATCGTGTGCCTTGCTTGCTTTATCCTTCGCCTCTTCGGCTTTCCGGATCTCTTCGGCAGCTGCTACAATTTCCCGGTCTACACGTTCCACGGCTTCCCGGTGCCGGTTCAGGATCTCGGAAGCTCTGGCGCGGATCTCTTCAACTGATTTCAGTTTAGTATCTGTCTTCATGTGCGTTTCTCCCTTCGTTAGTTCTCTACTTTTCCTCTTCGTCTTCGTCCGGATCTGTTCCGGCAGCTGCTCTAATAGTCTATTTTGTCTCCTATTCTAGAGCCCATAGACCGATGATAATATTCAACAAGTACGGATTTTCTTGTTTTGTTCTCGAATGTGTCGAAATGTTTTTCACTACGCACGATTTCTTTTATCCATATATTTCTGAGATAACCTAACTGGCGCAGTCTACCGACGTAATCATCCACATACTTTTCAAGCGCAGTTAGTGTGTTCTCTATGTGTTCTTTTGCGTCTGCATTCTGTTTATCAATTTCTTCATTCAGGATTCGAAAAACACTCTGCTTTTCGTCCTCTTCAACAAGACATCGGGTTTCAAGGTCTTTGATATAATCCGACAAAACTTTCAAATCCTGGACCCCGTCAGCGTGTGTCTTCTGCGCTTTCTTATAGGTTTCCAAGTCTCCAGTCTTTGTGGCTTTATGCATGACCTCTTCAGCCCTGTCGATTCTGCCGTTGATTTCTTCTTGCTTACGGTCGGCATTTTCGATATCTTCGGCATTCTTTGACAGTACCTCTTTAATCCTGGCGCGTATTTTCTGCACGTTTTCAGGGTTATATTCACTCATTTTATATCCTTCTCCCTTCCTTTAAATTTCTCTGTGTGTAAATCGGCGCTGGCGGTGATGGCTCGCCTTCGGCCCCGTGGAGGGGTCCCTACCCAGGCTTCCGGCTCTTCCGTTTTAGTCTCTTCACATTCAGAAATATATATTTCTGTTTGTCTGTAGATCAGATCCAATATCTGCTTGATTTTCTCTATGTTCTTCTGGATCCTCCGGGCATTTAACAATATGCTGTTACTGCTTCCCTTCATATCCCGGATTAGTTCCTGAATATCCGGATCGTTAGAAGATAGAAGAATGTTATCGTTACAGATCTCTTTGTATTCCTGGTGCCTCCGGATAGTATTAGTACACTCCTCTATACTCCGGACATTAGCCAGGATAATATTTAGCATTCCCCTCATGGTTCCTCCTTCCTCAGAAGATCTCCCAGGGCGATATATAACCGCTGTAAATCAAAATAGTTCAATACGGTTTTTCCCTTCGGTGTATCCATCTTCTTATCCCAGATACCAATACAATATAAATCTCTATGCCCCGGAAGCTTAGACCGCATGAGAACAACTTTGGTTGATTTCCTTCTGGATCCTTCATTTATGGTTGCTATGATCTCGTATCGTCTTTCCTGAGGGATTATATAATTGTGGTCTTCCAGATATTCACCAAAAGAATAATCATCAATTTCGGACATTTAACAGCCTCCCTCCGGCAGCTTCGGACAGTATCGCTTCCAGTTCTGCCGTTCTGGTCTCTGCCTGATTAGTCAATAAAGCAATAGCATACTGCATGTGAGATAAAGTGCTTATGATCTGTCCCAGGTTATAGGCTTCCTTCTGTATGCTGTTCTTCAGGCTCTCTTCGTAGTGCGCTCTGCTCTCCAGCAGTATATTATCCGCTGCCCTCTCCTGGTGTTCTTTCTCCTTCTGGATCTCGTTATGTAAGTTATTGATTCTGCTTGCGTCAGAGATTAACGCTTCTATAGTGCCTCTCATGCTTTACAGATCCTCTTTCCAGGAATATTCATTCTCAGCGTCATATAAAACAGCGTCTGATTTTATAAACTCAACAAAGTTCTTAAAATCTCCGGTTGTTTCCGTTACCGGAAGAATCAAAACACGTCCTTCGGTTTGATATTTGCTTTTCACAAACTCAAGATAATCGCCTTTAACGTATCCGATAATTTCGGTGTTTTCTATATTAGTAGTGAATTGCTCAAACGCGTACACATTCCATAATTCATTCTCAAACGTTAGTATCCATTTATTCATGTTCTACAGTCCTTTCTTCTGTATACTTGGTTTTTGTCCGTCTTCGGGGAAAAACTGCAAATAATGCGATAACAACCGAAGATAGATAATTTCCGTCTTCGTCCGTCTTCGTCCGTCTTCGAAGATGGAAATTCACCGAAGATGGATTTTATCCGTCTTCTTTTGTTAAGCCTTTTTTAACGTTTTTTTACCGAAGATGGATAATTACTATGTATAATTCGGCATTAAGATTTTTTTATCATCCAGCCTCCATTCATGCCGGCTTTAAAATGTTTAATTCTCTTCGCGTCTTTCAATGCCCTTCGGATCTTCTGCTCTACAGAAACGCTATAGCCTAAAGATTCAGCTAGTTTATCCATGTCTTTTGCATGGATCCCTTCCGGGTATTCTTCCAGAGTTGACATTATGAGATTAACAATTTCGTTCTCGTCTGTGCTTCCGCTTCGTCTGCCGTTCCTCTCTCTAGCTGCCTCCAGTACATAATCTTTATCCTTTTTATCAGACCAGTTCCAAAATTGAGCTTTTCCATTTTCATTCTTGAACAGCATTGTTTTTCCGGTTATTCCATAATTGCTTTTCTCATGTGATAGATATTTTAATACCTTCTTCTGTGGTATCTCCTATCATCAATACAGATCTGGCAATATCCCAGAGATCGGCACTGTCTGCCATTCGCTGGCGTCCGTATACATTACTCTGTTTATTCGTGTGCATGACGATAATAAACGTTGTTCCGTAAGTCTCTCCCAGTTTGATTAATGATCTCATGCTCTGGCGCATTGCGTTTCTATCTGCCATTTTCACTTTTTTATTTATAAAGTTCTGTAATGGATCGAAGATACACAAATACGGGTAATATCTTTCTATAAGCTTCTCCAGGTATTCAGATTCAAACAGGATCTCTTCAAAATTATCTTCGGATAGATCTTTAGTGATAATGTTCTGTAGTTCGGCTCCCTGTTCTTTGAGCTTCTTTAACAGTACATTTTCAACTGTATCTTCTCCGGAGAAAAACATAACCGAATGAGGGAAGCGCTCTGTTGTGGGATTATTGAATCCATCAAACAGATTCTTACTTCCGGAAGATATGGAAGCAGCAAGGGAGATCCATATAGACGTTTTCCCGGTTCCTCCGGTTCCGCTGATAAGCGTTATCTGCTTCCGGGGAATGTAAACAGGGATAAGCCATTCGGGCTCCTTTTCGGTGAACTGGTCAAGCGTCTTCAGTTCCAAGGGATCTTTCTCCGGTTCCTCTGCCGGCATGCCGTAAACAGGCCTGTTTCCGGCTTCCCTTGCCTGTTCATTCAGATCATAATAAACCGGATCATAATTAATTCCCTTCGCCTCCATCGCTTCGGCTCTCCTTCGTTATCTTCCTCTGTATCTCCATCACGGCTATTTCCGTTATGGTGTTCATTGCGTATATATCACTTATACTTTTATTCGTGTTCAGGATCTCCCCGGATAGAGTGAAGGTATTCTGTTCAATCTTCCTTAACAGTTCCAGTTCCTCTTTTCTCTGCTTCTGGATCTTCTGCAATTCCTCTATTATCCGTTTAAATCCATACTGTATAAGTTCATCCCCGGTCATCTTCGCGCCTCCTGGATCTATCTTTCCTTCATGCTTGCGCGGATCTTCTCCGGGTTGCTCATGTCATAGCCTGCCCAGGTCTCCATAAATTCATCAATCCATGACTTTTTATAGATAAACTCCTGGCCAACTTTGACATACTTAATCAAGCCATACTTCCGGAAGAGTGC
>JAFRMA010000024.1 GCA_017430925.1 Solobacterium sp. | reverse complement strand
GCTTTCCGCTCAGATAATCTTCACATGCCTGCAGTTTCTGTTCATATGTGTATTTCGCTTTTCTTCCCATGAATAAAGTCCCTCCTCTGTGGGCAACGCCTTTCGGTATTTGCATTGTCTACTTTAGTGGGACTATATCAAACTGTACCGTTTTTTTATAAGTTTCCAGGTAAGCCGGTATCTTCTTTTTCCGGTTATTTATGATCCTCTTTTTCCGTATAATAGCGGCTGTTATATCCGTAAGAGTGATAGCCGTAACTGGCAGCACTGCTCTTTCCGCCGTTCAGGATAAAGCCGCCGATCTCAACGCCGGCATCACTGAGTTCCTGAATCCCGCTGACCACAACATTCTTCTTTGCGTAGTCACACATGATGACATACAGGGCTTCATCGACATATTTGGATACCAGCATCGCATCTACCAGCATGGCTGAAGGAGGTGTATCGAGGATGATCACATCCGCATAATTCTTCAGACCCTCGATTAGCCTGCCCATGTTTTCTCTGCCGAGCATTTCCGGCTCTGCGTTGTGCTCAGGTGAACCGAACAGGATCATCAGACCGTCTCCGTAATCCTCGTAGTTGACAATTGCTTCGCTGAGTGCGACCTTACCTTTCAAAACATCCACGATCCCCGGGTGTTCCTTCTCGGTCCGGAAGATATTCTGCAGAGAGGGATTGCGCAAGTCACAGTCAATCAGGATGACTTTCTTATTCTTGCCGGCCATGGAGATGGCGAGGTTTGCGGCAATCGTGGTCTTTCCCTCACCGGGGACAGAGCTGGTCACCATGATGACCTGATGTTTGTTTTCTTCCAGTCTGCGCAGGATCCTGGTACGGATCAGACGCAGAGATTCCAGGTAATTTTCCTGAACGTTATGTTCCGTAATATTGATACTGGACTCGGTATTTTTTCTCTTCTTCTTACGGTAGACAGGCAATGTTCCCAGACACTCAATATTACTCAGATTCTGGATATCCCGGGCGGAATGTACCGTGCGGAACATGAACATACGGATTACTGTAATCAGAAGACCGAGAGCGATGCCAAGCAAGGCGCCGCGTAAGACCCGGCTGCGTACAGCGACTGCTCTGCCGCTGTCACTGGGGATCCCGCTGTCATCCACGATCTCCATATATGTAGTACCGACAACGTATTCGGCAACCTTGGAATAGTTGCGGATCACCGACAGTAATTCGTTATACGCCGTCTCGGGATTGCGGGTGCTGACACTGATGGTGAGGAGGTTGGTCCCCTCAATATTGGTAACGTTTATCGTTCCCGGAAGAGAAGTGACTCCGAGATCTGCCATGATGACATCACGCAGAACACCGCTGGTAAGGATATACGGGAATACTGTACCCAGCTGCTGGGCAGAGCGGGAATCCGCATTGGTGCTGTCATTGTTGGTATAAACCGCCACGGTCGCTTCAGCTCTGTATACAGGGACGTAGGTGTTTCTCACACGATACCATTCAAACGCACCGAAAGCCAGGGTCAGTATCAGTACGATGACCCATGTACGTTTCAGTGCATTCAGAAAACTGTCAATAAATTGTGTTATATCCAGTTTTTCCGGTTCCGTGTTTGTTGTGCTCATTCTTCTTCCTCGGTATTTATCTGTGTTTCGCTGATTTCTTCTTCGGGGTTCTCAGCAGCTTTGGTTTCTGCTGTCTCTGCCGGGGCCGGTGTCTTCCGTTCGGCATAGTGTCCGTACTTACCGTATTTTCCGTACTTGCCGTAGCGGCCGTATCTTCCGTAGTTGCCGTAGCCGTAACGGGTGCTTACGGTCAGTCTGTCGGTACCCGGGAGGATCCTGACATCATTGAGGATACAGCCGGACATATGTGCCCTGCACTTCTTCAGTTCATCGATTGCATCGTTTACCTCGGCAGAAAGTGTACGGTTGTACTGGACAACCAGAATACTCATGTCAGCACAGTTGGCGATAGCTTCGGCATCTGCCATCAGGGACATCGGAGGTGTATCCAGAATGATATAATCTGCTGCACTGCGCAGCCCGTCCATCAGTGCCGCAAACGTACCATCCTTCAGGTATTCTGTGGAATCTTTCGTGCCTTTGCCGCACAGAATCATCGGCAGACGGGTATTCTTTTCCCGGTAGAGTAGTTTCGATGTCAGTTCGGAATCTCCGCGCAGCACATCCATCAGGTCGGTTCCTTCCTTCACTTCCATATCAAAGATCTTCGCCTGGGAAGGACGGCGCATATCGCAGTCAACCAGCAGGACCTTGTGATGTTGTGCCTGCATTGTCAGTGCAAGATTGGCAGCGACGGTGGACTTGCCTTCATGTTCTTCAACGCTGCTGATCATGATGATCTTTGCGTGGTGACGTTCAGCAGATTTGATCACATTTGCCGCAATCTTCTTATACTTCTCCACATAGGAGAAACTGGCAGTCACATCTGAGACAAGAACATACCCCTTTGCCTTATCTTTTCTTGTCTTGCGGGAAACTTCATGTTCAATCGAACCGAGTGCTGTCGCATCCAGCTTCTCTTTCAGATCTCTCTCGGTCTTAATCGTATCATGACGGATCGAGAGCCAGGCAAACAATGCCGTCAGAGCAATAAAAGCATAGACAAAGATCTTCCGTGCCCTGGTCACCGCAGTGTCTACAGTGATACTACGCTGCGGTACTTTCGGCTGGGCGAGTACCTCCATGACCATATTTGTACCGATATACTGGGTCAGGGACGGATAATTCTTCATGATAGAGCGGATGATCCGGTAAGTCTTCTGCGGGGAATCACTGGTGACTGTCAGTACCAGCAGGTTGGTTTCATTGATCACCGAAGCTTGTGCTGAAGCATCAAAGGTAGTTAATCCGACATCCTCGCAGACACGTTTTTTCATGATGTCACTGTTCAGAATACTGGTAAAACTTGTAGCAACGGATTTTGCCGCATTCAGATTGTTGTATGCATATGTGGAGGTTGTCTTTGACATGACCGCAAAGGTCGCATTGGTGGTATACATACGTACAGTATTCGCCCGGATCACCATGACCATGATCATCGCGGCAGTCAAAGCACCGGCAAGGATCGCCCAGAGACTCTTCAGTAAATCCGAAAGAAGGCTGTAGGGTTCGATCCTGTCAAAGATATCCATTGTTCTCTTCTCAGACATATTACTCATCCCTCACAACCACATACTGAATCATTTCTCCGGTTGAATAATTCATCTTCCCAGGAGAATTCAGATAATAGATGATTTCATATACACCCGGTGTATCATAGTCCACCAAGGATGAATCAATCGATACATTCTCGTAATCAAAGTCGGTCTCTTCAAATGCGTAATAGTTTCCGTTCTGCCAGACTCCGGCAACACTGTACCAGGGTTCGATCCTCTCACCTACCGTGGTATAGACAATATATCCCCAGAGGGCAGGACGGTACAGGGCATACTCCTGCGGTGTCATGATCCGGACATTGAGATCAAGCTTTTCAATATCTCCGACACTGTTGGTCGCTTCCAGAGTAATCGGAGCATCTGTTACCGCAGAGTACAAGTTGGAATAGAGAACCTTGACCTTATTGGAGATTTCTCCGTCAATCACATCTTCTGCCCGGATAAAATCAAAGTCATAAGATGAACTCTTTCTAAACACAAAAGGTTCGTCAGACGCAAATTTGGGAGAGACATAGTCAGAATAGCGTACCATCCGGCTGAAGGTTCCGACATTGTTGTGGGAATCAAAGGCTGCGTAATCCACCCGGATCAGACCTTCTTCGATGAAATTGGACTTGCCGGCAATGACCAGAGAATCCGTAACATCTCCATCTCTGCCATCGGAAGCATTCACACCGGAGAGATATTCAGCATCATCTGCCGTTACACTGAGCGTGATTTCCTCACTGTTAGATGTAATCAGCGGAGGTTCATCATCCAGATCGGAAAGATACCGCATTTCGTTTACACCAAAAAAACCTGCGGTTATCAGAAATACAATTAATATCAATATGCGAAGTATTCTCATTTTCTATCTTTCCTACTATGTTATAGTATACCATCAGATCAGCCGGTTTTTCTCTAATCCGCTTTTGTAAAAAGGATACATTAAGCTGGGAACAGCTGATAATCGTATCCTTTGAATAGTAATGATTCATTATCTGCCGGATGATACTATTTTAATATTCTTGAAGATGTATAAACACACGTATATGGTAAGTGCAACCTGGCATATCATTCTGCATACAACAGAGTTCGTTTCACCACTGTTTATTCTCCGAAAGTCTCTTCATCTTCCTCAAGTTCAATCACAACATCTCCGGTATCGGTCACCTGTATGGGCGTGTCTTCTGATGGTTCTGGTTCAGCGGTGGAGTTTTCCTGCTGCGTAGTTTCTGTCGGCTGGGCGAAAGGCTGCTGTGTATCTGTCGCGGGAGTAGCCGTCACCGTCGGTTCGGGCGTCTCTGTATTTGTGTTATTCGCCGTTTCAGCGGTTGGTTCCGGGGTTGCCGGTGTCTCTGTATTCTTGGGACGAGAAAAACAGACCACCGCTCCGATAACCAACATAATGACCAGAGCAAGAACTGCTATTAATCTTTTCTTCTTCATTAAATATTTATCCTTTCCGACGATATTCCCTAACTCTGTAGTTTCCGTCTTTTTCTTCTAATATAATCCAGATCATTCCGATAATCCGATCTGTATTTTCTATACTTTCTAAGATACGGATTATGCCTGTGAAAAACAACTGTATCCAATGCTGCAGCACTAGTGATGACTCCTGCCGCTCGCCAGAAGAACTCGTGGTGATCAATCACTTTAATATTCTCATCAAAACCGACCTCACGTAATTTGTCTGTACGCGCGAGATAGATATTTGCTACCTTTCCCAAAACGATATGATTGGTATCAAGCTTTGTCATATGCGGAATTTTCAGCGGTTTTAAGGCATCATTCATAGGCTGTCTGAAATATTCCCGGAAGTTAAACATCGGACTGTGCAGACGGATTGCTGTTGTGTGTCCAAAGCCGATCAGGTCAAGCTCCGGATGTTCCTGCAGATACTGCAGTTCCCGGTGTACTTTTGTACGAACCGTCAACAGTTCATCATCATCCATACGCATGACATACGGTGTTTGTACCTGCTCAAGCGCTGCCTTCAGCCCTGCACTCAATCCGCTGTTGAAGGGAAGATGTACAACTGTTACATTGTTCATGTTCACCTGCAGCGGTTCCCTGCTGTCATCTGCGATGATGATCCTGGCGCCGGGGTAATATCGAGTGATATTTCTGCATAACCCTTTCGCAAGGTTTTTTCTTTCAAAGGATTTCGCAATGAATGTGACATTTTCGCGAACGACCCTCTGTTCCTGTGTGGTTGGCATTCTTTCTTCCCGACTCTTCCAGAATAGATTTAATATATGATATTCTGACATCGCTATAAACATGAATATTGGACTGAGTAATGGCGCAAATACCGAATGATGTGACCGTTTATAGATTCTCTTCAGCAAGCTTTCACGTGTACCGGAATCTTCCAGGATCTGGTAATGTCTCATCAGTTGAACACGCTCATTACCGATTCGAAGTGCTTCTGATGCGTCATTCCCTGTATGTTTATGAAGAATACTGTCCATACCGTATGTTATCAGCCGGTGCAGCCATCCTATCGGCAGGAGTAGTGGTATTCTTCTGACATAAGAGAATCGATTTCTCATGTATTCATACGACGGAAATATGGTGCCAAGAAGAGAAAGACGATTCCCGGTATTTCTCGCCTCCATCGTGCGCAAGGTGACATTACTGGAATGCAGCCTATCCTCACTGGATGTACCATAGAGACCACCCGCAAGAATATCCTTTAACAATGGCTGTTCATCACACTTTCCGGTATCCCATATCTGCGAGAGTTTTTCAGGAAAAGAATCACAAATATACTTTTCTCCAATCCGATAAATCGTAGAAACAAAATCTGTAATCCCAATCTCATTACACTGATCTTGGATCAGCTCCCAGTCAATCTCATCAAGATGCTTGATTGAAAAAAGCACAATATCGCTGATCTGCCGGATCCCTGTACCGCTGTTAAGGAAATGCTTATACACATGGCAAATAAGATACAGCAGATGATCGGTCGGATCCATGCAGAAAACCTGTACACCATAGATATTCTCAGACACTTTCCGGCTTTCCACCTCGGTAAAGAAACGATTCAGATCTCCATAGGCTTTTGATTCCGGAGGAAATGGCTTCTTATGCAATTCAATATACATCTGATTTGCTTGATAGGAGACTTCTGACAGTTCCGTATCTGCACTGACCGGCGTAAGTCCGTGTTCCACAAACGCTTTGTGGTATTGCTCGTACTGTTCCTGAGGTATCAACAGATCTTCATCCGTGGAGATCCTCTGCTCAGGATGAAGATACAGATTTCGGCAAATCATTCCCTTCATGATCATGGGATGAAGTCCAAGTCTATTTAAGTACTGACAGAGTTCGAGAACAGAAGCAGTGGACTGTGCCTGCGACAGCATCATCTTCTCAGCTCTTTCGCGGATCCTTTTTCTGTAGTTTTCTTCAAGTTTTAAAAAGGATGGACTGTTCCACAGTGCTTCATATATCATCGGAAGAACACCGTGCGCTTCGGCAATATGAAAAATACGTCTCCATCCAGATTCGTCAATTTCTTCTTGCCAGTTTGTATCTTTTCCGTTTACCGCACACCGATAGGCATCCAGAAACAGTTCTTCCATCCGTTCCATCATTACTCAGTGATTACCTCAATCCAGTGCCCTCTCTGAAGTTCCTCCAGTAGTTCTCGGACTTGTTTATCCAATTCTTCGGCATCCTTGATCTCATATTCATCCATAAATGCCTGAATCAAATCCTCTATTCCTTTACTGGAAGATAATCTTTCCCAACAAAACAGTGCTGTATCATTCAGCCGTAACCTTTTGTTCACAGAAACGAGAAAAAACTGATTGCCAACAGATGTCAGGATGGTTCCTGGTCTGGCTTTAAAAATCATCGCGCTCCTCCACAGTCAAATACCCGGATTCCTGCAACTGCTCAATAAATAACTGAATATCCTCTTCCGGTACTGAACTGTCTTCTATATCATACTCCATCATGAGACGTGAGGTCATCTCTTCCACAGTCATTCCCTGTTCCATACATTTCCAAAGAAAGCCGGCAGTCTCACTGACCTCTCTAACATATCTGCAGACTTTCCTCGCTTCTTTATCAGCGACAAGCAAATATGTACCTTGAATCTCCAGAAGTACTACTCCATCCCTGATCCTCATTCTGTTCATCGAGGTGCCTCCACGTACTTTAAAATCGTTTCCTTTGTCAACTCTGTAGAATCCAGATTACCGAGATTGGTCAACTTCCAGACCGGTGTATGCTCAAGAATTCTGCCCAAAAGACGCCCCATCATGTGAATCTGATCTGTATTATCCGGATAAGAAAGAAGTTCCAGAAAGAGCGGTAATACCGCGTCCTTTGAACACAGCCGCTTGATCTCGTTGTGATCTCCCTGTTCCAACAGGATGATCCCGCCTAGTTTTGCACTGATATTGCAATTTCCATACCATTCTTTCCCCATCCAGGGAGAAGAAGACATATATACAATACCCTCATCTCGACATGAGATCACAGGCTTATCACCATTGATGACTGTCATATCATCTCCGACAATCTCCTGCCAATTTTTGAGTTGTGTCGTCTTACCTGAACCACTAGGAGCGGTAATGAGCCAGGCCATATCTTTCCAGAGAAAGGAAACTCCATGGATCAATGTTCGATCTGCCGGAAGAAGAAACCTTGCGGTCGCAATCATCAGTGCGTGATATTCCAGATACTCATCCGCAGTATCCTCCGTCACCAACCACCTGAACTCTTCCATAAAATCCCTGGAGAGACGAATATCATATTCTGTATCATTACATTCTGTAAGATAGTTACCGAAGATTCTGCGCGTTTTGGGAACGAGAAAAGAATATCTCAAAGTATATCCATCAAGATTAAGGCTGTATACTTTCTCTTCCATCTGCGTGAATCCTCCCTTATACAATAACATGGAGGAGTTACCTCCTCCGTGTTATTAATTAATATTCATATTAGAACCAACCGTATTCATCGTACCATGCCTGATACTCTTCGTATGTGATTACGTAATTGTGATCGCTGTCCATATCCTGCAGATCCATATCATCACAATTCCCCTCTATTAATGCTATTACACTCGCTGGAAATCCTTCCTCAAACGTAAATACCGATGTATCTCCTGACGTTCCTTGTGAATTACCAATAACGATTGTAGCATCTCCAGGATTCTCATTCATGATGATTGGACTGCTATACTTTTTCTTTGCCATATATATCTTCCTCCCTAATTATCTGTTTTTGTGATTCCCTTCTTCGTTAGCGAACTAATCGTTACTGTTCGGATACTTGTTCCGTTTACATTCACTTCATCCGGTGTCACCCAGAAAGGTGATATAGTAAATGATCCTTCGGCAAAATACTCTGTATCAGTTATATCACTATAACCCAGATATCCTCCACCGTCCATTGTCAATCCAACATTCTGATAGACGATCGACGGTGTCAGAGTGATTGTCTTACCGGTGCCGCTATTAGTGATTGAGAACGTCTTAACAATTGTAGCTTCCTTGTTGTCTTCAGATTTCAGAACAAATCCTTCTGAGTTGTATGTAGTATCATCAACCGCTGTCAGGAGATAGAGACCGGTTAATGCACCTGTTGATTTAACAAATGTTATCTGATGGTAGTTTCTCAGATAGCAGGTAGGTACTTCCTTCAGGTAGTAGATACCAGCTCTTGCGACTGTGACTTCTGTACCTTTACCGCCGGACTGCAATGTTGCTGTATCCTTGGAACCACGATTACTATACCATGTGGTGGCCGGTGTTGTCACTGTAGTTGTGAATGCGTTGTTGATGTCCCACCAGCCTACATGATCTGCATATGTTGCAGGATCATACGGGGTTCCTACTGTATCGGAGTTATCATCGATCACGACTCCCTTTCCGTTGGACAGCGACTGGATATCAGAGGTCGACAGTGTGCCGTAATCGTTGTTGTAATCCGCTGCTGCCTTAACCAGATTCGTGCCGGATGTTGAGTTTCCTTCGTGTGCTCCCTGATAATCCATATAGTAGCCACCGTACAGAGATCCGGAATTTGTCAGTTTCGTAATATCCAGTGTGCCGATGGAAAGAACACCATTATCCTCGACCTCGCACTCCTTCGTTGTATGCAGTTCCAAGACACCAGTGCTGGAGTGATAAACATAGAACTTACTGTACAGACGGAGTATTACTTCGTTGTTTGTATCATTAACATCAGAAATGAACGGGCTGGACGCTGTTTCATCATAGAATAACTGCCAGTTGTACTTGTCCATAATCGTGGACATTGTCTCAGAGTCAATGTCGATGTAAATCGAAGATCCCTGCGGAACGACTGTCGTGTAGTCTTCCAACTGAACATCGTCCAGGTAAACATGTGCTACGACATTGATCGGTGATTCTTCCGTCTGTTTCTCCCAGTGCGCTACCAGCTGAATGACGAATTCGCCTTTTTCTGCATTGTACGTCGCATATTGCGCAACATCTGCCAGAGGAATCTTCTGGCTGGGTGCATAGTGCTGTGTGGTTGGTGCACCAGTAATCGTATAGTACTGGAAGATATAACCATCTGCTGTCGGGGCAGACTTGTTTATTACGACATAGGTATTGTCTTCAATGTTGTAGCCCTGCAGCGTACCATCACCGTAGTATCCGCCCCAGTCGTATTCAGGAATCGTTGCATCAACACTGATGTCACCTTTGTCATAGTTGACGCCATAACGCATCAAGCTTGCGCGGATTCTCAGCAGTGCAACTTTGCCATTGTTACTGTAGTTCGTGATTCTGAAGTAGTAGTACCCATTTGTCGGATTGCCGGTGATTGGATAATATCCATCTGTCATGGTACCTCTGATCAATCCTCTGCCAAGTTCTACATTGGAGATCAGATCCTGTTCGGTAGTTGTAACGAATGCAATTTCTGGATTATAGTATCCTGTCGGAACCTGGAACCGCATCGCGTCATTGTTGGCTTGGTTGAAGCCATACATGTTGTAGTTACGGCCGTTTTGGACGGACTGGGTTGCTCCGACGGCGATTGGCTCGCCGACACCCCATGTCTGCCATCCGAATCCTGTACCAGAGTATGCTCTGTCACTGGTAGAATATCCATTGAACGCATAGGTTACATTTTCCAGAACTTCTGCAATAATTTCTGTCGAACTTGCTGCGTTAACAATGTTACCACCGCTGATTACAATATTTTCATATGCATTACTCACAGTAATAGTATAGTGGCGTGTCTTTCCCGTTCCACTGGAATTCTGAATCTGATCCAGGGTAACTGTGATTTCTGTTCCGCTAGGCAATGTCGTAGTTTTGGATACAGGACTGGTCAATGTTTCAGCATATGGAATCTCAATGGTCGTTCCATTGATTTCCAAAGCATCTACCATCCAGCGGTCGTTTCCACTTGAAATATCATCGGGTACTTCCATATTGGTCCAGAACGACCACGTATAGGAGTTGTTGCTGATAGTGCCTGTGCCTGCATTATTGCCGCTTGTAGTAATTGTTCCAATATCACTTGTAATACGTGCCGCCTGCCTATTCGCATTAATTAGTCTATCACCCAATGTATTTGTGCTATTACCTGCACCACCAGTATAAACCGTTGCGAGGAACCACCTAGCGTTGAATGTGAAAGTATTGCGCTTTGTCAGATTAATTATAATAGTTTGTGGTGTCTGAACTCTAGGAATATCATATGTGCCACTTAAGGAAAGAGTTCCGTTCTTAGTGATAATCTTATTGTTTCCATCAAGCGAATATGTCGGCTCTGTTCCAAGACTTCCAGCTGTAGAACCGGATCTTGTAATTGTTGCTTGGTATCCACGAGGAATTTCAACTGTATATGCCTGTGGATAGTTTGTGCCCGTCTTTACAGATGTTGGACCATTCACAATCAAACCATCTGAATCATCCCCTAATGCAGTTATCAATTCGGCAGGAAGATCTAGATTGTTGCCGGTCAGCGTATAAATCTGTCCACCATAAACAACCTGATAAGTTACATTGACAGGTGTAGGCTCATAATGCAGATGGATCGTTTCATCATCCGCCAGTTTGACAATCAGGTCATTGTCCTGTGTGGTCTCTGTACGGTAGTAGACATATGTTTTGTCTGAACCAATCTGGTTTCCATCATCGTCGAATTCACGATAGATGAATGCACCGAGATATACGACATGGTCGCTGCTCGTTACACCATTCTTTTCATATGTTGCGTTGATGTATGTATATCCGTCAAATTCCGGATGTGTATCTGCGAGAAGACCAGAAGCCATCGGCTCTGTAGGCACAAGTGTAGATGGATCGAACAAGATCGCACTTGCATAAGCCTGTGTAAAGTCGATTGAATCCAATCTGGTCGTTGTATATGTTGAGAACTTATCCGTTGTAAAGACTGTCTTGTTATCCTGTACCAGTGCAGTTACCTTTTCTGCTATTCCATCATCATTGATATGTACGATAGTATCTCCTGCGTTGATATTATCGGATGACCAGGTGACTTTTACAGGCTTCTGAGGTTCTACTTCCTGCTCACCATTCCAAAAGCTGATGTCGATACCATAAATACTGTATGTATGATCGCCGAGTGCTTTCAGCGCATTGGCTAATACATCCGGATCATCGACTGTCTCGATCTTCATGACCGTTCCTTCTTCGAAGGCTCCAGCCGGTGCCTGTACTGTGATATGATCTGCGCCGAAGGTCTCATCGAAATCGATGCTGCCGTCTGTGCCGACCGCTACGATCGCATAGACAGAGAATGATTCCGCGCTGAAGGATGCTGCAACATTGTAGAGCGTTACATCTTCATAGACATCTTCTGTTTCTTCGTATGTGTATGCTTCACGTATGACTCTTGTCTCTGTATGGGTTCCGGCAGGGACTGTCCTTGTCTTCTGCACAGGAATTCTTTTCCAGGTCGAATAAGTGTACGCTTCTCTTACTACATACGGTTCTTTCTCATAGTAGTACTCTATGCGTTTCTGGCTCTGGCCGGATTTTCCAAAGTTGAAGAATCCCCAGTTGTTTTGTGTTACTTCTACTTCTCTACTCTTGCGTACATACCGATAAGAAATGACCGCCGGTATTTCAACCTTCTGTTCTTTCAGTTCATACTCCGTGTATGTCTCTTCTTTATAATCCTGTACTTCTACAGTCTCTGTCTCCGCAGGGACTTCAACTGTTTTTACTGCTTCACCAATCTTTACTTTTTCTGTGAATGTGTCTGCCACATCTGCATCGGCAGTGAGTGATACGATATTCCCTTCGCCGTCTACATGGACTGCTTCGTAATAACCTGCCGCATCCATGCCGTCTGCTACAAGCGATACCGATACATTCTTTCCTTCTTCAGGCTGGACAGGATTGCCTTCTTCGTCAATGAATGTGATATCGACCGCTTTGAAAGAACCCCCAAGGGCTTCCAGGGCTTCTGTTTCTGTTTCTCCCGGTTCTCCGACGACCATGGTGACTTCTTTACCACCAAAAGTATCAGAAAGATAGCTGACCGTTACTGTTACTCCATTGTAGGTCACTGGCTCCGGTGTGATCAGTGTTACTTCCGGTTCTTCTTCCGGTGTTTCCGCAAGTACGACGTCTTCTTCTTCCTCTTCTTCAGCGATCAAAAGACCTTCGCTCTCTTCGGGATCTTCCACTGTCTCTTCAGACTCTTCTGCCGGTTCTTCAGACTCAGCGACTTCGGGAGCTTCGGTTTCTTCCGGTTCTTCTGTTTCTTCAGGAACTTCCGTAACTGCAGGAGTTTCTGTTTCCCCAGTTTCTTCCGTCACTTCCGAAGTTTCTTTCTCAGGTTCCTCGAGGTTTTCAATCTCTTCTTCTGGTTCCTGTGTTTCTTCGGTTATTTCTTCTGTTGTCTGATTTTCCTGTACTTCTGTTACTTCCTGACCGTCAGCTTCAGGTTCTTCCCCTGTTGCAAACACTGGTGTCTGGAACACACTGACACTCATTAGTGCTGACAGAATTACAGATAGAGCTTTTTTATTCATATCCTGTCCTCCCATACCAATCTTTCTGCACTTTAAAAGATGCAAAAAGAATTACGTATATTTATACAGAATAAATATATCACTCATTTTCTTCAAAGTCATTAAAATAAAGATCTTGTAAAGCACTTTTCCATCGGTATATTCCTGTTAATTTAAGGTTTTATACCAGCGGTGACGAAAACGAAAATGCTATAACACTCTTTTAACTGTTATAGCATGTTCTGTTAACTATTTAGTAAATCTTACCTACCACTGATGGTTTCTGACCAATCTGCAATCTTTTTTTGAGATAAACTGATTGTTATTTGTATCCATCGCCGCGAGATTTATTTTATCATAATCCGCCATCCTGAATATGTTGATCTGCGTTGGGTTGATTGTCAGATCCACAGCTAGGCCAAACTCGGAATATTCCGATTTACTATAGGCCTTTTTACCTATAGTACTATCCCTTCCTAATTATCTGTTTTCGTGATTCCCTTCTTCGTCAGTGAACTTATCGTTACTGTTCGGATACTTGTTCCATTAACCTTTATTTCATCCGGTGTCACCCAGAAAGGAGATACCGTAAATGTTCCTTCAGCAAAATAATCTGTTGCGGTTATATCGCTGTAACCCAGATATCCGCCGCCTTCTGAGGCAAGTCCAACGCTGCTGAACACGATCGAAGGTGTTAAAGTGATTGTCTTGCCTGTTCCGCTGTTTGTAACTGAGAATGTCTTAACAATTGTAGCTTCCTTGTCATCATCAGATTTCAGAACGAATCCCTCTGAATTATATGTGTTATCATCAACTGCTGTCAGCAGATAGAGCCCTGTCAGCACTCCTGTCGACTTCACGTATGTAATCTGATGGTAGTTTCTCAGATAGCAGGTAGGTACTTCCTTCAGGTAGTATACCGTCTGCGCATCCGGTTTCATAGACGTTCCAGGCGCAGTGTATGCATTTTCGATATTCCAAAATCCGACATGCGTGCTGTCTGTTTCGGGAGTATACGTACTGTCAGGAATCGTTATCTTGAGATCTGCGCTCTTTTCTGCGTTAGCCTTGTCTGCATCCGTTGCTTCATAGCGTGTATAGGCGCTGTAGTAACCACCGTAGAGATATCCGTCTGTGACATATTCCGTCAGATCGATGCTCTCGGTATATTCCACAGCTTCCAGCACACCGGTAGCGGAATGGAAGATGAAGAAGTGATCCTTCCCCCATACTGCGTATAATGCATGGTACGGCATCTTTTCGTCAGCAGCGACCTGTGTCACATTGACCCATGTTCCGGACGAATCCTGTGCTTCATAGTGCGCTTCTTCGGTATCTGTCACCCACTTCAGGAACAGGTCTTCCTCATCGACTTCATAGTATGTCTTGGCATCTCCTGTAGGATGGTTATCGCTGTCAAGATCAAATTCCGGTTCTCTTGCCCATCCGAGGAACTTATAACCAGTACGAGTCGGGACTCCTGAAGTCAGGGTATAGATATCCACGGCCTGGTTAATCTTCAGTTCTGTATCATTGTGAAGCAGTCCCTCTGCCGCTGTATCATCTTCACTCCAGTTTCTGTACCAGTCGATATACGTATCCTTGGACTCCTCTGTCGGTCCGTATTCCGCCCGCAGCTGCATCGTATATGCCTTGTATACTTCACCGCTGACATACTCATCATCATCTTCCGTAAGATCGGTCACCTTGGCATAGGCTTTCAGCACATTGAAACTGTCACCCGGATAGACAACGATCGGATTCCCGCTGCTGTCTGTTGCGTCGACATACGCTTCTCCGTCCCACTTCTGAACGACCCAGTACAGGAATCGGTAATTCGTTGGTGGTACAGATGCGGCCTGAGCGATAGCCTTGACATTATCCTTATACTTCTTGGTATCCGTCGGAGCGTTGCTTCCGCCGTTTGCGTCGTAGATGATACCGATACCTTCCGCACCGGTCAGGATCGCACTCCACTTTCCGTAGAGTTCCAGTTTCTTCGTGATCCAGAAACGATCTCCTCCGTTATACCCGGTAAGATCGGAGTTCCATCCGGATCCTTCGATCTCTCCGAATTTATTCATCTTATCCGTGTAATTCGCCGGATCTGTCTTATCGTAATCCTCTGTTACGATATCTTCCGTCAGTTTTGTCGCATCGTTAAATGGCATTGTTGTTTCCTCATCCAGGAACCAGCCAATAAATTCATAATCATCACGCACACCCGTAGGTATACTCACCTGACCCATATAGGAAATACGGAAGTTCATGGCTTGTTTCTTATCATCCGGCTGATCGCTGTCGCCCCAGTCCAGAGATGGATCATTCGTTCCGTCTGGCAGTTTCGCGTTTGGACGGATAAACACACGGTACTGTACCTGACGCCACTTCGCGAAGACGGTCAGACCGCCCTTAGGCATCGTTGTAAATGTATACGCCGATGTACATGCGTCATCGATATACCATCCCTCGAACACAAAGCCGGGATAAGCCGCTTCAGGCTCATAGTAGTCATCGCCGCCCTTGTTGAAGGAAGCCAGACTGGAGCCGTAGACAATGTCATCCTCATCTTTCCAGTGACCGGCAGACTCATAATCTGTCAATGTGTTCCCGTTACCATCAAAGTATCTTCCGTCCATGAAGTTGATATTATACTTCAGTCGTGAATAGAAGAAGTAGATGGTCTCATTATAGTACTGATCATAAATATAGAATTCTCCGGCACCGTTATCGACCGGTGTCAGGGCGTCTCCGTTGACTGTCCGTGTCGCTTCAACGCGTGCGAAACCATCAAGTTCCACGAAGTCTTCCACGGTTACCCCGTTATACCTGGCACTGATTGAGTTGAACAGCACATATCTGGTGCCTTTATGCGTAACCACATTCTCGGTATCCGTCGGCAGTGCTTCAACATAGTAGTTCATCGTCTTCAGCGGACGGTTCGCTGTATTCAGGTGGAATGTGACATTGTCATTCGGCATGGAATCGATGTATACCATAACCTCGTGCCAGCCAAGAGTGTTCGCCTGCGGTTCCCAGCGTTCTCCGTTGTTGTAGGTGGTTCCGTTATCCCCGACGATCGGGAAGTAACTGGAAATATTCTGCTCATACAGTGCAGTAATCGTCTTTATTGCGGTCCATGACTGGCTGTTGGAGCGGGTATAGACGGTTCCGTTATAAATCGGGCCGTTGTTTCTGTCAGTAGTTCTGAACGCTCCGTTTCGCCAGTAGACTCTGGCTTTCTGTCCGTTCACATCTCCGTATTTTGCCGGATTATTATCATTATCATTTGTAGAAACTGTATAAGTATAATCATAGATCTGGAAGGTCAGTGTATAGCTGTTTCTGTTGATGTACACATTCACTACAGTATTGCCTTCCGCGGTTACCGTTTTTCCTGTATCGCTGTGGTCATAGCTGAAACCATTGGCAACGGTGTAGTCCGGCACTCCCGTAACTCTGACTGTATTGTTGTTCTGAGTGACGGTAATGGCTGTGCCGACAGTTCCGGTCACCGTCTCGGACTTATCAAAATCGTACCCCGTACCGCTGACATCCTGCAGCCAGTAGAGCACGGTATATTCCGCAGATGTCGCAGAGGTCCACTTGGCGTAGATCGTTGTCGGATTCTCTGTCAGTTCACCGCCGAAGGTAAACTTGTTTGCTTCATCCGGCGTTTCGTCATCCGCATATCTCTCAGTATACCAGCCGACAAATGTATAGCCGAGACGCTGCATTTCCAATGTCGGCGCCTTGGTCACAGCCCCGTCCTTGACAAACTGCGGCGCGTTATACGTTGCGCCTTTTCCGTTTTCGTCAAAGACAAGCCAGCGTCCTTTCGGTGCAGATACCGTGAAAATGATATCCCCGGAGACATTCATTGTCGTACCCATCTTATACGGTTCCGATACACTTTCACCGTTGTATGTCGCATCCGCAATATGCGCATCGTTATCGGTCAGCCAGCCCTCAAAACTCTTCGTAGGATCAACAGGTATATAAGTCTTATTGACTGTATAGGCTCCGCTGCTCTCGTTGGACAGGATCTTAACTTCATCAGAACCCATCGAAATATTGGCTTCATCAAAGTATGTGATTGTGAATACCTTGAAGATCATTGCATAGATATTGACAACATCCCCTTCGGTAATATCCATGTTGGCGAGATAGGTGCGGATCCCGTCAATGGTCTTAGGTGTCGTTGCTGTGGTATAGTCCTTATTTCCCGTCTCGCTGATATACCAGCCGACAAAAACCAGATTCCCTGTCAGGACTCCGCCGATACCCGGGTCAGTGACGATCTCATCGATATACTGTACTGCAGGATCTCTGTCTTCGTCATTCTCCGGTGGGAGCTGATCACTGTTCTTAACAAAATATGTATTGATCAATGCATCATCTATACCGTAGAAATTGACAATTGCCCGCGCTTCATCATCGGTTGAGCCGCCGATCACCGCATAGACAGAGAAACTCCCTGCCTCAAAGGATGTCTGTACATCGTTGTATACAACATCTTCATAGACATCTTCTGTCACTTCGTAGGAATAGGCTTCCTTAACAACTCTTGTTTCATTACGTGTTCCAGCAGGGACTGTCCTTGTCTTCTGCACAGGAATTCTTTTCCACGTCGAATAAGTGTACGCTTCCCTTACAACATATGGTTCTTTCTCATAGTAGTACTCTGTGCGTGTCTGGTTCTGTCCGGATTTTCCATAGTTGAAGAATCCCCATGTGCCTTGCGTTACTTCTACTTCTCTGCTCTTGCGCACATAACGATAGGAAATGACTGCCGGTACTTCGACCGTCTGTTCTGTCAGTTCATACTCCATGTATGTCTCTTCTTTATAATCCTGTACTTCTACGGTCTCTGTCTCTGCAGGAACTTCAACCGTTCTGGTCGTTTCGCCGACTTTCACATGTTCTGTGACTGTATTTGTAACTTCCGGTACCACATCCATCTCGGTGATGTTTCCTTCACCGTCGACATGCACAACTCCATAGTTCTCGGTATCTTTCAAACTTTCTGCTTCAAGCGATACCGATACATTCTTTCCTTCTTCAGGCTGGACAGGATTGCCTTCTTCGTCAATGAATGTGATATCGACCGCTTTGAAAGATCTGCCAAGGGCTTTGAGAGCTTCTTTTTCTGTTTCACCGGGTTCTCCAACGACCAGTGTAACTTCTTTGCCGCCAAAAGTGTCAGAGAGATAGTTGACAGTTACTGTTACACCATTGTAGGTCACCGGCTCCGGTGTGATCAGTGTCACTTCCGGTTCTTCTTCCGGTGTTTCCGTAAGTACAACATCTTCTTCTGACTCTTCTTCCGCAATCAAAAGATCCTCGCTCTCTGCAGGCTCTTCGGTCTCTTCAGGCTCAGTGACTTCGGAAGCTTCGGGTTCTTCCGGCTCTTCGGTCTCCTCCTGGATCACCGGTGTTTCTTCCGGTTCTTCTGTTTCTTCAGGAACTTCCATAACTACAGGAGTCTCTGATTCCTCCGCTACTTCCGGAGTTTCTTCTGCAGGTTCCTCGAGGTTTTCTCCCTCTTCTTCGGGCTCCTGTACTTCTTCAATCTCTTCTACTGTATTTTTCTGTACTTCTGTTACTACTTCATGACCATCAGCTTCGGGTTCTTCTCCCGCTGCAAACACTGGTGTCTGCAGTACACTGACACTCATCAGCGCTGATAGAATAACAGACAAAACTTTTTTGTTCATTTCCTGTCCTCCTGTGTCATACTTTTTGCATAGCAAAAGCAATTGGACACTTTTCCACGATAATTATGCTATATTATTCCAAGTTTTTAAATACATATAAACTAAAAGTTGTGTATTTACCAGCATTTAATTGTATTTTCCAGCATAAATAGAAATATTGAGGCTATAGTTTTTCCCTCTTATCTCAGAACTCCATCGCCAGTTCTGCAGACTCTTCCTCATCCAGTTCGCGGACTTTGCCGCCCTGCACACCGTAGACACGCTGGCAGATGCCCAAAACACTTGGCCTGTGGGTAGTCACGATACAGGTACGTTCCTGATGATCCTGCATGATATTGCGGAGCACATTGCGTTCGGTCGTGACATCCAGGGCAGAGGTTGCCTCATCCAGCAATAATACCGGGGCATCACGCAGTAACGCTCTGGCAATCGCAATACGCTGGGCCTGTCCCTCCGAAAGTCCTTTGCCTCGCTCTCCCACAGGACTATTGATTCCCAGCGGCATCCGTTCCACGAACTCCCAGGCACAGGCGCTCTTCAAACAGGCGATGATCTCTTCGTCTGTGGCATCTTCCTTTACGATACGCATATTCTCAGCGATGGTGCCGGAGAGGATCGTATTCCCCTGGGGCACATAGGAGAAATACCTGCGGATATCGGCATTGCCCGGTGTAAAGATATGATCTTCGCTGAGTATTCCTGCTTTACCCTGCAGGGGACTTACCAGCCCGAGGATCAGACGCATCATCGTCGTCTTGCCCTGACCGGAAGGACCGACAAGTGCAACGATCTCACCCGGTTCTGCCGTAAACTGCACATCCGTAAATACCGGTGTATTCTCTTCATAGCCGAAACTTACATCTTCCATCACAACGGACAACTTCCCGCTCACTTCCGCCTCTGCGGGAATGTGGTCCTCCTTCGGCAGGTCAACCAGTTCACGCAAACGGTGGGCAGATACCGAAGCTGACAGGAAAGACGGTACGACCGAGATAATATTATTAAACGCAGAAGTCATCCGGGCTCTCTGGGTCAGGAACAGGGTCATCGTACCGTAGGTGATCTCATGTGTCCAAAGCAGATACAGGCAGTAACCGAACACGATAAACTGGACGATCCTGCCTACCAGGGACATGAAAGCCTTAGCCTGGATACTGAATAAATTAAAGTCGAGATAGATATCCTTGTATTTATCCTGCCATTCTCTGAGTTTTCTGCCGTAGAGAGGAGCGATCCCGAAAGACTTGATCGTATCCATGTTGTAGAAAGTTTCCACCTCGAAGGTCATGACCTTGGAAGAGATCTCCCGGGTCTTGCGGTTATACTCACGCTGCTTGCGGATAACAAAACGGCTCATCAGCAGCATCACCGGTGCGGACGCGAACGACAGCACAGACATGAGCTTGCTGTAGTGCCAGATCACCACGAATGTCGCAATGAAGCTGTAGACCGCAATGATAATATTCGGGATCCAGGAGACAGCGTTATTCGCAATCGCGCTGACATCCCCGTTGAAACGGTTCAGGATATCCCCGTTCCTGTACTTGGAGATCTCCAGCCATTTTGCGTCCATGATCTTGTCAAAGATATCCGCCTGGATCTCATGGTTGATCCGCAGGGAGAGTTTTGCGGTAACCCTGCTCAACAGACTTGAAAAGACCAGGCTGAAGATGGAACTGCCAACATACAGGGCAATCAGAATACCAAGCTTTTCATACTGGTAGCCGGTGACGATATCAATGATGTACTTACTGACGACCCCGGAAACGAGAGCCAGGGTAGAGCTGAAGATACCGAGGAATGTATAGAAGACGATTGTTCCCTTGTACCGGCTGGAATAGGAAAAGATCCATTTCCAGTCTTCCAGGATCTCTCCGAAGGTGCCTTCTTTCCAGCGTTTATATAATGTGTCCAGAGAACGGAATGCTGCTGTCTCTGTTGTCTGGTTTCTGTCTTCACTCATGTTTAAATTGTCTATCATTTATCGGAATTTAACAACTGGAAGATATTTCTGTTTTCCTTCATGCACAGGATTGCGGTATGATACAGACGATGAAAAAGATCGTTGTCATTATCTTACTGCTACTGATCATCCTGACAGGTTTTAGTATTTATACATCAAAGAACTGGCTGGAATGTTCATACTACGAGATTACCTCGGACAGGCTTTCTCATGATTTCCGCGTCGTCCAGCTTACCGATCTGCATAACAGTGTATTCGGGGAAAACAACGAGGAACTGGTATCCCTGGTCAGGCAGCAGGATGCGGATATGATTCTGATTACCGGAGATCTGCTGAACTATGACGAAGAGACGACAGAGATTGCAGAAGAACTGATCCGCAGCCTGGCTCCGATAGCACCTGTATATGTCTCCTACGGGAATCATGAGGATGTTTATGAGCAACGTTACGGAACAGATATCACAGCAGTATACGAGGAAGCGGGTGCACATGTGCTGGAATATGCTTGGGAAGATATTTCCATTAACGGACAGGATGTACGTCTTGGAGGAATCTACGGTTACTGCCTGCCGGAGAGATATGCGATAGAGAATAATCGTAAGCAGGAATCAGACTTCCTGAAGGAATACCAGGATACAGATCTGTATACGATCCTGATGTGTCATATGCCGGTATGCTGGATCATTAACGGCTCACTGGACGCATGGGATGTAGATTGTATATTCAGCGGACATTCTCACGGAGGGCAGATACAGATTCCCCTCATCGGCGGATTATATGCACCGGATCAGGGATGGTTCTGTGGAAAGGAATATGGTTTATATGACTCCTCTGATGGGAACAAGCATATGATCCTGTCAAGGGGATTGGGAAGTACAGAAAAAATACCACGGGTGAATAATATACCGGAGGTAGTAGTAGTGGATTTCAGGGGAAAGTAATACCTGCCGGTGTAAATACCTGATATCCTTAAAAGCGTGGTGTAATATATAATTTAAAAGAAATGAACGAACAGAGTTGGATCACAATTATTATCCCGATATACAATGCGGAGAAATACTTAACAAGATGCTTAGATTCCATCGCATCCCAGTCTTTTACTAATTATGAAGTGATCATGGTTAATGATGGATCTACTGACAGTAGTTCGGTAATATGCCAAAGCTACAGTTCCCGGGACAGCCGATTTAAATACCATGAGACTGAAAATCAAGGATCATTCTCTGCCCGTCTGTACGGAACAAGATTCGTCACAAGCAGGTATTTTACGTATTGTGATGCGGATGATTACTATCGCAACAAGTCTGTATTCCAAAGATTGTATGATAAAGTATTCAACCTGGATGATGAACCCTCAGTTGTACAATTTGGATTCATCAAAAAGTATAATCATCTTTATCGCTCGGTACAGCTGGTAAAACAGAATAAGCTCGTTGATAAACAAACGTTTTACAGGAATGAATATCCTAAACTACTATGCAGTTTCTGGGACACTTCAAATCTGACAACGAATCTCTGTAATAAACTATACAATAACAAACTTCTTAACCACCTTCCTGAACAGGCAGAGAGAGTGTTTTGGGGAGACGATCTTATCATGAACTTACACCTGCTCCAGTCAATTGATAATGCATATTATCTGTCCGATATTCTCTATGCTTATCAGCAATCTACCGGCGGTACAAGCAAGTTTTCCATGCATGCCATGGACGATCTGGATGCCATCAAAAAGTATCAGCTGAAGTTCCTCGATAAACGAGAAGAAGATGATTGCCAGAGAATCGAACGACTTCTATATTTCGAAATGGCCGGTTGGTTTCTATCATACATAAAAGAAGCCTCACAACATCTAAATGATAATGAGCTTCGGCAGTTAATTATAAAGACTTTAGCATTACCAAGATTCAAACTTGCACAGCAGTATTATCGTGAGAATCCGGTGAACTGGGAACCGGCAAATCTTTTAAAAAAAGGTGATATCCAGTCTTATATTAATGCGGCTAGAATACCTGTCAAAACGTCATTTAATAATACTATCGTTAAAGTGTTGAAAGAATTATATAAGCGAATATAATTCTTTAATTCTTAGTTAAAACTTGTGGAAGCCTATGCATGCTTTTGAGGAGTAATAATTATTGGCTCATATTATCTTTTTCCGAGATTTCTATTAGTAGATACCTCTTCAAAGCATCCCGCCAATGCGGCAAATGTGCAAACCCGGCATCATCCAAAGACTTTAGGGACAGACGGGAATTTTTAGGCCGTACAGCCAAAGTTTCATATTCTTCACTGCAGATAGGAATCACTGATGTATCCCTTCCTGCAAGTTTAAATATCTCGCGTGAAAATTCTGCCCACGAACACTCACCTTCATTATGTGCGTGGTAGGTTCCGTATCTCTCGCTCGTGATAATATCACAAAGCAAAACAGCAAGATCTGCTGAATATGTCGGAGATCCAACCTGATCATCTACGATTGTAAGCGAATCTCTGGTCTGCGATAATTTCAGCATTGTCTTTACATAATTATGACCGTTAGTTCCGAACAGCCAGGATATACGTACGATATAATACTTCGTCAGTATCTCTTTGACGGCTGTCTCTCCGGCCAGTTTGGATGCCCCGTAAACATTCATCGGACCGGTCTCATCATCTGTTTCAAACGGTATATCACCAACACCCGGAAATACGTAATCTGTAGAGATATACAGCATGGATGAATCGTTATCACGGCAGGCTTCCGCAATATACCGAGTTCCGTCACGGTTTACCTTATAACACTCTTCGGGCTCTGTTTCTGCTTTATCTACTGCTGTATATGCTGCACAATGGATCACTGCCGTAGGCTGTAAATCACGAATGTATGCATGTACAGCAGAGCTGTCTGTAATATCCAAATCATCCTTATCGATGCCGACAGCAGGAATACCTCTTCTGTTCAGCTCTTCAATAACATCATGGCCTAACTGTCCGTTTACTCCGGTAACAAGTATGCTCATTCTGGTCAGTCCTCCGTTTCTCCAAGCAGATTCTTTCAGATTTCAATATTTCCTGAAGTAGTCGAAATCCTGATCTTTAAACAGTAACTGCTTTTTATCCCTGTCGCTTGTTATAAACGGGATATCCAGCTCCGGCCATTTGATTCCTATTGTAGGATCATTCCAGAGAATTCCCCCCTCTGATTCGGGATCATAAAAATCTGTACATTTGTAGGCAAACTCAGCATAGTCGGACAAGACCAGAAAGCCATGTGCAAACCCTTCCGGAACATAGAATAGGTTTTTCTTGTTTTCATCTAACACAACACTCGTCCATTTACCGAAAGTAGGAGAATTCGGTCTGCAGTCTACAGCAACATCAAAGATTATCCCTTTGGTAACACGAATCAGTTTCGCTTGTGTATGTCTTTTTTGGAAATGCAACCCACGTAGTACTCCTTTAGAACTCATACTCTCATTGTCCTGCACGAACTCTTTGTTGATTCCCGCTTCCACAAAAAGGTCCTTCTGATAAGTTTCAATGAAATACCCTCTGGAATCGTAATGGACTGTTGGTTGGATTTCTATAACGCCGGGGATATCTGTTTCAATAAATTCAAACTGCTTCATAAATCCCTTTCCTCTCGAATATTACTTAAACCATTCCTTTAGTGGAATCGGTTTTTGAATACACTCCGATTGCAGTAGTAAGCCAATTTAACATGATTCTGCTTTAGTATTCTTAACAGAAGCTTATTGGAAGCTGACATTTCCTTAACAGAGCCCAACTTAACCGAGGCAATATTCCATCCTTCCGGACCAAGTGCTTCACTGATCTCCTTGAATTTTTCGGTTTCTGATGCTTTATCATTCCAACATGCATTGTTGAAGCACATCATGATATTTCTGGGAATGAGTACATCTCTGATAAATGATTCTGCTCGGCTTGGCTCGATCCCCAGTTTTTCAATGATTTCCGATATCCACACCATCCAGTTCTTTCTCTTCGCAAGAAGATCTTTAATATACTTAGTGCGATGGGACTCCGAGCCTTCACGAATGATCCAGCAGTAGTAGCCTTCAGACGAAAGAGCAATCTTCTTAGCGTTAATTAGATTTTCTATATTAAAGATCCAGTCATCTTCGTAATCTATAAACACCTTGAATCTGGTGTTATTCTCCAGAATCATACCTTTCCTATACAGTGCATTCCAAACAGATACAGATATAAACGGAGCGCTGTCATCAGAAAGAAAATCCCCATCAATCAGTTTTCCGGCGATCTTCTTGATCATCGTCGTATCATTGATAATCATATCTGGGAACGTGCGCTTACTGATCTTCTCGTCATTGATGCGCTTATTGTACGAGGAGGTAACCAGCATATCCAGATTATCAGCAATACACTTCTCTATAAACGGTTTATAACCGGCGATCACAGTATCATCCTGATCGGCAAATGTTATATACATGCCTGCAGCATGTTCGAGTCCTGCATTCCTGGCAGAAGCAATTCCCCCATTTTCTTTTTCTACATACTTAATGTTTGAATACTTCTGCGTAAGACCTCGGCAAACATCGGCAGTATTATCGGGAGACCCGTCATTAACCAGAATGATCTCATAAGGAAAAGAATCACTATTATGAAGAACGATATTATTTACCAACTGTTCGATGAATTTTCCGCCGTTGTATAAGGGGATGATGATGCTTAAGAGTATCTGTTCCATATTATTAATTACCTTTAAAAGTCCTTTATTACTATTTAACTAACACTGTATCATGAAGATGTACACTTCCCCAATATTGAGGCAGCCAAACAAGTTCATTGTTTTCGTTAATATCTTCTATGATTTCAAACGCAAATCCGGGATAGATACCATTTAAGTATTCTTCATTACCAAATTGATTGTATATATAAGCGACTAAATCCACGTAGTATTTTCCCGCCACGAAATGTGTAGTATCAAAATGTAAAGTAACTGTGTTATCACCTTCTAAAAGATTGAATGGTTTATCCAGAAAAGAGGTTCCGGATGTTATCCCGTTCTGATATCGGACCTCAAATCTCAGCTTAACTTTCTCCAAAGGTTTTGGCGCTGCTAATGCAATTTCCATTTCAATTCTGCTGTCTGAATAAAACTTCATGTCTGCTGAATTGAGTGTTTTCAGGTACTTGAAAAGTACTTTCCCTTTTGCATTTCTGTTTAACTGAGTGGGTTGTAAGAAATCGTAATATGTACTCATGACACCTGTAGTGCCAAGATAAATATCTATCGCTTCTTCCACATCACCATCAAAGATGATCTTTCCTTTATCCAGTACAATACATCTGTCACATAGCTGCCTAATGGTATTCATGTTATGGGAGACATAGAGTACTGTTCTGCCTTCCTTGTTAGCAGCTTCTCTCATCTTCGTTAAGCATTTCTTCTGGAATGCCATATCACCCACAGCAAGTACTTCATCCATGATCATGATCTCACTGTCCAGATGTGCTGCTACAGAGAATGCAAGCTTTACATACATACCGGAAGAGTATCTCTTTACCGGTGTGTCTATAAATTCTCTGACTTCAGAAAACTCTATAATATCTTCCATTTTGGCATCGATCTCCGCCTTGGTCATACCCAGGATCGCACCATTCATGTATATGTTTTCTCTGCCGGTCATCTCACCATTAAAACCAGTGCCTACTTCCAGCATCGATGCAACTCTGCCATATATATCTATCTCTCCGTCTGAAGGTGCAGTGACTTTAGACAGCAGTTTTAACATGGTACTCTTACCGGCACCGTTAGCACCAATAATACCCAAAGCTTCTCCCTGATAGATGGTCAGATCTATTCCGTTTAAAGCCATGAATGTCTGTCCCACAAGTCTCTGTTTCTGACCAATCATGGTATTAGGATCTTCTTTTCCTCTGACTCTTGCCCACCAGGACTGCAGATCACCTTGGAGTGTACCTCCTCCGATCTGACCAAGCTTGTACATCTTTTTAACACCGGAGAGCTTGATGGCTATTTCTCTGTTATTCTCACTCATACATACTCTCCTATACTGTATCCATGAAGGTTTTTTCCACACGGTTAAAGATCATAATACCGAATAGTACTACAAGGATCGTTATGATCCAGGACAGTACCAGGTATTCCGGAAGAACTGTTCCCTGGCCAAGTACTGCATAGCGGAACAGCTCTACAGGCATGGTAACAGGATTGATCATAACAGCGGTTTTTAATAAACCATCACCAATCTCCGATAAGGGATAAACGATCGGTGTGCCATACATCCACAGCTGCACACCAAAAGTTACCAGGATACCGAGATCACGGTATTTAGTTGTAAGACTGGAAATGATGATGCCAAAACCCATACCCATGATCCCTAAATGAATCAGAACCACAGGTATTAAGAGAAAGTACGGCCAGTTCGGAGATACCATTCCCTTCATAACATAATATGCAAGGAAAATTCCTACCATGATCATCTGAATACAAAACTGGATCGCTGCAGACAGGATATTCGATACAGGTACTGTTAATCGTGGGAAGTATACTTTCCCGAATACATTCGCATTAGATGTAAAGGTCTGTGCATTTCTTGTGATACTTTCCGAAAAGAAAGCCCAGATGGCTGTACTCGTCAAATAAAACAGAATATGCGGTATTCCGTTAGTATCGATCTTGGCAATATTACCAAAAACTACGGTATACACAACACTGGTTAAAAAGGGATTTAAGAACAACCAGGCAGGGCCAAGGATCGTCTGCTTATAGCGCAATGAAAATGTTCTCTTCGTAAAGAGGACTATTAAATCACGGTATTGCCATACCTCTTTTAGATTTAATTCATACCATTTCCTCTTGGAAGTGATGTGTGTGTGGTGTATATTCTCGATTCTTCTTTCAGACATAGATTTCTTTTTGCTATTTATTCAATCTTTACGCTTTATTATAGCGTTCATTTTCCAATAGAGCCACATCAGCCTTGGATGCTTTAATTCTAATACAAATCGATTATCTGCCTTTGAAAAGGGTATAGAGTGTCTATACTCTTCATATCTCTTTAAGATATCTTGCTTTAATATCGCTGCGTTGGCTTTATCTATTTTTCGTAATTTGTAGTACAAATTGATAGCAAAACGTATATAATCCGCAGCAGCCTGCTTATAAGCTATATATAGTCCTTTTTCTTTATAATAGTTTATTATTTCATCTCGAGACCATAGAACATCTCTAACCTTTTCTGCATTAAAGTTTCCTTTAGAGGTTCCAGTAGAATTAATTCTATAAAAATATAAGGGTTCTATTAACACTGCTATCTTCCCAGCAGCATATAACCATTTTTTAACGACAGCATTATCTTCAAATACTCTTCCTTCAGTAAATGGGTATTCTAAAAGAATTTCCTTTCTAATGAGTTTCGCCCAAGCTGTTTGACCTATATAATCGTTCACCTTATTACCGGTTAGAAAAACCTCATCAATCTTGTATATGCTCGCAGATTCATCTGAGTTTGATTCACTCCAATTAGGTTTAATCTCACTTTCGATGACCCCACAGCAACTGATATTTTCATCAGCAATGATATTCTTATACAATCTAGCGAAATATTGCGGATGAATCATATCATCACTATCCACAAATGCGATCAAATCTGTTCTGGACATCTTAACGGCTGTATTTCGTGCAGCTGCTTGTCCTCTATTCTCTTGGTGAAGAATAATAACTCTCGGATCATTTTTAGCGAATTCATCGCATATTATCCCGCTGCTGTCTGTACTTCCATCGTCTACCAGAATCAGTTCAAAATCCGAAAATGTCTGGCAAAGAATACTGTCCACACATTGTCTTAAATATTGTTCGGTATTATACACCGGTACAATTACACTGATCTTAGGCATAACTTCTCCTACAGTCTATCTCTTGACCAGTTCACATTCTCTTTGATAATCTTTGCCGGATTTCCAGCAATCATACAGTTTTCTTTCTCATAGACTTTATTACATATACTTCCAGCACCAATAATGCTGTTTTTCTGTATTACCGTTCCTTTAAGAACCAGTGATCTCATTCCAATCCACACATGATCATTCACCACAATATCTTTTGCGTGGTTGATCCGTTCTCCCTTGTCATTGATAATACTGTGCGAATCAGAACTCCTGAAACTAACATCATTCGAGATCATGCAATCCTCTTTAACAGTGATAGTAGTTGACTCTTCAAGAACAAACTCAATTGTCCCATTATCCCGACCATGAAGACTGGTATGCATACCGACCTTTACTGTATTGTTTTCCTTCTCCATGTGAAAAGATGTAAATACAGCACTTACATTATCATCAATCCGGATTGTGTTATTATCTCCGGCAATGAATACAGAACAGTTCTGAAGCGAACAGTTTTCCCCTATTTCAAGAATATTATTATTCCCTGAGATTCGTATACTGCAGCGATCGGCTAACCATGAATGATTACCGATAGAGATATGATTATCATTACCTTTCACATCACAAAAACAGTTCCTCATATATCCGTTCTCGTTAACACGTAAGTCAGAGTTCTCTCCGTTAACAGTGATTGTATTGCCAGCACTATGATGATCAGGCAGATGGACCTGGCCACTGCTGCCATGTATTTTATTGCGCAACTGAATCGCTTTTTTCTCAACAAACGGATTCATGGTTATTCCTTTCCGACTATACTTCTGTACATCATTGTAGCAGATATACAAAGTAAATATATTGCAGCTGCATTGAGTATTATCAAAGGACTGGCTCCATTCAATCCGAAAAACCAGCCAAAGATCCATATTATATCCTGATGAATACCCATAGGTACAATAGAATACCTGCCAAACATATTGATCAGGTTATTCTTAATGATCGCGGCCAGCTGAATGACCAGATATGTTGCGCTGATTCCTCCCAGTAAGAACAACAAAGGATTTCCAAGCATAACTGCATGCATAAATATTATTATATTTAAGCCGACAGATAAAGTGAAACACACGCCTGCAATTAATATCTTTTTCAAGCTGTAGGACAATAATGTATCCTTCAGGAAAATACCGAAAACAATCAACGAATATACCAATAGTATACGAAGTATAAACACTGATAGTTCGTTGAGTAACTGATTTTGGGATACTGATACAACCACAAACAAGAGAAAAGCAGAAATAAGAAGATAATGATTATTTTGAATATATTTGTTAGCCAAATATACCAAAATGATCGCAAAAAAATAAGTTAACAGATACCAGTCAGCACCAACATACATCCGAAATGTCACTATTCTCGTCAACACGGCTAAAGCAGCTTCCCGGTTGCCGTAGGTGAATACATTCTGAACGATTCCGCCTAATGTTTCGAAGATAAAATATGGCATCAGGATATGTTTGACTCTGGCTAATAAGAAAGCTTGAAAACTATTACCTTTCTGTCTTTCTCTGTCAAAAAGGATTCCGCTGATTATCAAAAAAGCCGGCATATGGAAAGAATATATCAGCTTTAAAAGAAAGGAACCTGCTTGAGGCAGATTATTGGAAGCAAGAAGAACATGCCCCAGAATAACCAACGACATCAGAATTCCTTTAGCAGTATCAATTTGTTTATTTCTGTATACTGTCATTCAAATCTCCAAAATACTGCAGTATATTCTCCCACTGAACATCATTCTGTTTCTGTTCTCCGTTAATATGCCATAATCCGCTTTGAGCAGTTCCATATATAAATACCGGCATATTACGATCTGGAGTAATTCCCGTTACTAATGTTCCCTTTTTCATTGACATATATTTCAGCCAAAGATCATCAGCAAACGGACATAATTGTTGAAGTAATTCTTTATCAAAAGCTCGTTCATCTAAACAATGCGGAGGAAACAACGAACCTGTCCCTGTAAAAGGCTGCGCAATCTCTGAGTGCTGTATTATTTGTCTCGAGCTGGGCCTTGTCCACTGATCAGGAGGTGTAGATAGCTCGGGATAAATCAATGCCACACCCATGCATACGATATCTTCTGGATTCTCCTGATGAAGCCTGTACAGTTTCTCAACCAGATCTTTACTGTAAAAGACGTCATCGTCTGCCAGAATAATCATGTCCTCAGGGTTTTCCTGCATCGTATAGAAGTACTTCTTATGACTGCGAAGATCATCACAGTACCGGATCGTTAAGCCTCTTTCTTTCTGCTGTATTAGTTCCTTTGGGAGATCTTCATCTCTGTTTGGGAACTGTTCTTCTGAGAGCCACAGAATGATCTCATCCGGTTTCATGGACTGTCGCAACAAGGTCTCTATAGCGATCCAGACAACATTGATCCGAGCAGGAAAAGATGTCAGAGAGATAATGATCTTCTGATCTCTTTTTACTTCAGTAACCCCTGACTCATGTGACGGTTTATTACGAAACTGTTTTACAACGTACAGATTATAGTAGGCCTCAATATAACCAATAAGAAAAGAACTGAATCGATGATACACACTCTTTTCATCAGGATGCTTTTTTTGCACTCTGCGCAAATGGTAGTACAAGCCGTACAGAAAAGAATACATATTTATCTCTCCCAATCAGCGTTCTCTGAGAGAATCACATGTTCTGCTTTACTGCCAAAGATTACATGATCCGGGACGTTTTCTTTCACGATCGTACCGGCACCGATCACTGATCCTCCGCCGATATGCACGCCCTTCAGAACCGTTACATTTGTAGCGATCCAAACATGATCTCCGATCGTCACTTCTTTACTGGATTTCTCACCATTCAGTACGTGGAAGTCACTGTCATAGATCACTGTATTTCTGCCAATCATGACATCGTTTCCCATGCTTATCTTCTGATTAACAACAATTGTGGAATTAGTGTTTACGGTAAGATAACCGGTATTGAATTCCGCACGACTATTTACCTCTACAGTCACTCCGTATGACAAACCGCAGTATCCATTTACATTCCATGTGGCATCTTTACGTAACCTGATCAGTGTTTCACCTTTGGATCCTTTGACTTTATTTGTGCCAATCTCCAGACTCCCGTCATGCATGATCAGCTTACTGTTCTCTCCCAGTTCCACATGTGCACCATGAAAAGGAACGATCTTTCCTTTTCCCTCATGGATCACATTCTTTGAAAGATAGTTCAGCTTTATATACTGCAGAATATCAATATCTTTAAACTTACTCATACTTACATGCCCAGTAAACATTTACAGTATAACAGGGTTTCCTTCGTTGTTGGTTTACCGTATTTCTTCATGTTACGATACTCCGTCTTTATCGTAGGAATATCTCTGATGGATACTGCATAATAGAATATCTGCCTGGCTTCATTCTCTTTCACCAGATTCCGATAATAATCTGTATTCTTTACTCCCGCTTCCATCCCTTTCAGCAGGATCTCCGTAAAGCCATGCCAGCGTTTGTATTCTGCTTCTGCAGTCCGGGAATACCGTGAATGACTGTCATCGTGTTCGTGTATGATGAACAAATCTTCGTCAAGATATCCGCACAGACTGCGGCTGAATGCAGGAACATAGATCTGCCAGTTCTGACCGGTTCGAGAAACAAAGATATCCAGATCCGGATAGCATTCAAGTAAAAGACTTCTGCGGATCATATACGGTCCGGGATTCCCGTATGTTCTCAGCATCATGATATCTTCATAAAGATCTTCTGCCTCTAAGTGATCTTTATTATCAATTCTTCTCTTTTCACCAGTCGCATCATTGACTACGGTTCCGTTACTGCGCATGATGCCAAGATCAGGATGACTTTCCAGAAAGGCTGCACGCTTCTCGATACTATCCGGTGTCATCTCGTCATCGCTGTCCGGCCAGACCAGATATTCGCCCTGAAATATCTTCAATCCATTGTTCAGAGCAGCTGCCTGTCCGGCATTATCCTGATACAGGTAGGTATACTGAATGCCTTTCGCTTCCAGTTTTTTCTTGTAAGAAAGTGCTATCTCTTCTGTTCTGTCTGTTGATCCATCATTAACAAAGATCAGTTCCAGATGATCATATGTCTGGTTCAGAACAGACTGAAAATACCGGTCTGCATACTTTTCACCGTTGTAACAAGGCGTAATGATACTAACGAGCGGTTTCATGGGTACCTCGCTCTATTGTCTGCAGAATCTTGGTCAGATGCTCACCGTTAATAACGCTTTTGCGAAGACGAAGTACATTCTCCTGCATCTGAGTATACTGTTCATCCGGGATGGAAATCAGTTCCTCCAAATTTGTAATACTATCTGTACTGATACCGATTCCATAGTTTTCAACAAATTCTGCAATCGCAGCTTCTTTCCAGACAATTACCGGAAGTCCTGAAGCAACATACAATGACAGTTTATGAGGATTATTGATCCTGGTATACTCACCGAGAACTCCGCTGCATCCGTCAATTTCCTCTCCATCCCATACCAGTCCGTATTTACCATGAATGGCAGACGGTAACTCATCCGGCAGGAAACTGCCGAAGTAATGGACGTTTTGATAAGAATTCAACCTGTCATCCGGATTACCGTAAATATTGAATCTTGTATTCCTGTTAGCATCGAACATCT
>JAFRMA010000004.1 GCA_017430925.1 Solobacterium sp. | reverse complement strand
GGACATCTTTTCACCGTTGGAGTCACAGACATAACCATGGGACAGTACTTCCTTGTACGGCGCTGTACCGGTAACTGCCGTCGCTACGATCATGGATGAGTTAAACCATCCGCGGTACTGGTCAGAACCCTCAAAATAGAGATCACACGGATAATTGTCACCACGCGCAATCAGTTCATTCCAGGAAGAACCGGAATCAAACCAGACATCCATAATATCGGATTCCTTGGTAAAGATACCATTCGGAGACTTCTCATTGGTATAACCCTCCGGAAGAAGATCTCTCGCTTCACGTTCAAACCATACGTTGGATCCATATTCGTCAAAGAGATCTGCGACATGGTCAAAAACTTCTTTCTCCATGATCGGCGTACCATCTTCACAATAGAAGATCGGAATCGGAACACCCCATAATCTCTGTCTGGAGATACACCAGTCACCACGATCCTTGATCATGTTGTACATACGTACCTGACCCCATTCGTTATGCCATGTGACATGATTGGAGATCTGGTCCAGTAATTCAGCACGGATCTTCTCAATGGAACAGAACCACTGTTTGGCGGCACGGAAGATAACTTTCTTCTTCAGACGGTCATCGTGCGGATAGCTGTGAACTACGGTTTCTACAGCCAGCAGACTTCCGTTTGCGTTCGTATCCGTAATGATCTTCTTTGAACAATCCTCAAAAGTCAGTCCCTGGTAATGTCCTGCGGCTTCATTCATGAATCCGCGTTCGTCTACGGTACATACCGGACCGATACCGTATTCCATCAGCGCATAGTAGTCGTCCAGACCATGACCGCCGGCGATATGTACACAACCTGTACCATCCACATCCGAAACATAGTCCGCATTGATAACGACACACTCTTTGTCCAGGACAACGTGATGATATGTCACATACTCCAGTTCACTGCCCTTGAAGGTACGGAGTACACCCTGGTTCTCCAGCTGGAATTTTGCCAGCAGGGAATCTATCAGAGAATCTACCATGATCAGTTTACCCTTCTCTGTCTGTACTTCCGCATAGGTAAGATCCTTATTCAGTGCCACAGCCTGGTTTGCGGGAATCGTCCACGGTGTTGTGGTCCAGATGATGAAGTAATCATCGGTATCCAGGATACCTTTACCGTCGATAACCTTAAACTTCAGATAGATCGTCGCATCCTTGACATCTTTATAGATGATTTCAGAGTCTGCGATCGCTGTTTCATTGTAAGGTGACCAGTAGATCGGTTTTAATCCCTGGAAGATAAATCCATCCAGAGCCATCTTCTCAAACGCACGAATCTGTCTGGCCTCAAAATGCTTATCCAGTGTCACATACGGATGTTCATAGTCCGCAATCTGTCCCAGACGTTTCTCGGTAGCCATCTGCTGGGCAATCTGTTTCTTCGCGTAGGCTTCACACTGGGAACGGAAGTCTGCTGGTGATAACTTCTTGCGGTCTACACCGAGTTTCTGGATCGCGTTCTCAATCGGTAAACCGTGGGTATCCCATCCCGGAAAGAATGGTGTATAGTAACCGCTCATCGCATGTGTACGGATGATAAAGTCCTTGATAATACGGTTCATTGCCGTACCCGCATGAAGATCTCCGTTTGCGTACGGAGGGCCGTCATGAAGCGTATAGGCTTTCTCTCCCTCATGTCTTGCCAGGAACTGGTGGTAGTAATCATTCTTCTCCCACTGTTCAAGAATTCCCGGTTCTTTCTTTGCCAGATTACCTCTCATCTCAAAGTCAGTTCTCGGCATTTCCAGCGTATTCTTATAGTCCATATTCTTTCCTCCTTCATGGAAAAAGCGTCCCTCTAAGGACGCTTTACACGCGGTACCACCTTAGTTCACGGGATAACCCCATGCCCTCAATATACTTTAACGCAGTAACTACGATTGCTCACAGGTGATATTCTTTCACGGTTCCGGTCCTGTTTGCACCACCCACAGGCTCTCTATGCTTTCCCCGTTAAGACGTGTCCTGATCAACGCATTCTCTTTTCGGCTTCAATCAGCCATGACAGATCCGGCATTTTCGGAAGCTGGAATTCATCCAGTTCCCGGATCAGCGCCAGTAATTTCTCCCTGGTGATTCCCTTCACCGAATCCGCATCGTTATATAATCTCGAAAGTTCTGTCAGTATCTCTCTTGCCGTAACCAGTGCCTGGTGTACGATCAGATCCGCATTCTGCTGGGCGGTAGAGATGATCTCATTGGCCTCCCTGAGTGACAGCCTGGCGATATTCTCCGCCGCCTGCCTCTCCGCATCTGAAGTGCTTTCCAGCGATCTGTACTGGACCTGCAGTTCCTGAAGCCTCTTCTCTGCCTCAGCCAGCTGATTCTGATACAAAAGAACTCTTCGTTCCAGTTCCTCTGTCTGAGCCGCATACTTCTCTATGGCATCATCTACAGCGAACCGATCATAACCGTTTTTCATGACTCGAAATGTCGGTTTGGATGACGTCATAAGCTGCTCCCTCCTATACTGATTTCAGAAATTCCGCTACGATTCTTCCTTTTCTGGTCTCCCGGAGCACCCGCACATAGGTAAAACGCCCGGTTCCTCGGATAGAAATCGTACAGTTATTATTGCACACTTCATCCACATCGACAAGCGTCACATGGTTGAATTGTACAAGTCCCCTGCGGATCATTTCCTGCGCTTCACTGCGGCTTACATGGGCTAACGCGGCTGTTACCGCATCTGCGCGCAGACCCGCGATCACCAGTTCCAGACGTTCGTATTGAAACTCCTGTACAGGGTGTTCATCCGTAACCGCAAAGGACACATTCAGATTGGCAATCCGGATCAGATGATCAATCAGGAATCTGGCCATCGCTTCCGTAGTATAGATGTTGATCTTCCCGTCACGGATCCAGAGATCTCCAAAGCTCTTACGATCAATCTGAAGGCTCATCAGGGAACCAAGTATATCCCGGTGTCCGATCTTACGGAATCGGTCATCTACTTCTGCCTGTATGCATACAATATCAGAAAAGTCATCTTCCTCATCTCTGAGAAAAATGACTTTCTTTTTTCTGGCTCCGGGATATCCGCCGTCATAGCGTATCCGGTCTCCTTCCGGGAATTCACGCATGACATATGCCTGTTCTTCTTCACTAAGAAAACCCGATTCGGTATGTCTGTACTGAATTTCCGATTGTCTCTGCAGATCCCGCAGATGTACTAATAACTGTATATAATCCGGATGATTATTCGTCGCCGTTGTCAAGCGAGATTTCTCCGTCAACACCGATAGACTTTGGTGAACAAAGAATCACATTGTGTCCGATCTTCTGGATCTTGCCGTCCAATGCGAATACCGCACCGGTCAGGAAGTCCATCGTTCTCTGTGCATATTCTCTCTGCAGTCTGTGCAGGTTGACTACAACAGCCTGTCTCTGCTTGAGATGCGCAGCGATTTCTTCTGCTTCTTCCAGAGTACGCGGCTCAAACAATACCATCTTGGTATCCGCATTTACTGTATTGCGGACCTTGGCGTTATTTGTTTCTTCATACTTGCTGAGCGGTTTTGTTTCACTGGGACGATATTCGATTTCTTCCGTGACTTCATCGTCTTCGTATTCATCGTCTGCCGGTGCAATAAAGTTCTTCATTTTATCCATTAAGCCCATCGTTAAATACCTCCGATATTTGATGTCATTATAGCATTGACCACTTTGTTATTCAACGCAGGTGTACCAAAACTATGGGATTCTTGAGGAAATCCCCAGCCTGGCAAGCCTGTTTAATTCTGCTGGTTCAGGGTAAAGAATTCCGGTGTATCAGTGATCCAGTGCACAGGATCCTCGGACAAGGTATAGATACACTTCCACGGTACGTGAATCGCCTCCGGATCGCTCACAGCTGCCTGATAGGAGGTTTCAATCAGATCTCCTGTATCATCCACCACGTACAGGCTGCGTATATCGTTTCTTGGATAACCGGTAAGTTCCAGATACGGATGACGGAATACCGGGGAATCCTCTTCCAGAACGTAATATCCTGTTTCGCCGGCAGAGAATGTCTTGAGCCGGCAGACCGCGGTCTTTTCCTGCACCGGAAAACTTCCCGCCTGCACAACATCCTCATCGTATGTGTAGAGAACACACTCCTGTACCGGCATCTCTCCAAGTCCGAGAATCATTCCCTTTTCGCTTTCGAGATACCCTTTCCGCCAGCCTTGTCCGGCTAACTGATCCCGGATATTCTCCAGCAGATATGCGTCACGCAGAAGATTCAGATCCAGGATTTCTTCCGGATATTCACTGTCTTTGAGTACTGTCAGGAAAGTATCACTGACATACACGTGTACGGTATTCCCCTGAAAGCGGAGATCGTAGTTCTGCGGATCCTGAAGACAGGCGCAGAGTTCTTCCAGACGTTGTCTTTCAACCTCGTTGTTCAGCGGATCAAAAGTCTGCGGATCATCCGCGTTCAGGATCTCCTTCCACTGGTCAAACAACGGTCCTGCAAACACAGAATATTTCCGTGTATCGGACTTCTGCCAGGCATCCTGCAGAATCCTGACAAGTTCTTCATCAACTTCCACGTCTTCATTCAAGTGATGATTCAGATATGCCAGGTTGTGATATCCTTCGTGTTCTGTGCACTTGTCCATCATCTTCCAGGCATGATCAAGGGCTGTGGTATAGATTTCTTTCAACTCATTGATCTGCCGTTTGATCTGGTTGCTGTTCCCTTCAAAAGAATAATACAGATGAATGCCGGTGTCGAACAATTCAACCTTCTTATACTCGCTGACTTCTACTTCATGATATCCGGGATCTTTATGACCCAGCGAAGTAATGCCGTACGCAAACGCGGAAACCGCAACGAAAAAAGCAAGAACGAAAAGTACCGTTCTCAGCTTTTTATTCTTTGTACTGATGACTATTTCTTCCCTTTCCATACCAGGGATCATTCACCAAAACGAATCTTCTTATATTTCTCGATCTCAGCGGAATTGCCGGATACGAAATGTCCGTTGCCGAGGTCAACCAGTTCCGGTTTCTCTACAGAATAGTCATGCATATTCTGCGGATCATAGATAAAGAGTTTCTTACTCTTTTCAATGATCGGATCCGGTACCGGAATCGCGGAAATCAGAGACTTGGTATAAGGATGTAACGGATATGCGAATAATTCTTCGCTCTCCGCAATCTCCATGATCTTACCCTTGTAGATAACGACAATACGATCGCTGATGAAACGTACGATGGAAAGATCATGCGCAATGAACAGATACGTCAGTCCGCGTTCCACCTGGAACTTCTTCAACAGGTTCAATACCTGGGCTCGGATTGATACATCCAATGCGGAAATCGGTTCATCCGCAACAATGAATTCCGGCTCCATGACGATGGATCTTGCCAGACCTACACGCTGTCTCTGTCCGCCGGAGAACTCATGGGGATAACGGGTTAGATGTTCCGGAAGTAAACCGACATCTTCCACGATCTTTTCAATCTTGGCGATACGGTCTTTCTCATCCTTGTATAGATGGAAGTTATATAAGCCTTCCGAGATAATGTATTCAATCGTCGCTCTTTCATTCAGGGATGCGGCAGGATCCTGGAAGATCATCTGGATCTTACGAATCACTTCCCTGTCTTCCTTGGCAGAGAGCTTGCCGGAGATCTTCTTTCCGTCATAGTAAATAGCACCGGCGGAACAGGGATTGATCCTGACAATAGCACGTCCGATGGTTGTCTTACCGGAACCGGATTCTCCGACCAGGGACAGTGTCTCACCCTTGTAGATGTCAAAGCTGACATTATCTACCGCTTTGAATGCCTTCTTTCCACGGCCGAAAACAACATCCAGATTTTGTATGGAAAGCAGTACTTTCTTTTCACTTTCTGACATTCTCGGTCTCCTTTCTAGGCTTCAAAGTCAATATGGGTCTTCTTGATCTTCTCATGAAGGTTACGGATATTCTCCGGTGCTTCTACTTTCGGTGCGTCCGGATCCAGCAGCCAGGTCTTGGCGAAGTGTGTTTCACTGACCTGGAACATCGGCGGTTCTTCTACCAGATCGATAGCCATCGCGTACTGGTTTCTCGGCGCAAATGCGTCACCGACGATCTTGTTGTAGAGGGACGGCGGTGTTCCCGGGATGGAGAACAGGTCGGATCCCTTCGTGGATAACTGCGGCAGTGAGCTTAACAATGCCCAGGTATACGGATGACGAGGATCATAGAAGATTTCTTCTACCGTACCGATTTCCACGATTTGGCCGGCATATAATACAGCGACACGCTCTGCCACGTTTGCGACAACGCCGAGGTCATGCGTGATATATACAGTGGTAAAGCCCAGTTCTTTCTGCAGGTCCTTGATCAGACGGATGATCTGCGCCTGGATGGTAACGTCCAAAGCGGTTGTCGGTTCATCACAGATCAGGATCTTCGGCTGACAGGACAAGGCAATCGCGATAACGATTCTCTGACGCATACCGCCGGAATATTCAAACGGATAGTCATCAAAACGTGTTTCCGGATCAGGAATACCTACCTTACGCATGATATCAATCGTGCGCTCACGAGCTTCTGCGTCCGAGCACTTCTGATGCTTGAGAATAACCGTCTTGATCTGGTTACCGATCGTGATGACCGGGTTCAGGGAGGTCATCGGATCCTGGAATACCGTTGCGATACGGCGGCCGCGGATCTTCTGCCAGTCTTCCGCCAGCTTGATCTTCGCGCAGTCGATAATGGCATAGCCATGAATTGTCTGCGTACTTTCGTCAAACGAGCGGTATTCTACACGGAATGTACAAACTTCAAAGATCTTGTTCAGAACATCTGGATTACTGAGATCTTCTCCCAGACTCATCGCAAGTTCAAAAGCTTTATCCAGTTTACGTTTAAAGGTGAACTGTTGACGTAACGGATACCTGCCGATGGACAGGACGATCTCATACGCAATACGCTTGTTTCTTTCCAGGATTTCTTCCGGCAGGCCGTTGGTATTCCCCGGAACTTCTTCTGCTTTGATCTTTTCTTCACGGGTCTTCTTTAATTCAGCCAGCAAAGCTTCGTTCTGCTGCAGTTTCTCGTGGTTGTTGTTATAGATTTCCACACGCTGTTTCAGCAGTGCTTTCTTCTCTTCTTCAATACTGTCACGGATCTTTTCCAGTTCCTTGATCTGTACTTCTACAGTCTTGATTTCTTCCGCATCGATCTTCTTATCCAGTGTCTGCAGATAGTTACGCTTATCGACAACATCATCGGAAGCTTTCTTCGCACGTGCATTGAATTCGATTTCTTCATCCGGTGTCAGAGTCTTGGCATATTTGATCTCATTGTTGATCTCGGAGATCCTGCGGAATTCCTGAGAACCTCTTTCCAGAACAGAATGCTTGTTCAGCATATCCAGCGCCCAGTCAAAGAGTTGTTTATTCTTGCCATCTAATTTGATCTCTGTTTTGGAAATTTCATCATCAGAGAAGATGATACTTCCCTGCGGAATAAATCCGTTGGAATCCAGCATACCCGCAAATGTTTTGGTCAATACAGACTTACCGGAACCGGATTCACCAACGATCGCCAGAGATTCATTCTCATAGATATCCAGGGATACATTCCGGATCGCTGTCAGGATACGGCCGCGGACATTGAATTTAACTTCTACATTTTTCAGTGACAGAAGGACTTTCTTTTCGTTATTTTCACTCATTGTACGCACCTCCTGTTACATATGTGTACGCGGATCGGATGCGTCCGCAAGATTCTGTCCAAGAACGTACAGAATGATCGTGATTGCCGAAGCGATGAATACAGGCGGCCAGAATTCCCAAGGATAGGTCAGGAAGGCTGTCTGTGCCTGCTGGATCATTCTTCCCAGAGAAGGAATCGTAGCACTTAAACCGACACCGATATAGGAAAGGAATACTTCCATGGAGATATAGGAAGGTAATTCCGTTGCCAGTAACGTAACGATGACGGATGTCAGGAAAGGCAGGATATTCTTGGAGATCACGCGTGTCACCGGAGTACCGAGACATCTCGAAGCCAGGGAATACTCACGGTCACGGATGATCATGACCTGGGTACGGAAGAAGTACGCGATACCCAGCCAGCCGGTAACCGTCAGCGCAAAGATAAAACTCCAGAAACCGGAACCAATAATATATACCAGAACTGAAATCAGCAGGATATAAGGAACATTGGCGATAATGTTGTATATTACCAGCATGACGGAGTCAAAACGCTTGGAATAACCCCAGATAGCACCGATGATAATACCAAGTGTCATATTGATGGCAGCACAGATAATCGCCAGCAGAAGACTTGTACGTGCGGAAGAAACGATACCGTACAGGATGGAATTCCCATAGGAACCTGTACCCAGAAGCCACTTTATTGAGAATCCCCCGAAATATGCCTGTGCAGCCTTTGGCGACAGGTTATAGGAAGTTGCCCGGGATACGTTCTCCATCAGGTTATACGGCCAGAAATACGGCATGATAAAGGAGATCAGCAGGATCAGCGTAAGAACGACCAGACAGAAAATGTTGATCTTCTTGCGGAAGAACACACGGAATACACTGCGCCAGTAGGAATACCGCGGAGCTACGATCTTCTCCGAAGAAATCGCATCGTTATCCACGAAAGTGAATAATGCCTTACGCTCTTCAGGTGTCATATTTTTCAGTTCAGACATTATCGGCCACCTCCTGAATCTTCAGACAGCGAAATACGAGGATCATACTTCGTCAGCAGTAAATCACCCAGGATCAGGGCAATAATTGACAAGGATGTATAGAATACCGTACAGGCTACGATAATTCCGTTGTCATGCGAGTTGATTGCCAGGGTAAGCAGGTTACCTACACCAGGCACAGAATACACACGTTCCGTAATGATCGCACCGACCAGACATCCCAGAATCTCTGCCGGGATTCCGTGAACCAGATAGATCATCGCGTTCTTGGAAATATGGATATTGAAGATCTCTTTTTCGGAGAGGCCTTCGGCCCTCGCAAACTTGACGTAGTCCGAATTCATCTGGTCGATCATGTATCTGCGCATCCACTTCATCAGACCTCCGATGGCAGGAAGCGCCATAGAGATCGTAGGTAAAACATACGCCAGGATCCGCACCTCTGCGTTCGCAAACTTATACGGCAGATGGAACAGTGTCGTACCTAAAGCCGCAAGCATGAAGATATACGCGAGTCTCGGAACCGCGATAATAAAGATGATATACGCATTGCCGAGTTTATCACCCAGACCATCCTTATGTCTGGCCATGGTCATACCAAGCGGGAGACCCAGAGCATACGCGATCAATGTCGCGATAATACCAATCACGAAGGAATTCTCCAGCATGGATAATCCCGAACGTCTGTAGGAATATACCGTGTATTTGTCATTGAACTGTCTCTTCTCCACATCACTGACAATACCGGAGTTATACGTTAACGTGTGGAAATCAACTGCTATATTGACATACTCATCGGTTCCCAGCATGGCGGGATACTGCTGTCTTTTCGGCTTCAAATCACCTGTAGGACTGTTGATGACATCTGTGATTTCCTGTCCGCGGAAACGTGTATAGGAAGTTCCCAGATTGAGATGGATCCAGTTCTGATGAATGAACGGGAAACGACCGTCAAAATACAGCAGATACTTGTGCTGTGTACCGGAACCCACAACCGCAAACAAGCCGGAATACGGATCTTTTTCCACCCGGATATACCGTTCTGTCAGTTCCGGATCCTTAATATCCTTAGTTGTTTCTACGGTGATAAACCCTTTGATATAATTCCACAGACGGTTAACTACACTCTTCTCCGTAATCGCAAGAAGTGAGCCGTTGCCGCCCGGTTTTGTGCCGCCGTTACGATATTTTAATGGTTCAAGATAACGGATCGTATATCCTTTACCCTCATACATGGAGATAAATTCCTGTACCGAAGCGTTCTTCAGATATGCCTTGGCATCCTGAATTACAGCCTTGTCATCCAGGTAATCCTGTTTTTCCGTATAGGTATTCGCATCATACTTTTCAATGTACTTATCACGTAAAAAACTCGTGTAATCTACATAAGTTAAATACCCGTATTTCTGGTACTGCGCATACTCATACGTTATACGGTCATTATTACTCTTTTTATTCCACACATCATCCTGCTGAAATATAACGCTTCTCTCGATCATTGTATAGACCAGAAGCATAACCACCATGACAACAACAAGAAGTGAGAAAATCGAGAATAGTATTCTTCTTCGCAGATATTTCCTCATGATTTTCTATTCTTCCCCTCCTTTTCCGTATCCCGATAAGATGAAATGCTAAACTCATCTTTTACGTTTGTAAAAAATCAGTTTAGCGTTTCATACAAAATGAATTGTAAGAAACACACATAAGAGGTTTCCCTCTTATGTGTGTTCTCAGCTTAACAATGAATTAGTACAAACCAACAACCTTTGTCATATAGCCGGCACCGCCGCCCAGGAATGTATCCAGGTAAGTGGACGGGTCACCATAGTCAGGACCCCAACCGGAACCATAGAACATATCGAAGTTGCCTGCTTCACCATTGGATGCACGATAGCCACAAGCATAGAAGTCATCCGCTGTAGTTGTTTCAACCAGGTTGACAACAACATTGTCAGCACCAAGGTTGGTTTCCATGATTTCCTTGTATGCGTTAGCCTGTGCAGCATTGGAATCACTTGCGGAGTAGTAAACAACGTCGATCTTGATCGGCCATGTTACTGTATCACCAAGTTCTTCTTTCGCAGCATCGAGGCATTCCTTCGCATAGTCCAGATCGAACCATCCGTTGACACCATCAGCGACCTGGATATGAGCATCCATCTCATCGAGATAGTACTGAACCATTTCACCGTAGAATGTACCGGCAGCAAATGTATGACCATCAACTGTTGTATCCCCGGACAGAGAAACGAATTCAGGGTGTGTATACATGTTACGGACATTGGTCAGAGCAAGTTCTTCACCACGGGTAACCGCATTCCAAGTTTCCTTATCGAATGCATGGAGCATAGCCTTACGGAAGTTCTTGTTGTTCAGAGCAGTATTCGTATCGATCTTTTCCTGTTCAGACTTCGGAGAAGCAGCTGCACCGGACTCAAGAGCGAATGTACCACGGTTCAGGTTCAGACCGCCGAAGAATGTTGTAGAAGTAGTTTCGGAAACGTAAGCATACTTATCAAAGTTTCCGTCATCCTTAGCCTTCTGCAGCAGACCTGTGGAAGGATTCAGTGTGATAGCTGCATATGTTCCGTTCAGAGTATCGTTATAGGAAGCATCCGGGTTTTCACCATTGTCATAGACCCACTTGATGGAATCAAGAGTAACTTCATCAGCCTTGTAGTAACCAGGGTTACGTACAACAGAGATTTCGGAGTCGCCCTGGAACTTCTGGATCAGGAACGGTCCGCAGTAAACCTGAGAAGCAACATCACCGGCTTTACCGAATGTATAAGCGTTGGTATCTTCGAATGCCTTTGCATATTCATCAACACCATAGACACCGCCGCGGCTCTGATAGAAGCTGTCACAGATCGGCAGGAAGCAGCTGTATGTCAGCATGGTCATGAAATAAGGAATATCCTTTTCCAGTGTTACTTCCAGTGTGTAGTCGTCAACAGCCTTATATCCGACATTGTCGAAGCTGCCGCCGTTTGCATAGTAATCTGTAGCGCCGACAACAACACCGTCAAGCAGCCATTCCAGACCAGCCTGGCAGTCCAGCATATGACGCAGACCAGCAACGAAGTCGTTAGCTGTAACTTCCGCATACTGTGTACCTTCAGATGTATACCAGTAAACACCCGGACGAATGTGGAATGTATAAACTGTGCCATCTTCGGAAACTTCCCAGCTCTCTGCCAGTGCAGGAGTCATCTGGTTCAGGTTGTTGTACTCAACAAGACCATCAACTGTATTTACTGTCAGTTCAGTATCACTCTGGGAACTTGTGTTCAGCCAGTCCAGAGTAACCGGAGCTGTAGCAAATGTCGTTGTGTAATCGGTCTGGAGTGTATGACCTTTGCTTGTCAGGTAAGCTGCAGGATCATATGTACCTTCACCGGCAACTGCCTTGTTCCATTCAGCGAACAGGTCATCTCTTTCTGCAGGTGTCAGGAATTCATCGGAAATTACCAGACCCTTCAGACGGTCATCATCGTTACCCCACTGAACATACGGAACTGTTCTCGGAGCAATGCGGCTGATCGTGTAAGCACCACCCTGTGTGGTTGTCGGGATCATAACCGCGGACTCTAATAAAGCTGCCTCAGCCTGCGCATACTTAACGAAACGTTCATCGTTGTTTGCAGCAGTCTTTGCTTCTGATGCAAGACCTTCATAGTCTCCCAGGGAAGCTTCATAGACGTCGTCGTCATCTGCACGGACATAGTTTACTTCTGCAGGTCCTGCCGGAGCGCCGTTTGAACAAGCGGCTAAAGAAGCGGCCAGAACGAGAGAGAAACCAGTCTTCAGATACTTGGAAAACATGTTTTTCATTTCTTTCCTCCCATATGAAATAACATACACTTTTCGTGTAAGCACGATATATTATACCGATTCTGTGACAGAACTTCAACATTTATCACAATATAATGATGCAATGTTATTTTCATCTATGCTATAATTCATAGGCTACGGAGAAGTACCCAAGCGGCTGAAGGGACTGGTTTCGAAAACCAGCAGACGTGAGAGCGTGCGGGGGTTCGAATCCCCCCTTCTCCGCCATCATTGTGCACAAAAAGCCGGAAGTGAAACACCTCCGGCATTTTATTATCCAGGAATTACTTCTTTCTGTCTGAAAGACTACAGATCAGCTTTGCGGATCTATTTCAAACACATAGTTATTCAGATTAAGTTTGACTGGTCCTTTTTCCAGTTCTTCTGTCGGGAAAACAACCATTCCCCGTGCCTCATACATCTGATCAGAAGGCGTAAATTCATAGTTATCGCCATAAGGCAATTCAATGAGAGGTCTGATTATCTGTCCCGCACCGCTGGAATAACCGCCTGTCATCCATTCTTCTGCACCGACAGGTCTGAAGACAGATGCCGAAAAGAATTCCGTTTTTAACTGGATTTGCTGGGCATATCCCTGCATATAGAACAGACCATACTGTTTCTTTGGTTCTTTCCCGGTATACGTGAAATCAATCTTGTAGTATAGGAACCGGTATGCTTCACCGGATTTGAAGCCATCCTCTGCCGGAAGCAGGAATGTATCATCGGGCTCACGGGATATTGTTTCTGAAATACCGACTTCAGACAAAGTAAAAGTGATATCACTGTAGGTGTAGATCGTATCCCCGACTTTATATGTATCGTATGTTGAAGAGTTTTGTGTAGGAACAGGCGAAGGTGTTTCCGGTACGGCAGTTTCTTTCTCGCTTGTATTTGTTGTCGGAGCCGGAGTGGAATCAGATGATGAACCGCATCCGGCAAGTGTCACTGTCAGAAATACAGACAGCAAAGCATTCATTGCCTTCTTCATGATGAATAACCTCTTTCCAATCAACAATCTCATTATATTCCCCGCACATAGAAACAAACAGGTTTTTCTGAACATCCGCAGGTATACGCAAAAAACATCTCTTTCCTGTGGCCAGGCAGTGAATTCCGTATCGGACATAAAAATATCCTCTTCATCAGGGCAGTTATCCCGGATAAAGAGGTATGTCATAAAGATCCTGACAAATGGTTAATTATCTCGCTTTCTTCCCGTTGATGTATCCGCAGACGAAAATGACCATCATGACTATTACAGCGATTACCAGTAAGGCAAGAAACGAAGTTCTTCCAATATAGTGCGGCTGAGATTCAAACATTCTTGCCAGCCAGCCAAACAAATAACCCGGAATAGATGCGCTGTACATCTGCGACAATCCGGCGATAAACAGATTCCGGGTTTCCTCTGTCTTAAACAAGAACTGCCAGATATATAAAACCAGTGAAATTACTCCTGTAGCACTGCCGATGATCACCGACGGTAAGAATCCCCAATCCGTTTGCGCGAATTGTTCCCCCAGCCAAAACCAGAAAAACAGTACCGCAAAAGGCAGTAAATAAAACATAAATAATCCGATCAAAGGTATACCGATTGTCAGGTTAATCAACCAGCCGGCAGCGATTGGCACAAAAGTCAGTAAAATCAATAATTTTTTCATTATTCTTTCTCTGCAGCCTCCGGATTACAAAATCATTTTATCTCTAAGTCGTGATATTACACAACAATGACCCGGATCTGTATTCCCTGGCACAGCCAGTGAATTTCAGTACAAATGATCGTTGGAAACTGTGCCTGTATATATTGAAACAAATACTTCTAGTATGAATTTCAATAGTAAATACACACAGGTTATGATAAAAAAGAAGTATATCCTGAAAGGAGTTTCTATGTACAGAACAGAATGTTTTAAACCGGATGATTTTAAACCGGCACACTTCGAATCCAATCACACAATCATCCTGAATGGTCAGGAGATTCCCTATCATACCGTGAGTGAAGACACCGTTTTCTACAACGATCAGGGAAAAGCCATCGCTTCAATCTTCTCGTATTCCTACTTCCGCAGTGATGTGGAAGATCCGACAGATCGACCCGTTGTCTTTGCGTATAACGGCGGTCCCGGCAGCGCATGTATGTATGTCCACGCCGGTTTCCTGGGCACCCGCAGACTGAAGTACGAAGAGACAGACCGTATCACTTCCATCGCTCCGTATGAAGTCATTGACAATCCGGACTGTCTGATCGATATCGCAGATCTGGTCCTGGTGGATCCTGTAGGAACCGGTTACGGACTGTTGCTTGACCCGGAAGAAGGCAAGAACTTCCTTGGTATACAGCAGGACGCGGAAGCACTGCTTGTCTTTATCGACCGGTGGCTGAGAAAATATAACCGCGGTAAATCCCCGAAATATCTGATTGGAGAAAGCTACGGATGCACAAGAAACGCCATCGCTGCCGGCATGGCTGCCACAGGCACTAAGAACCGTTCCTACGGCTTTGCGTTTGACGGAATCGTCATGATCGGCAATACCGTGACTGCCGGCAAATACTTCGGCGAGAACCTGCCGGTCAATGATTCGGTACTGGGTTTCCCGACATATGCGGGTGTTCACTGGTACCATAATCATCCGTCAAACCAGACCGTAAGAGAATTCGTGATGGAAGCCAAGAAATTCGCGGATACCGAATACTTCCCTGCCCTGTACAAGGGTGAAGCACTCAGTGATGAGGAAAGAGCGTATATTATAGAAAAAGTCTGTTACTACACCGGTGTATCTCCGGAATATCTTGAAAGAAATGACCTTGAGATCCAGGACAGCACCTACAGAAGCGAAGTACTGAAGAAGAAAGGGAAAGCCGTGTCACGTTATGACGGACGTGTCACAAGACCGCTGCTTGAGCCGGAAGTCATTGAGGCAGAAAAAGGCATGCGTGATGACGCAACAGCGGACAGATACGATCCGTTCTTCCATGCGGCTGTGACCGGGGATATCCTGCCCTACCTGAATGTAAAACTGGACCGTGCGTATGTTTCCAGTGCCCGTTACTACATGGACTGGGATAGAGATGAATCCCTCGGCACCACAAGCGTACAGCTGCGCAACGCAATGACAAGAAGATTCGGTATGCGCACATTCTTCGCCAACGGCTGGTTTGACCTCTGCACCGAATCCGGATATCTTTACCACATGCTGGATCATTCCCATCTGCCCAAGGATAGAGTATTCCTGAAAGAGTACAACTCCGGGCATATGATCTATATCGGTGAAGACAATGTACATGAACTCTGCACTGATATCCGTACCTTCCTGCTTGGCGGAGACCCCACGAAGTAAGCTCTGCGGAATGCGGAAAATCTCCGGCACGAAAAAATCTCTCTGCCTCAGGCAGGGAGACTTTTTTGTATGCAGTAAGATTTATTTTTTCGGTTCTCTGCAGTAGAACTTGTCGATATCCTCTTTCATGTTCTTCGGAATCTCTCTCGGTACCGGGATGATATAGGCATTCGCCATCTTCGCGGTGAACGAGGTAATGAATTCGATATCTTCATTCATCAGACGTTCATTGACATGTTCGAGAACATCCAGACAGGAATGGATCGTACCACCCTGCATATTGCCGCCTCTGCCGATGGAAACTGCCGGAATACCGACATCCGCGAAAGAAGTAGAATCAGAAGAAGCGACTCTCTGTCCGCATCTGATCGGGAATCCGATTTCCTTTCCATAGTAATCAATGTAGTTAACCAGGCTCTCAGGACCGGTAACCATTGCGAAACGTCTGCCCAGAACGGAGCCGATCATATCGATATTGACGTTGAGACGGGTTTTTTCCACTTCATCCGGGTGCATCTTACAGTAAGCTTCTGAGCCAAAGCATCCTCTCTCTTCCGAACCGCACCATACAAGACGGACAGTATGTCTCGGCTGATGTTCAGCGAAGTACTGCGCCATTCCGTAGAGGCAGACTGAACCTGTACCGTTGTCCCAATAACCCTTGGAATGAGGAACTGTATCAAAGTGCGCGGAACAGACCACTGCCTCATCATCTTCCCAGCCCGGGATCTCACAGATGACATTGTAGGAATCTGCTGTACTGCGCTCCTGCTTGATCGTTACTTTTACTTCGGAAGCCTGCAGATTGATCATCTCCATGGCATCTTCTACTTTCAGGTTGATACCAGGCATATCTCCGTATTCATGCAGGGGCGGACGGAATTCCTTCTGATCCAGATCAACTTTTTCAGTGTAATCAATATTGCCGTTGAAAGTAATGAAACCTACACAGCCGGTCTTGGCAAACTTCTTGTATCCGGCATGTCCGGCGGTTCCGTTGACCAGCAGGAATTTACCCTTTGCCTGTTTCTTCATTACATCCGTATCGTCTTCGAAGTACAGCAGAGGAGCGACTAATCCGTCACAGTCAGCACCGCACTGATAAGCAGTAGCGTTGTATTTTTTCTGATATGGTTTGGTGACCTCAAAGCTGACTTCCTGGATCTCCGCCCACTGGGTCGGGAAGGTTTCAATCTTCGCTTTCAGGCCCAGAGCTTCAACCGAGGCTTTGATGATCTCGGCGGCTTTCAGTTCTTCCGGAGTCGTACTGACACGGACAAAACCGATTTCCTTGAGTAATTCGTAAGCAGTTTTCATGATTCTTTGACTCCTTTTTTCATAGAATGTAATTATTTTACATCGTTTTCACAGTAATCACAATTGTGAAATACAGAATTCTGTATATTTGTTTACACAGTTAGTTCTCCTGTATTGTTCAAGCTGTACGAAGCACACTTAAAGCAGATGAAATAGTGTTATTATTATGTTTGATGATGTGAATTCAATTGTTCATAATTCAGGACTTTTACAGAAGAAGAGGAGGTCGATCCTTATGGAATTGCTGGGCAGACTCAACAGCCCTGTCATGTACCTGATCTGCGGAAGTATCATCGTTTTTGTGGCGGTGATCTGCGTGATCTTTGCGGTCAGGGCGTACAAGGCAGGCAAGGCAATGGGCATAGATGAAAGCAAGATGAAGCGGGTGATCACGGCGAGTGCGACATTCGCGGTTCTCCCAAGTGTAGGTATTCTGCTGGGAGTCATCGCGCTGTCAGGAAGTCTGGGAACCCCCTGGCCGTGGTTGAGACTATCGGTCATCGGGGCTCTGCATTACGAAACACAGGTTGCGGAGGCTGCGGCAGAAGCTGCCGGTATCGGCGGTTTATCCATTGCCGGGATGACACCGGAAGCGTTTGTTACGATTGCTCTTCTGATGAGTATAGGAATCATGTGGGGTATGGTATTTGTCACGATCAACGGTAAGGCATACTCCAACAAGCTGGTTGCGCCGAAGACTGCAGACAAGAAGAAAAAGAAAGGAAAGATCGATCTTTCTGGTTTCGGAGATACCGCCATGACTGCGATGTTTATCGGTCTGGTATCTGCGTATATTGCCAGTTACGCGGCATCGATCATCTCCGGAGACGGCTCGTTTACTTTCACCGGAAGTCCCCTTCCTCTCGCTGTCGCTGCCGTATCTGCCGCAGCGATGTGGGTATTCATACGTATCCGCGAGACGAAAGGCGCAGAATGGCTGGACAGCTTCTCTGTTGCCGGAAGTATGCTCATAGCGATGATCTCGGCGATCTTCTTCGGAAAGATCCTGTAAGGAGTGTGTAAGATGAGTACGGAAAAAGAAAGAAAACAGATTGAATCCTATGATCAGTATCTGGAGAATACCCACCGTCTGGGGCGTATCTTTACCTCCGCTGTACTGATTCTGCTGATCGGCGCTCCTTTCCTGATGGGAGCTTATCTCGGCGCCATGCCAAACTTATCCGCGGCAGCCAGGGCATTCCTCGGTGTCGGTATTGTCTACCTGATCAGTTGTATCGTGGAATACCTGATCTACCTGCCCATGCTTGGGGCGGGAGGCAGTTACCTGGCGTTTATCACCGGTAACCTGATCAACATGAAGATTCCCTGCGCGATGAATGCGCGTGATATTGTCGGCGTCAAGAGCGGTACACCGGAGAATGAGATCGTCTCCACGTTGTCCATCGCCACATCGTCCCTGGTGACGATCCTGGTACTGGCACTTGGTGTTGTGCTGATGATCCCGCTTCAGCCCTTTCTGCAGTCGGAAGCCCTTCAGCCGGCGTTTGAGAATGTCGTTCCGGCATTGTTCGGGGCGATGGCCTGCAAGTATTATCGTACAAACCGGAAGGTCGCACTGATCGTACTGACATTCATGATCTTGTTGTATATCCTGGTACCTTCACTTCTCGGTTCTGTCAGTATGATGATCATCCCCAGCGGAGCGCTGGCAATCGTATTGTCGTATCTGAGTTTCAGAAAAAAGGAGGGAAAGACAAATGCTTAAGACCATATTGTATATTTTTCTGGCAGTGATTGCCGTCATCCTGCTGCTGGTGCTCATCGCCTTGATCAAAACATTGCTTACACCGGTGAAGACTTCACCGTGGCTACCGAAGAGCGAGCCGGACAGAGAGAAAGCTTACGCGGAGAAACTCTCCGCCATGGTCCGGTACGAGACAGAATCACGTAAGGGAGAGATCCAGAGAGAGAAATTCCTGGGTTTCCATAAACTCCTGGAAGAACTCTTCCCCCTGCTTCATCAGAACCTGGAGAAGACAGAGATTGAAGGAAGCCTGCTCTACCGCTGGGAAGGCCGCAAACATGATAAACCCCTGGTACTGATGGGACACCAGGATGTTGTCCCTGCGGAGGGGGAATGGAAACATGACCCCTACTCCGGTGATATCGCGGAAGGTAAGGTCTGGGGCCGCGGAAGTGCTGACACAAAGTGTTCCGTGATGTCGTTCATGCAGGCGGTAGAAGAACTGCTGGCAGAAGGATATGTCCCCGAACAGGACGTATATCTGGCCTCAGCGAATACGGAAGAAGTAGCCGGTCCCGGTGCCGTATGGACCGTGGAAGAACTCGAGAAACGCGGCGTAAAACCGTTTATCGTCAATGATGAGGGCGGTTCGATCGTCACTGAGCCAATGGCCGGAATCAAGGGTAACTATGCCATGATCGGTGTACTGGAGAAAGGTCAGGGAAACCTGCTGATCTCTGCAAAATCCACAGGCGGACACTCCAGTTATCCGCCGAAGAATTCACCGATTGTCCGGCTGGGAAAGTTTGTCAGTGACCTTGATCAGCATAACCCGATGAAATCTGAATTTAATACTCAGGCAAAAGAGATGTTCTCACAGATGGCACCGTACGGTCCTTTCTACATGAGATTATTATTTGAAAACATGTGGTTGTTCAAACCGCTGCTGACACGACTTATGCCTACGATTTCACCGCAGGCGGCTGCTTTACTTCGTACCACGATCGCACCGACCATGCAGTCAGGATCCGAAGGCGCAAACGTCCTGCCGCAGGAAGCTACCCTGACCCTGAACTTACGTTATATACCCCATCAGGATATGCGTGAAAGCAATGATCTGATCAGGACACTGGCTGCGAAATATGATCTGGAAGTCAAAGAACTGGATGCTTACCCTTCCTGTACACCTGTGAATTCTCACAGTGAAGCCTTTGACCTGATCCGTGAAGTCATCGGTGAAGTATTCCCGGGATTGCCGGTGATTCCCTATGTTATGACCGGAGGAACAGATGCCAGACATTACCAGAAGATCTGTGATGCCTGCATACGATTCTCCCCTGTCGTCTACGGACCGGAACAGATGAAAGGGATGCATGGACTGAACGAATGTCTGGAAACGACCAGTCTGCCCGGCGCTGTCGACTATTACAAGACCCTGATACGAAAGAACAAATAAGTCTTATTCCCGGATATTCTGGATAGAGATAAGAAAAACTTCACCGATGGTGAAGTTTTTCATACTCAGTTCTGGTTCGCTTTCAGTACTCTCAGGAAGTTCTTGTAGAAGATCTGATCGATATCCTCTTCACTGAATCCCGCCTCAATCAAAGCGTCATACAGATCATTGGTCTTTGTCGCATCAGACATTCCCACAGGAGTCTTAATACCGTCAAAGTCACTTCCCAGGGCAACCGTTTCAATTCCGCCAACCTCTACGATATGCTTGATATGACGGATGATATCCGGAATCTGATTCTGTTCTGTATTCTCCGAAATGAATTCCGGGCAGTAGTTGATACCCATGATACCACCGTTTTCCTTAAGTTTGAGAATCATATCATCCGTAAGGTTACGCGGTACATTGCAGACTGCTCTGGCATTGGAATGAGACGCAACGATCGGCTTTCTTGCATATTTGAACACATCATAGATACCTGCGTCATTGAGGTGGGAAATATCCACGATCATCCCCAGATCCCACATTCTGTTGATGACTTCAATTCCCTTCTCTGTCAAACCTCTCTCTGTATCAGGCTTGCCCTCTTTCACATAGTTGGGATGCGCAAGTTCGTTATCAAAATTCCAGGTCAGAGTCATCATTCTGGCACCTCTGTTATAGAAATGCTCAAGCTTTTCTATGGAACCTTCTATGACACCGCCCTCCTCAAGAGTCAGCAGAGCGCTCATCAGTCCCTTTTCACGGTTTTCCAGGATTTCTTCCACTGTCGTTACCGGACGGATAACATCACTGTTCTCCGCCATCATCTTATCAAAGTAATCGATGTAGGTGTTGCACTGGTCATACGGATGGTCTGTTGCCCCGAGATAGATGAACATCGCGAAGCACTGCATCAGGTAGTTACCCTCTGCCATCTTCTTCAGAGAGATATGTTTGTCGTTGTCACGGAAGTCTGCGCCGGAGCGGCAAAGCCCGGTCATGGTGTCGCAATGCATGTCGATAACACTTAGTTTTTTCATCTCTGTCACCTCTTTCTTTTATTATTTCCGGAATAATTTCTCAAAGAATGATTTCTTCTCCGGTTTTTCCGGCGGTATATGTTTCTGTGGTCCTCCCTCTCCCGTAGGTGTTTCTTCCGGAGGTTCATTCCGCAGAACCAACCGGATAAACTCCGCAAGATTCGCCGCGACGTAGTATACTTCGTTATCCATTTCGTTATCGATCCGGATGATCCGTGGTTCACCGTCCGCATCCTTGTACCGGAAGTCCATATAATACATATCATGACCGGCAGACGCAGTTTCTCCGAACGGGATACCGATATCCGGATACTCCCATTCGTTCTTCCAGTTATCAAACATGGCTTCTAATCCGTCAAAATTATCCGGATCCGGAGAAATACCGTAGATTACCGTGATCCAGGCTTCATCCAGCGCGTCACTGATCACACCGCCGTTCTGATACTCCAGCAGTTCTCTGTAGGAGGCAGGAAGCTTATATCCCATCGTTTCTTCAGCCCTCTGGATCAACGCATCTGTCACTTCGGGAAAACGGTGTTTTTTTCCATAATCACTTTCATTATCAAAAAGTTTATCCAGGTCAATCTTGTCAAACACACCCATGACGTATTCCTCCGTTATTTATTGTAAAACTCTGCAGCGTTGGTATACAGAATACGTTGAATCGTATCTTTCTGCAGAGGCAGATCCTCCACCTGTTTCACAAGATCATCTACGGAGATGGATTGTGTTGTCCAGTTCGACGCGAAACAGATTCTGTCTTTTAAACTGGTTTCCGCATAGAACAGATACGGTTCATAGCCGGATCCCCGCATGTTCATCTTTCTCGGCTCGTGTGTTTCAAAATTGAGATAGACATTCTGGTGTCTGTATGCCAGAGAGATAAAGTCCAGTACCCACGGCCAGCCGGATACCCCTGCCATGATCCTCAGTTCAGGAAAATCCCTGGCGACTTCATCAATATACCGGGGATGACCGATATCATAAGGTACTGCCTTGGATAGATTCAGGCTGCTGTAGATATGTACAGGTATACCAAGTTCACAAGCTTTGGCATAAAGAGGATAATTCTTCTTGTCATTTGCCGGCAGATGTGTGCGGAAAGCGGTCAGATATAACGCATGCAGACCATAGTCCTTTACACACTTTTCCAGTTCACGTACCGCTTCCATTCCCTTGTTGGGATCCACAAAGATAACCCCCTTGAATCTGTCCGGATACGCGTGCACGATCTCTGCTGTCTTCAAATTGTCATGACGACTGTCACAGGTGATTCCCCAGGTAACGTTGATGGAATCCAGATATTCAACGAATTTATCCGGAGTCATCGCATTTTTCCTTGCGGCATCTTCAACAACTTTCTTCCAGGCTTCTTCCCCTTCCGTCTCAAGAACCTTGTCCAGTTCTTCGATGTTTAGTCCAATCTGACCGGCAATTCCCGGCGCATAGGCTGATTTGTATCCGCGGAAGTTTGGGTCCAGACACATATTGGTCAATGTCTGGATATACTCTTCTGCCTGCATGGGCATATCGAGGCAGAGATCGATGACCGGATAATCACGCATGTCTTTTCTCCTCCTCAGGATTATTTAAACAAGTATACTCTCGTATAAAGATTCAGGAATTCGTGTCGTCTTTCACGGATGACAGTTTTTCGGCTTCCATGTCAGCCCAGTAATCTGTATTCTCTTTTCTTCCCTTATTCCTGACGATCATATATACACCGATCAAGGCAATGACGACCGATGCGCCGATACTACCCTCCACACCGAAATTCACGTTGTAGAACAGACCGTTGCGCACAGACGCAGCTTCAAGTGTAAAGATCGAGTATTCCGAAACGATTCCGCTGTTGGGAAGACCGAAGATCAGATTCTGTGTATAATTCCACGCGGTATGGAAGCCGATCGCAATCCACAGGCCATCATAATAGTAGACAAACAGCGAACACACAACACCGACAATGAAGATCTGCGCTCCTGCCAATGCCGTAAATCCCGGATTGAGCAGATGCAGGGACATGAAGACCAGCGCATTGACCAGGATCGCCACCCACGGGTTCTTATACCTTCTTCTCAGCTTCTGATACAGATACAGGCGGTCAGCCAGTTCTTCCGCACCGGACTGAATGAATACCGAAATCAGGAAAGCGATGAGGATCAGCGGTTCGAACCCGAAATACGACAACTTGATATCCTTCATCAGGCATGACATCAGCACACAGAATCCGTTTGCGCAGAATCCCAGCAGCAAACCAATGCCTAACCCCGGCAGCGTATTCTTCTTACCGTTGAAACCGAATGCTTTCAACATCGGCCGGTTCCCAGGGAAGACCAGGATGATCAGTAATACCACAACCCAGATTCCGATAAATAACAGATAATCTCTCATGAATACGGTGAGAGTTTCACTCTGTGTGATACTGACAATCAGATGACTGACGACCGGTATCTTCAGGATGACCGCACCAACGAGAGCAGCCAGAATCGTCACCACAACAGATAGAAATCCTGCAATCAGAAAAATGTCTGTCCATTTTCTGCAGGCACGTAAATATTTATCCATCATACTATAATCTCTTTTCTTTACAGTTTATTATACTCTGTCAGACAAGGATTTAACTATGTTATGATGATACAGAAAAAGGAGTTAACCTGTATGAAATATATGAATCTCGGGAATACCGGTATCGAAGTATCACAGATCGCGTTTGGCACGTGGGGAATCGGCGGCGGAATCGTCTGGCCGGACATGGCATTGGATGCCGGACATGTGCGTGCTTTGCTGAAAGAAGCGAAAGATCTTGGCATCAACTATATTGACACTGCTCCTGTCTATGGTACATCCATGTCGGAAAAACTGCTTGGTGAAGCCCTGAAAGGCCAGAGAGAAGACTTTGTCCTGCAAACCAAGTGTTCCCTGAACTGGCGCGGTGACGGCGGGAATTATCACTATTCCAGAGATGGTGTAACGGTAAATAACGATACCAGCGCAAGAGCGGTAAAACAAGATGTGGAAGATTCCCTGTTACGCTTGCAGACCGATTATATCGATTCCGTAGTCGTCCACTATGTATGTAAATCCTGGCCTGTAGAGGAAACCATGGGTGCCCTGCAGGAACTGATCAAAGAAGGAAAGATCCGGGCAGTCGCTCTGTCCAATTCCCAGCCGGAAGACCTGGCGGAATACGAGAAATACGGACATGTGGCAGCGGTGCAGGAATTCTTCAGTTTGTTATCTCCTTTCCATGGCTATGACTACTTCGAGAATTGCCGGAGATACGGTACAACATTCCAGGTATACGGCGCATTGGAGGAAGGTTTCCTGACCGATCCGGCGTTTGTGGACAAGGAATTCCCTGCCGGAGATGTACGCGGCAAACTGCCCTGGATCCATGAACCGATCAAAGGCGCTATCCATACCCTGTTTAAGGAAACCTTGACTCCGTTATGTGAGAAATATCAGTGTTCCTACGCGAATCTGATTGAAGCCTGGACACTGAAACAATATCCCGATCTGAACCTGCTGATCGGCTTCCGCCGTGCGGAAACGATGCGGGATACCGTGAAGTGCTTCGATATTGACCTGAGTGAGGAAGACTGCCTGTTGATGAGTGAAAAGGCTGCGCCTGCACAGGTACCTGTACTTGATAAATAATGACCGGTTATACCGGTCATTTTCTTATCCTTTGTTTTTCTTGTCTTCTCAATGACAGCCTTGTACGGCATCAACATCCCTTCGGTCATATTCACCGGGATCTTCTTTCTCAGTGTTTTATTATTCATCAGGGAGGATACCAGGTACATTGCGGCGATCATCCCCTTTTTCTTCTGCGGGAAGTCATAAAAGCCATGTTCCTTGTAGAAACGATGATCCTCCTTCATCAGCCCCTGCATCTGCCAGATCAGATCACGGAAGATCTTCAGTCCTCCTACTCCGTAGAAGTTTTTCGGCTGTTGGTAATTGTGGTACACTGCGTACTCTATCGTATCCGCGAGCTGATCGACAGCACGATCCGGATCATTTTCATCACAGGCAATCCCTGCAAGGAAATTCCCGCCTACTTCTGCCCTTGCTTCAATCACAGTCCGCAGATTCTCTTCTTCTGACAAGATACCATCTATGATATAACCCACAGGCTTACCCATGGTCACGGTCCTGTGACCGTTACAGAACTGTCTGTCATCATACATCTTGAAGAGACTTCCCATGGAATGATCCCGGATCCGGAAAGCGTAGATCACCGCGTCCGCACTGTTGATCTTCTCCCGCAGATAACTGTCAAAGCCATCTTTGTATATGCACGTCCCGTCTACAGCGCAGTGGAAACATCCCAGACACCCTCCCGCAAAAGGAAATTCACGAAGATTGATCCTCCGGCAGTTCAGGGAGATCCGGTTCCGGAATCTCTCCAGCATTGCCTGCAGATATGGGTCCGGAGACTCCGGATCATCGTCATAGACAATTGCGGCTGTACCTTTCCTGATCATCGTATTGACACCTTGAACAGACGCCATCTGCCTTTCTTTCGTACTCTCCTGTAGCCAATGCTGTTTATATGTCCCATGGTCCATGTTCCACAGCACAAAAGAGAAGAACTCCCGGGCTTCCTTCTGTCCCTTCTCGTGCAGAAGATCATCCATGTCAGCCGATAATCCGCCAATGTATCTTAATCCCAGATCGTGGCAGTTATCCTCAATGAAACGATGCGCAGTCATATCATAGAAGTGCTTGGATGTCGTGATCTGGGCCGCATACTTCCCGGAGAGATCGATGTGCTTCTCCTTGATCAGTTCAACAAAACGATGCAGCTGTGAAGGTACCAGGAAGGTATAGACGGGATAGACAAACAAAATCAGATCCGCCTGGTCCAGTAATTCTTCTGCTTCACGGAAGTCTTTCTCGATTCCCTTGATTTTTTGCCCGACATCCAGTATCTGACAGGTTTCCATCAACCCGCATGCCTGCAGATATTCCACTGTCTGCAGGGTAATACTGTTTTTTCCTGCCGGTGAGCCGTTGAGTACCAGAATGTTCATCATGAACCTCCTTTATTGTTGTTAAGAATAGTGTAACAGAGATCTTACCCTGAAAGAAAAGTACAGTTCATCACTGTACTTCTGTATACTAACGCAGATAATATGGTTTCACAAATGCCGGAAGACCATCTTTCATGACACGTTCCGGAGATCCTTCGATCAAAGGACGCAGATATTCCTTGGCTTCTTCAGTAATACCGCAATTACCTGCAAGCAGCCATTCTTCCGGAATCGTATGTACTTGTCCGGCAATCTCAGACGCATTTTCTGACGCATAGTCCACCGCATATTTCTTTGTGTCTTTGCGTTTCAGAGTGATCATCTTCCCGGTAAAAGATTTATCCCTGGAGTATTTATGCGCAATCTCACCGACCCGGAAAGCTTCTGTCACATCGGTCAGAGAACGCCCGAGAATATTGCATCTCTGTGATACGGAAAGATCCTGTACACGCACACGGCTGGCGGTATTCGTGGTGAGGATCAGATTCTGCAGCATCGCTGAAGCACCGCCGGAGAATGTATATCCAAACGCAGCCATCTTCGCTTTATCCGAAGACAGATACGTGCCATCCGCATACTGCGCACCCTCACTGACCACGATATAACACTTGTTCTTCTCCTTGATGCACTCCCGTACTCTTGCCAGGACCGCTTCCTGGTCAAACGGGACTTCCGGCACGATCAGAATATCCACAATACCGGAAAGACACGCGGAAGCTGCAAGCCATCCCGAATCCTTACCCATGGTTTCCAGGATAAAGACTTCCGGTCTTGTATATACATTCAGATCCAGCCAGGACTGCAGAGCTGCCGCAGAGATATACTTTGCCGCAGAACCATATCCCGGAGAATGATCTGTCAACACCAGATTATTATCTATCGTCTTGGGACATCCCACAAACCGCCGGTCGGTGATTTCCTGTTCACGGGCATATTCTGCCATGGCTGCGACTGTATCCATACCATCTGTACCACCGATATAGAATAAAGTTTCAATATCATAATCCGTCATGATCTTGATCAGTTTCTTATGATCTTCAAGATTATCTCTCTGCAGTTTATACCGGCAGGAACCCAGAACACTGGAAGGTGTCTGCATCAATATCCGGATTTCTTCTTCAGGCAGATTCGTCAGATCCACAAATTTCTCCATGAGTATGCCTTCGATTCCGTTCAGCGCGCCATACACATGTTCATAGACAGGATTCTGCTGATTTGCCTTGATCAGACCGGCAATGGTCGCATTGATCACGGAGGTTGGTCCGCCGGATTGTGCTATCAAACAATTAGACATCTTTATTTCCTCTTTCTAACCAAATTATACGAATTCTTCCCGGCTAAGACGATAGTTTTTCCCACTTTTCATACAGATGTGCAAGTTCGTTATGAAGATCATCAATTTCTTCATCTAGTACAGCCATCTTCTGATAATCCTGATAATACTCCGGTTCAAAGCGTAATGCCCGCTTCTCTTCCAGTTCATTCTCTTTTTGTGTAATCTCTTCTTCTGTCTTGTTTATTTCCCTTCTTCTGGCTTCCGGAGATAATTCTCTGGGTTTCTCTTCCTTAGGCTTCTTACTCTCCTGAAGACGGAGATCTGTCTGGGTACCTTTCTTCATCTCCTCATACTCATCGTAAGTCATCGGATAGAAGACAGCCTTGCCGTTCTCAAAGACAATCAGGGCATTCGCCAGTCTGCGGATAAAATACCTGTCATGGGACACAAACAGCACCGACCCTGTGTAATCACTGAGAGAATCTTCCAGGGCTTCCTTACTAAGGATATCCAGGTGGTTGGTCGGTTCATCCAGGATCAGGAGATTTGAGTGTCTGAGCAGTAATTTCGCCAGAGATAAACGTACTTTCTCTCCTCCGGAAAGGACATCAGTCATCTTGAATACATCATCCGCGGTAAACAGGAACTGTCCCAGGACACTGCGTACAGTCGTTCTGTCCAGATCCGGATATTCATCCCAGAGTTCTTCCAGTACGGTTTTCCCGCTCGTAAACTGGGCTAACTGCTGATCAAAGTATCCCGGTTCAATCTGATATCCGTATAGATAACTGCCGGATAGCGGAGGGATTAGACCCATCAAGGTCTTTACAAACGTGGATTTCCCGGTACCGTTAGGACCCAGAATACCGATTCTCTGTCCTCTCTCCAATAACATCGTCACCGTAGTCAGCACATGATCATAACCGATTCCAAGTTCCTCGGTCTCCAGTACTTTCTGTCCGCCCTTCAGTCTCGGGGTAAAATGCGCATGGAAGGTTTTGGTATCCCCGGGCTTTACTTCTTCCACACGGTCCATACGTTCCAGATATTTGATCTTGGACTGCGCAAACGCAGCCTTGTTTTTCTTATACCGGAACTTCTCAATCAATTCTTCCAGTCGTTTGATTTCAGCCTGCTGCTGACGGTAAGCGATTGCCTGCCGCTCCATATTGTTATTTTTCTGGGCTACGTAGGAACTGTAATTTCCCACATATCTTGTCATGTGTCCATATTCCAGTTCGTAGACTACATCTGTAGTATGATCCAGGAACATCCGGTCATGGGATACCATGACAATTGCCTTCGGATAATTCTTCACATAACCTTCCAGCCATTCAATCGTTTCCAGATCCAGATGATTGGTCGGTTCATCCAGTAATAAGATATCCGGTTTGGACAACAACAGTTTGACAAACGCAATCCTGGTCCTCTGCCCTCCGGAGAACTGACTTACCCTTCTCTGCAGATCTTCCGGGGTAAACCCGAAACGGGTAAATACCGTCTTCATCTCTGCTTCCCATCCATATCCGTTGACTGCCTCAAAACGTTCCTGGACTTCCGCATACTTATTCAGGATCTTTTCACTGTGATCCGTCTTCATCTTCTCTTCCAGTTCGTTCATCTCTTTCTGCATGACGAAGACCGGTTCAAATACCGTACGCAGTTCTTGTTCAACGGTCCAGTCGTCATGTTCCAGGACATTCTGTGCAAGATATCCGATACGTACACCGTTCTGGATGGATACGGTACCTTTATCAAACTCGTATTCTCCGCACAGACAACGCAGAAAAGTCGTCTTCCCGCTGCCGTTGCGTCCGATGATCGTGATCTTCTCTGTTCCCTTGATCATGAACCTGACATCTTCAAAGACGGTATCTGCACCAAAAGATTTTGAACCTTGACTTACCTGGTAAAGCATACCTGTTTATTATACTTCAAACATAAATATGTGAAAAGAAAACAGCTTTCGCTGTTTTCGGTTAAAACTCAAGATTTCTCGGTGTCCGGGCAAACGGAATGACGTCCCGGATATTCTGCATGCCGGTAATATACATGACAAAGCGCTCAAAGCCAAGTCCGAATCCCGCATGTTTACAGCCGCCGTAACGACGCAGATCCAGATACCACCAGTAGTTCTCCAGATTCATACCCAGTTCTTTCATTCTCTGTTCAAGGACATCCAGACGTTCTTCTCTCTGGCTTCCGCCGACTAATTCGCCGATTCCCGGAACCAGCAGATCGCAGGCTGCCACGGTCTTGTTGTCATCGTTCAGACGCATGTAGAAAGCCTTGATATCCTTCGGATAATTGATCAGGAATACCGGTCCCTTAACCACTTTCTCTGTAATATAGCGCTCATGTTCGGTATTCAGATCCATACCCCAGTAGATATTCTTGTTCTCAAATTCCACATCCGCATTCTTCAGAAGTTCAATCGCTTCGGTATAATCCATTCTGCGGAATTCTGAATTCTTCACGTGTTCAAGACGTTCCAGCAGTGTCTTATCTACAAAATCATTAAAGAATTTCAGCTCTTCCGGACAGTTCTCCTGTACATACTGGATACAGAAACGAACCATATCTTCAATCAGAGCCATGTCATCTTCCAGATCCGCAAATGCAATCTCCGGTTCAATCATCCAGAATTCTGCCGCGTGTGTCGTCGTATTGGAATTCTCTGCCCGGAATGTCGGTCCGAAGGTATAGATGTCCCGGAAAGCCAGGGCATAGGCTTCACCCTGCAGCTGTCCGGACACAGTCAGACTGGCATGTTTACCGAAGAAATCATCTTCGTACTTTGCGTCGGAGCGTGTTGTGACGGTAAAGGTTTCTCCTGCTCCTTCCGCATCCGCGCCGGTAATGATCGGTGTATGCACATACACAAATCCCTGGTTCTGGTAGAATTCATGGATTGCCATAGCCAGAACCGAACGTACACGGAATACCGCAGAGAACGTATTCGTACGGGGACGCAGATGCCCGATCTCACGCAGATATTCAAAACTATGACGTTTCTTCTGCAGCGGATAGGAATTGTCGCAGGCTCCCTCCAGAACGATCTCCGTGATCTGGATCTCAAACGGCTGCTGGGCATCCGGTGTCTGTACATACTTGCCTGTCACACTGACAGCGGTTCCGGTCAGATATCTGGAAGCTTCCTCGTAATTATTCAGACTTGTATCATAGACCAGCTGCGCATTGCGGAAATATGTCCCGTCATTCAGCGCCATAAAGCTGACATTCTTTCCGGAACGATTGGTACGGATCCATCCCTGCAGAGTCACATACTCTACCTGGTCCTTCTCCATCGGTGTTCCTTCCAGAGTCAGTTCATATAACTCTCTTACTGTCATTTCACTTAACATACGATTATTCTCCCCTTATCTTTTCATCGCATTTGTTTCAAATACCAGTTCCTGGATACTGGATACTACATCTACCGAACGCACATGGATTCCTTCCGGAACCTGAAAGTGCTCTGACGCAAAACTCACCAGACCGCAGATACCGTTCTCAATCAAAAGATCTACGGTTTCCTGAATATCCGCGGAGATGCACAGGATCGCGATCCGGCACCCTTCCGGCATGGTTTCCTTCAGATCACGGATATTATATACAGGAATATTGGCATCCTTTACGGTTTCCGGATATAGATCATACGCACAGACGATCTCTCCGACCACATGATTCCATTTATTGTAGTTTAATAACGCTTTGCCGAGATTACCGCAGCCTACCAGGATGATCTTTTCATCAAAATTGACCCCCAGTTCCTCACTGAAAATATCAATCAGACGATCCACATCATATCCATATCCCTGTTTTCCGAGATTGCCGAGAAAGCTGAAATCCCTGCGGATGGTCGTAGACTCTATTGACACATACTCCGCCAGTTCCTTGGACATAATACGATCTTTACCATCATTTTTAAGTTTGCGCAGTGCTTTCAGATATACCGGATATCGCTGCAGTGTCGCTTTAGGAACATGTTTGTTGTTTATCATACTCACCACCTGTTGTGAATATTTTAACACATTTTTCAGATTGTGAAAATATCAGTTTATTTCACCAGGCATAGTTAATCCAGGATCTGCGGAATCACGGAAACTGCCGAATTCTTGATGTTTCCAGGCAATATACCCCACAGCACCGATCATTGCGGCATTATCTGTGCAGCAATACATCGGCGGAATCACCAGTTCTGTCTCCGGAATCTGTTCCATTTCCTGGCGCATCATCTCCCGCAGGCGGGAATTTGCCGCAACACCGCCGGCCAGAACGATCATCTTCGGCTGATATGTCTTCACCGCATCGACCGTCTTGGATACCATGCTGTACAACGCGGTTTCCTGGAACGCATATGCCACATCTTCAGTAACGATCACATTCCCCTGTTTCTTCTCACGTTCAATCAACTGTAATACCGCGGATTTCAGACCGCTGAAACTGAAATCATAACGTCCTGCGGTTTTCGGTACCGGTAGTTTGTAATGAGGCTTACCATTTCTTGCCATCTTATCGATGATCGGTCCTCCGGGATATCCCAAGCCCAAAACACGCGCAACCTTGTCATACGCTTCTCCGATCGCGTCATCGAAGGTTGTACCGATGACTTCAAAATGCCATTCATCTTCCATCCAGACCAGTTCGGAATGTCCTCCGGACACAACCAGTGCCATTAACGGGAATTTCAGTTCTGACACAAAGGAATTCGCGTAGATATGCCCGCACATATGGTTTACCGGTAATAGCGGCTTGTCATACAGCAGTGCCAGGGTCTTGGCAGCCTGCACACCGACATGGAGACTTCCGATCAGTCCGGGACCTTGTGTATACGCAATAGCGTCGATGTCTTCCATTCGTACACCGGATTCCCGCACAGCTTCTTCGATCACTGCCGAGATATTTTCCACATGGATACGGCTGGCCACCTCCGGCACAACACCACCGTACATGGTATGTACATTGATCTGACTGGAGACAATATTGGAAAGGATCTCCTTCCCGTCTTTTACTACGGCACAGGCAGTTTCATCACAACTTGTTTCAATCGCCAGGATCATTGTCATCCGGATCACCTCCTGTTATATTCAAGGGTCTGACCATCAGCCAGGCATCCTCATGATTATCTGTATAGTAATTCTCCCTTATATTCGCCTTGATAAATCCATTCTTTTCATAGAAGCGGATAGCAGGATCATTGGATACCCGTACCTCAAGAGTCAGGTATTCACAGTGCTGTTCTTCTGCATCATGGATGACCCGGTCGAGCATTTCCTGCGCATATCCCTGTCTGCGGTATTCTTTCACTACCGCAATATTCGCCAGCTCTGCACGGTCAAAGATGATCCAGTAGTCACAATACGCCACGATCTTACCGTCTTCTTCCAGCACGAGGCAGCAGGAATACGGATTTTCGGTCAGTTCATAGCGGAATTCTTTTGCCGGCCAGGGAGAGGAAAAGATCTGTTCCTCCAGTTTGGCGATGGCTTCCACATCCGCAAGTGTCATCTCCCGTATCATTTCACTAAATATGCCTCCCGGGATTTCAGATACTCCGGTTCCACCAGATGAATATTCTCCTGTTTTTCCCATTTCGGCATCAGTTTCAGGAAATTCTGCGCAATTTCCGGTTCTTTCTTCTCTCTGCCGATAAGATTTCCGTCACCGATCACTATTTCGTCTTCCGGAATACTGCCTGCCAGTTCTTCACAAGGTATCGCGGACACCTCCGTAACTCTTTCACCGTTGCGATACTGCGCATGATAAACACGCTTGCTGCGGGCATCGGTCACTACCGTACAGTCTTCCCCTCCGGCATACAGATCCAGGCTTCCGACTGTATACAGCGGAATCTGCAGGGATGACGCATAAACTTTGGCTATCGTCATCGCAATACGCACACCGGTATAACTTCCCGGGCCTTTGGAAATGACAATTCCTTGTACATCCTTCGGTGTGATTCCCGCCTGATTCATCACCGACTGTATTGCCGGAAAAATCTCCTCTGACTGACGTTTCCAGCATTCCTGCTGAAAAGACGCTGCCACGTGATCATCAACGATCAATGATACAGCCAGCCACGTATGACTAGTGTCCATACATAGATAGATCATGGAAGTACCTCCAGTAATTCTTCATAACGGCTTCCGACAGCCTCAAACGTAAATTCTCTGATATCATTCTCAAGCAGACGTATACAGATCTTCAGATATTCTTCAGGAATCAGTTCTTCGAGATACTGTGCCCACTCAATAACAGTCAATCCGTCATCTTCGAGTAATTCTTCAAAGCCCAGATCCTGATGAACACCTTCCAGACGATATCCGTCGATATGATAAAGGGTTAATCTGCCATGGTAGATCTTCAGTATTGTAAATGTAGGACTTGTGAGATTCCGTTTAATCCCAAGACCGCGCGCAATTCCCTGCGTTAATGTAGTCTTGCCGGCTCCGAGATCCCCCTCCATCAGGAAAACCATGTTCGCTGATACATTCCTGCCCAGGCATTCCCCAAGTTCATGTGTTTTTTCCGTACTGTCTGTATATACGATTCGTTTATTCATCTTGATTCACCCACGGTATTATATAACAAAAAAGGAATCCCAAAAACTGCATTATCGTATACAATACACTTATACGGAGGTATTACCATGGCAGATTATGAATTAAACTGGTCTTTCGGTGATTCCGGTACGATCAACGGGGAAATCAAAAGTCTTCTGGCTGCAGGAGAAAAGGAAATAAGAAGTTATCATCAGCTGGCAAAGAATCATGCGACTCTGACAGATAAACGTCTGATTTATCTTTCTACCAGAGGTTTGATCGACAACCGTCCGGATATTTATTGTATACCTTTAACCAGCGTTACCATGACCTGTATACAGGCAGGAACAAAAGATGAGATAAAGATCAAGACTCTGGGAGGGATCATCAATATCACCTTTACCAAGAATACAGATGCCAGATCTTTCTATAATCAATTAAGCAGAGCTGTGATCAGAGCACAATAAAGGTAATTACCAAAAGGAGAATGAGATCATGAGTGAAAACAGACCATGTTCCAACGATCATCCATGTACATGTCCAAACACAAACTGCCCGCGCCACGGAAGATGCTGCGACTGTGTAGCACACCACAGAGATGATGTAGGCAATATTCCCAACTGCTTCAGAGTTGCCGGAATCAACGCTGTAAAAGAAGAACCGGCAGATTAACAATCAAAGATAATACAAAACACAAAAAAAGTCATCCTGAGATGACTTTTTCTTAACCCGGCAACATCCTCGATTCACTATGGCGGGCATAGCTATTTTTGGCCCTGGAGTGCTTAACTTCTGTGTTCGGGATGGGAACAGGTGTGACCACTCCGGTATCGTCACCAGATCTGTGAAGGATTGTTCCTTCAAAACTGAATAACACTTGGAAGACTTAGTCTTCTATAAAGTTGTGGCGTTCTCGTGTGATTAAACCTTCGATCTATTAGTATCAGTCAACTGAACATGTCACCATGCTTACATCCCTGACCTATCAACCTCGTCGTCTTCAAGGGATCTTATTCGTTTAAAACGAAGGGAAATCT
>JAFRMA010000023.1 GCA_017430925.1 Solobacterium sp. | reverse complement strand
CAATGACGACCGCGTTCACCATCTGCAGGATCGGATCGAAACTGAGATCGAAGCATACCTGAACAATCAGAAAACACCGGCAAGAAGAGTGAGGTGATGCATGATTTGCAAAATCAAGATCTCAATGCAGCAAAATGGACGGATGCCGGTATTAAGCGATGGAGAACATATATTAAAACCTCTCTGATGGAAGCTGAGCTTATTGAAGATAATGATCAATCAAATAGGATTCTTCGCCCAATCATTAGCGATAGGTTCAAGAATTTCCTTTTATATGAAGGCCTGGAACGGGTGTACAAGATTTTTGCGGGAGAACGTTAATGAGAACAATAGAAGAAAGGTTGGATATTCTGGAACAGAAAATTGCTTTGGAGGATTTTCGGCAGAATACCGGATTAGGAAATGAAGTGGGGTATTACGTTTTTGACTACGATCCATCCCAAGAATTAAAGGTTCGTGACAGGATACAGTCATTGAAGAACACAAATACAATGCTAAAGTTTGGTTATCAACTGAAAGTGTTTGATTTATATGAAATGATGCTCCAATTACTGGAGGAAGAAGATACTTTGGAAGAACTTAAGGAACTTGAAGAGGAGGAAGGGGAAGAATATGTTTTCCAGGCAATCTCTGACGTACTTAAGTTTGACGATAAAGATAGCTTGATTATTTCACGAATTGTTGAAGAAACTCCTCCGGATTCGGTGATCTTCCTAACAGGTGTTGGAAAAGTATTCCCGATCTTAAGGTCTCACAAGATTTTGAATAATCTTCATCAAGTTATGGATCATTGCCCGGTCGTAATGTTCTTTCCGGGAGTTTATACAGGTAATTCGCTTCAAATATTTGGCGAAGTTAAAGATGACAATTATTATAGGGCATTGCAGCAGAAGAATTAGACGAGGGAAGAAATTCTGTGTTAACAGTAAAGCTGTTCATGAGGAAATGCTGGAGAAAGCATTTGTGGCATGCTTCAACAAACTTGTGAAAGAAAAGAATGAGATCATAATCGATCTTATAGAATCATCAAAGGGAGCTATATTCCATACGGACATTAATGCAGAATTAGCAGAAAACCGTAAAAAACAAAAAGATATTACTGACAGAAATCTGCGCATGATTGACCTATTGATGGAAGAAAAAATCAATAATGATGAGTATGAAGCGAAACGGCAGGAAAACATCCTGAAACTGGAGAGACTAAAAGAAGAGGAAGAGAATCTCAAAAATGCCTATAAACGTCAAGCAGACAGTTTCAGAAGCATAGATGATTTCAAAAAAGTATTAAGTGGTTCAGAATGTCTAGAATCATTTAGTCCGGAAATATTTGACCTTCTTGTGGAAACGATACTTGTGGGTGGTTATACGAACGGAGAACCAGATCCTTACTTAATTACCTTTGTTTTCAAAGGAGGATCTCAAAGAAGTATTGACAGAAGTGGGTTTAAAGAGGACCGCCGACGCAAAAAGGCATTGCACCCAGTATGGAACAGTGAGGGTGTTGAATTGCATATAGATAATAAAGAAGAGGCATCAGTTGTACCGGTATTATCAGTCATTTTCGTTGTTGATCCTGGATGAACCGGATGCGTTTCCGTTTAAGGGGGATCCTGTCCTGCATGGAATTGCCAGAACCTCCTGTCATGGTCATACCATCTATCTTACGGCTACACCGGATAAGGAACTGGAGAAACGGGTAAAGAAGGGGGATCTGTATTGTCTGGAACTGAATCAGAGACCCCATGGTCATCCTCTGCCTGAACCGGCTGTACATACCGGGCCGTTATTCCTGCGTCTGGTGTGGATGATCCTGTGGATCCGTGCCAACGAAGGACATCCCAGGATCATCTTTGTGCCTACGATCAAGATGGGGGAATGGATCTGGCGGTTTTTGCGCCTGTGGTTTCCCGTATATTTCTGTACTAGTAAGACAGAGGACAGGGATACCGTTATCGAGAATTACAGGAAGGAGAAAGCAGGAATCATGGTGGCGACAACGGTACTAGAGCGGGGTGTTACGATTCCGGATGTCAATATCTGTATCTATCAGGCAGATCATCAGATCTTTGATAAGGCAGGTCTGATCCAGATGGCAGGAAGAGCCGGAAGGACCTTTGATTACCCGGATGGGAATGTGTTGTTTATCCAGGGAGAATACAGTCAGACAGCCATGGATTGTATAAAGGATATACGGAGGGCAAATCAGTCATGCGGTGTTTAATGTGCGGGAAGAAGATTGAAGAACAGGGGTTTTCCGGTCTGTTTTATCAGGAAGATCTGTTATGCGGGGAATGCCGCGGAGAGTGGCAGAAAGACGGAACGTATCATTCTTTCGGAGATTTCCGGGTATATACTTCGTACATTTACAACGACGCGTTTTCGTCTTGTCTTCTGCAGTTCAAGGAGTGCGGGGATGAGGCGCTCATGGACGTCTTCCTGTACAAGATCAAAAATGAATTGCGGAAGAAATACCATGGGTATACCTGGCTGTTGATGCCAAGTACTGCCGAGAATGAAGAGCGCAGGGGATTTCATCATCTGAAGGAAATGTTCGGCAGTCTGCACATGCCGGTGATGGAACCTTTTGAAAAAGATTCGGATGAGATACAGAAAAAACTCAGTTATGAAGAAAGACAAAAGATGAGTTCACGGATCCGGCTGAAGAAAAACATCAGGATTCCGCCGAAGGTCGTATTGGCGGACGATATCGTCACTACCGGGGCAACCATGCGTGGTGCACGCAATGCGCTGGCCGGCAGAAAGATTAAGATTGCGTATTATGCGGTCGCATATGTAGAGAAAAAACAGGCTTTCTTGAACCGAGGGGATTGACAATGTATAATAATTAGGCATATTTATAGCTTTCATAAGGAGGCACCATGGCAAATTTTATAGATCGATTATTTAATACAGACGGCCGTAAGCTGAAGGCAATCGAAAGACAAATCGAACCTGCGGAAAGAATGGCTGAGAAATATGCCGCAATGACGGATGACGAATTGAAGGCAATGACTCCCAAACTGAAACAAAGACTGGCAGACGGGGAGACCTTTGAAGATATTCTCCCGGAAGCGTTTGCGACAGCGCGGGAAGCCTGCCGCAGGGTGATCGGTGAATATCCGTACCATGTACAGCTGGTCGGCGCAGCGGTAATGCAGGAAGGCAATATCGCGGAAATGAAGACCGGTGAAGGTAAGACCTTGACTTCCGTTATGGCAGTATATCTGAATGCATTGGCGGGGAAAGGTGTTCATGTCGTTACCGTCAACGAATATCTGTCCAAGCGTGACTCGGAGTGGATGGGTGAGATCCATCGTTTTCTGGGACTGACCGTAGGACTGAATCTCCGGCAGATGACACCGGCACAGAAACGCGCGGCATACAATTGTGATATTACGTATACAACCAACTCTGAGCTGGGTTTTGACTATCTGCGTGACAATATGGTTAAACGTGCGGAAGATCGTGTACAGCGGGGACTGAATTTCGCTCTGGTGGATGAAGTTGACTCGATCCTGATCGATGAATCACGGACACCGTTGATCATTTCCGGCGGTATGCGTCAGACAGCCAATCTGTATCTGCAGGCAGACCGTTTCGCAAAGAGTCTGAAAAAAGATATAGATTATGAGATTGATGTGAAGGGAAGAACGGTACAGTTGACAGAAAGCGGTGTAGCCCGGGCGGAAAAAGTATTCCGTATCGAGAATCTGTACAACCTTGAACATACACAATTACTGCACAGAATTCATCAGGCTTTGAAAGCCAACTACATCATGGCGAAGGATATCGAATATGTCGTGGATCAGGAAGATGATGAAATCGTCATCGTAGACCCGAATACCGGACGTCTGATGAAAGGACGTGAATGGTCCGATGGTCTACATCAGGCAGTATGTGCGAAGGAAGGAATATCCATCAAGCAGGAAACCACCGTACTGGCAACCATCACATACCAGAACTTCTTCCGTCTTTACAACAAGCTTGCGGGTATGACCGGTACCGCGAAGACTGAGGAAGAAGAATTCCGGGAGATCTATAACATGCTGGTTTATGAGATCCCGACGAATAAACCGATTGCCAGAATCGACCAGCCGGATGCGATCTACGGTACAAAGAAAGCCAAGTTTGAAGCACTGGTCAACGAAGTGATTGCCCGCCATGAGAAGGGACAGCCTGTACTGGTAGGTACGATTGCCGTAGAAACATCCGAACTGATCTCGGATATGCTGAGAAAGAAGAAGATCCGCCACGAAGTCCTGAATGCGAAAAACAACGCGCGTGAAGCGGAAATCATCGCTAAGGCAGGTCAGAAAGGCGCTGTAACGATTGCGACGAACATGGCCGGCCGTGGTACCGATATCAAACTTGGAGAAGGTGTCCGCGAACTCGGCGGATTATGCGTCCTTGGTTCTGAACGTCATGAGTCCAGACGTATTGATAACCAGTTAAGAGGTCGTTCCGGACGTCAGGGAGATCCCGGTGAATCTCGGTTCTTTGTCTCCGTGCAGGATGATCTGATGGTTCGTTTCGGAAGTGAACGTATGGAAGGTCTCTTTGCGACATTAGGTGATGAAGCTATCGAATCCAAGACAGTCACAAAGTCCATTACTTCTGCACAGAAACGTGTGGAAGGTGTCAACTTCGATGCCCGTAAAACTTTGCTTCAGTATGACGATGTCCTAAGACAGCAGAGAGAAGTCATGTATGATCAGAGAAATTATATTCTGGACAACGAAGACGTACACAATGTCATCCACGATATGTTTGCGCGTGTGATCAGTGACGCGGTGGCGATGCATGTGGACCCGGAGTCCAAGAGCGGATATCTCCTGGCCGCAGATCTTGCGGAATACCTGAATAAATGGGGATTTGCGAATATTGCGACAGCAGATGAACTGAAGAATATTTCTTCTCAGGACGCAATTGACCTGATCATGGATAGAGCCTGGAAGAATTATGATGAGAAAGTTGAACCTGTCATGGACAGGATCCGCCTCTATGAAAGAGAAGTATCCCTGAGTATTATTGACCGTGCCTGGGTAAACCACATCGATACGATGTCCAAGTTAAGAGACGGTATCGGATTGCGTTCTTATGCGCAGGATAATCCTCTGCAGGCATATGTTACGGAAGGATACCAGATGTTTGAGACGATGATGCATGAAATCGCGCAGGAAATCGTCAGATACTGCATGAATCTGAAGGTTGTTGCAGGTTAGCAGGAGGTTTTATGGAATTATTTGAAATGAGGCAGACACTCTCTGCCAGCCAGGCAAAATTGGAGCAGCTTGGCTCCTCTCTTTGACCTGGAAGGGAAACAAGAAAGAATTAACAATAATGAGAAACTGATGAACGCAGAAGATTTCTGGAGTGACCAGAAACATGCCCAGTCAGTGATCCGTGATACTAATACACTGAAGGCACTGCTGGAGAATTATCATCAACTGGATAATTCCCTGAAAGAGCTGTCTTTAAGTGTGGATGAACTGAAGGATAGTTTTGATCCGGACCTGAAAGAACTCGTTGATGAAGAGTATAACGAGACCATGAAATTGTTTGATCAGTTCGAGATACAGGTACTGTTGTCTGGTCCCTATGACCAGCACAATGCCATCCTGGAGATCCATCCCGGTGCCGGCGGTACAGAGGCGATGGACTGGGGTGAGATGCTGTACCGGATGTATACACGCTATGCGGAACAAAAAGGGTTTAAGATCAAGCTTCTGAACTATCTGGAAGGGGAAGAAGCCGGTTTGAAATCCTGTTCGATTCTGATTGAAGGACCGATGGCTTACGGCTATCTGAAGGCAGAACATGGGGTTCACCGCCTGGTGCGTATCTCTCCGTTTGATTCCAATGCCCGCAGACATACATCGTTTGCGTCTGTGGAAGTCATGCCGGAATTTGATGATGATATCGATATTGAAATCGATGAAAAGGATCTGGAAGTCATTACAATGCGCGCATCCGGAGCCGGCGGACAGCACATCAACAAGACGGACTCTGCGGTACGTATGATCCATAAACCTAGTGGTATTGTGGTTACCTGCCAGACCGAACGTTCCCAGATCCAGAACCGTGAACGTTGTATGAATATGTTAAAGTCCAAGCTTCTGAAGAAGAAGATTGAAGAGAATGCCAAGATGATGGCGGATATCCGCGGGGAACAGAAAGCGAATGAATGGGGTTCACAGATCCGTTCTTACGTATTCTGTCCGTATACCATGGTCAAGGACTTACGTACGGGGTATGAAGTAGGAAATATCCAGTCTGTCATGGACGGAGCTCTGGATGATTTCATTTTCAGTTATTTAAAGTCACAAGTGCAGTAAGATGGGAAAAACGCTAACGTACAAATTAGGTCTGTATGATCTTCAGTTGACCAATCAGGGAGAAGTGAAGAAGGTTCTTTCGAGTGCTCTCCATCTTTCAAAGCGGGAAATTTCACGTGTACGCTATGATGGAACCATACTGATCAATGACCGGCCGGCAAAGTTATATGATCATATGAAAGTTAGTGATGTACTCACAGTGATCTTCCCGGAAGATCCGGTAAAGGAAACGCAATCTGCAGGTTTTGAACCAAAGATCGTCTACGAAGACGAAGATCTGATCATCGCGGAAAAACCGGCAGGTACCGTGATCCATCCTTCCGCAGGACATCCGTCGGATACTCTGGGTACAGCGATCACAAAGATGTACGCAGAGAGAGGAGAAAACTTCCGCATCCGTTCCATCGGGCGTCTGGATTATTCCGTTACGGGTTTACAGATGTTTGCGAAGAGTCAGCCGGCAGCCGCGAGATTAAGCCGGCAGATGGATACCGGACGTTTGTCCAAGACCTTTACAGCTATCGTATCCGGTCATATGGAAGACAGCCAGGGAACGATCGATATGCCTGTGAAGAAGATCCCCGGTCAGGCGCAGTGTGTTATTGATCCGGAGGGAAAACCTGCGGTAACACACTATTTAGTCAGAAAACGTTTCAGTTACAACAATAAACCGTACACGCTTGTTGAACTACTGGGGGATACCGGGAGGAAGCACCAGTTACGTCTTCATCTTGCCGGAATCGGTCATCCGATCCTGGGGGATGAACTGTACGGCGGAGATATGTCTGTACTTCCGGATGTGGCATTACACTGCTCAGAGATCCGTTTTTATCAGCCGTTTACCGGAGAAAAGCTGGTAGTGGATTCACCGCTGCGGGCAGATATGAATGATGTCCTGCAGAACCGTGAACCGACGATCATCATGCCTGTAGTCCGGGAGCCGGCTGAGAAAGAAGAACAGCAAACTACAGAAAAAACGAAACCCGGAAAGACAAAGAAGAAAACCGAGTTTATCGATACCTACGCGGAGGATGAACCACGGAAGAAAAAGTCCGGGTGGCTGTACAGGATATTCATTCTGGCATTCCTGGCTGCGGCGGGATACCTGTGGTATGACCGGTATAAGAATAACCAGATATTTGAACTGGAACGTGCACAGGCACAGCAGGAAGTGTATGACTCCCTGACGATTGAATTTGTGGATCTTCCCGTAGTGGAATACGGAAGCCAGTTTAATGCGTCAGATTTTGTCAAGGAAGCATCTGTCGGATACAGTGTGGAAGATCTGAACACAAAGATCCTGGGGAAACAGACCGCAAAGTATATGCTGGGTAAAGTCACCAGCTATGGTAATACTGTGACCAGAGAGTATGATCTTGATTTGGAGATTGTGGATACCGTGCCTCCGGTGATCAATTTAAAGTCTACACGGATAGAAATCGGGAAAGGCACTGCCTATGATCCGAATCAGAATATTCTATCCGTAGAGGATCCTGTTGACGGCAAACTGATGCAGTCCGGAGAATCTGAGAATAATACGTATTATATTGACGACAGTGAACTGGATACCGGTAAAGAAGGAATCTATGTAATCCGGGTCATCGCCAGAGATAAGAGCGGAAACCAGTCACAGAGTGAATTCCGCGTTGTGGTCAAAGAAGATGTCGAAGACAATGAAGCAACAGCTGCTACACCGTCACCTTCCCCGACGCCGGCACCAACTCCGGCAACCACTTCTACTGACAAGACAGCGCCGCAGATCATGGTGAAATATGCGTCCGTAGATGTGACACAGGGAGATACCTACAGTATAGCGGATGCCCTGATGTGGATCCGTGATGATGTGGACGGTGATCTGCAGTACGCGAATACCCTGACTGAAGGAACTTATACGGTAACGACAGATCTGGACACAAGCAAACCGGGTTCTTATCCGGTACTGATCCAGGCTAAGGATAAAGCCGGGAATACCTCCCAGGAACAGTTTACCGTCAATGTCATCAAGAAAGCAGATTCTACCCCGGCACCTACACCGACTCCGACACCCACGCCGCAAACCACTTCCACAGACAAGACTGCGCCGCAGATCATGGTGCGGTATGCGTCCGTGGATGTGACGCAGGGAGATACCTACAGTATCGGTAATGGACTGATGTGGGTCAGAGATGACGTGGATGGTGATCTGCCGTATGCGGATGTCCTGACTGAAGGAACCTATACAGTCACAACAAATCTGGACACAAACAAACCGGGTTCTTATCCGGTGCTGATCCAGGCTAAGGATAAAGCCGGGAATACGTCACAGGAACAGTTTACGGTTAATGTCATCAAGAGGGCAGAACCTTCATCTACACCAGATCCTACACCCGAATCCACCCCGGAGACACCGGTGACAGTTCCGGATCCGGCAACTGCATATAACCAGATCTACAGTTATATTACAGGAACCATGGGTCTGAACCGCGCCGCAGCCTGCGGTATACTTGCACACATGAAAAGAGAATCTGGTTATAATCCTACCGCCTATAATCCTTCTGGATATTATGGCTTATGCCAGTGGGGAGGAGGACGTTACGATAATCTGAAGAACTGGTGTGAGAATAACGGACTGGATTATCGTACGGTACAGGGACAATTGGGATTCATGCAGATGGAACTGGAAGGATACTACAGTTACGTATTAAACGAGCTGAAAAATGTAGAAGACAGTGAAGACGGTGCTTATGATGCGGCATATGTTTTCGGTATGAGGTATGAAGTCAGCGGAGAATATCTGGCTAACAGTGCCGGAGAAGACGCCAAGTCCATGTATAACCAATAAAAAAGGTGTGAACACCCCAACAAATAATATTATATCAAAAATTAATTTTTAAAAACAGACTATTTCTATTGTATATATCTGTTATATTAAAAGCGTAAAGAGAAGTACCTGAATCTCAAGGAGGTACAAAAGATGAGGAAGATACTGCTGAATTACAAATAAGCGTTTCTTCCGGTAGTGCAGAAAGGCCGGGGGAAACGAAAAAAAGCAGAACGATCAGGTGAAAGATGGTCGGTACTGCAGAACCGGTATAAAAAAGAAAGTGAAAGTCTGCATGAGGACAGACCAATGGACAAGGTAGTCTAAAAAATTTAATCCCAATGATTGGCGAAAGCCATGATAGATTAGATACAGTTCTAACTATGATGAGTGAAGATCATAGTAGAAAACTCATGGATGAGAATAAGAACCCCCGGAGTAAAGGGGTTCTTTTTTAGTCATATTCCGATATAATCTTACCAAGAGGTAAATAGTATGCGTACGGTAAATGAGAAGATAGAACAACTGCGTACATTGATGAGAGATAAAGGTATCGATGTCTATTATATTCCGAATGAAGATGATCATCTTTCTCCGGAGTATACCGCGGATTATTTCAAGTGTAAGTATTTCATGAGTGAATTTGAAGGTGCCGGATGTATGATCGTCACACAGAATTTTGCGGGTCTCTGGACAGACGGCAGATACTTTACCCAGGCTGAAAGTGACCTGAAAGGCACATGTATAGAACTGATGAGAATGCGTCAGCCGGGTGTTCCCGCGCCGATGGCGTTCCTGATTGAACAGACACCGGAAAACGGATGTCTGGGTTTTGACGGCCATGTTGTCTCGGCAGCGGATACGGTAATGCTCAGGAAAACATTGAAGAAAAAGAACGCGAAGATCCATCTGGATGATGACCTGGTCGGTATCCTGTGGGGTAAAGAAAGACCAGCCATGCCGGAAGAACCGTTATATGTCCTGCCGAAGAAATATACCGGTGAAACACCGGCAGAGAGAATACAGCGTGTACGGGAAGTGATGAAGAAAAAAGGTGCGGATGTACTGGTGCTGACAACACTGGAAGATCCATGCTGGCTTCTGAATGTACGCGGGAATGATATTGAATGCACACCGGTTGCTTATGTGTTCGCTATTGTCACATACAGAGCTGTGTATTACTACACGGACAAGAAGAGGATCACAGATGCAGTCAGAAATCATTTCAAGAAGTACAAGGTGACAGTCCGCCCGTATCAGGGTATGCGTAAAGATCTGGAAAAACTTCAGAATAAAACGATCTGGGCGGATATGCGTTCTTTTAACGCCATTGATTACAGCCGGATCAGCACCGAAAACCAGATCATCAACGAAAGTTCACCGATCCTGGCATTCCGTGCCTGCAAGAATGCGTCAGAGATCCGCAACACAAGACATGCGCATGTCAAGGATGGCATTGCGATGGTGAAATTCATCCACTGGCTGAAGACAAACGTGGGGAAGATGCCGATGACGGAGATCTCCGCGCAGGATCGCCTGTATGCCTTCAGAGAAGAAGGAGAAGGGTATATCGAGCCTTCGTTCCCGACAATCTCTGCGTACAAGGGAAACGCCGCAATGCTGCACTATTCCGCTTCGGAGAAATCCAATGCGGTGATCCATCCGGAAGGCTTCCTGTTAGTGGATTCCGGAGGCACATACTTCGACGGCACGACAGATATTACCAGAACGATTGCCCTGGGACCGCTGAGTGAAGAAGAAAAGAAGTACTTTACACTTGTACTCAGGGGAATGCTAGCCCTGACCAGAGCTCATTTCCTGTATGGTACGACCGGGAATAACCTGGATATTCTGGCGAGAGGACCTCTGTGGGATATCGATATTGATTACCAGTGCGGTACAGGTCATGGGGTAGGACATGTACTGGCAGTACATGAAGGTCCTCACGGCATACGCTGGGGCATGCCTGCGAACAACCGTTCCAACGCTGCATTAGAACCGGGGATGATCGTATCCAACGAACCTGGTGTCTATCTTCCTCATAAACTGGGTATCCGTACGGAAAACGAACTGTTGACGGTCAAGGGTAAGAAGAACTTCTACGGTCAGTTCCTGCATTTTGAAACACTTACGTACTGTCCGATCGATCTCGATGCGGTAGATACACAGTATCTGGAGGATGTGGATATTCAGCAGCTGAACACGTACCACGAGGATGTATACAAGACACTTTCTCCGTATCTGGAAGGAGAAGTGCTGACGTGGCTGAAAGAAGCCACCAGGAGGATCACACGATGAAGATCCTGTCCTGGAATGTGAATGGACTAAGAGCCTGTGAAAAGAAGGGGTTTAAAGATTTCTTCCTGGCTGAAAACGCTGATATTTTCTGCATACAGGAAACGAAGATGCAGCCGGATCAGTTAAGTGACTCTCTGCGCTTTGACGGGTATGAGATGTATATGAACAGCGCGGAAAGAAAAGGATACAGCGGCACATTAGTCTATACCAAAGAGAAACCGCTGTCGGTAACTTACGAAATTGAAGGAGATACCACCAGAGAAGGAAGAGTCGTAACTCTGGAGTATCCGGAGTTCTACTTTGTCTGTGCGTATGTTCCGAATTCAAAAGAAGGTCTTGTACGGCTTCCATACCGTATGGAGTGGGAGGACTGGCTGAGAGCTCATCTGTGTAAGCTGAATGCGGTAAAACCAGTGATCTATACCGGAGATCTGAATGTGGCACATGAAGAGATCGATATCAGGAATCCTGCCACCAACCACAAGAATGCCGGCTTCAGTGATGAAGAACGGGCGAAGTTTACAGAACTTCTCAGCGCGGGGTTTAAGGATACCTTCCGTGAGTTATATCCGGATACAGTCAAGTATTCCTGGTGGAGTTATCGTTTCAATTCCCGTGCCAACAACACAGGGTGGCGTATTGATTACTTTGTTGTTTCTGAACGTATCATGGATAAAGTTAAAGACAGTCTGATTTATGATCAGGTGACGGGATCGGATCATTGTCCTGTTGGACTGGAGATAAATTTCTAAGATAGTGGTACAATAAGAATAAGATTTTCTGGAGGGTTTTATGGATATTAAGACAATGGTCCACAATTACCGCGATGAATTAGTGGAAAGATTAGGAAAACTGGTTTCAATCAACAGTGTTAAAGGAACAACTACTGAGGATGCTCCATTTGGTGAAGGTCCTAAGCAGGCTCTCCTGACAGCCTTGCAAATGCTTGAAAACGATGGTTTTCGTACCGTTGATCTGGATCATTATGCCGGATATGCTGAAATGGGTGAAGGTGAACAACTGATTGGTATCATCGGACACCTGGATGTAGTTCCAGCCGTGATGGAAGATGGATGGAATACAGATCCCTTTACCATGGTGCAGAAGGGTGAAACCCTTTACGGACGTGGTGTCAGTGATGACAAGGGTGCAGTAGTTGCGGCAATGATCGCCATGAAAGTTCTCAGAGATATGAATATTCCCATGCATAAGCGTGTTCGTCTGATCATGGGAACAAATGAAGAGTCAGGTTCCCGCTGCCTTCGTTACTACGTAGAAAAAGAAGGACACGTAGACTTCGGATTTACTCCGGACGGGAATTTCCCCGGTGTTTACGGAGAAAAGGGTATGGTATCCGCAAGATACTACTCAAAGAATACGAATATCCTGGATATCCGCGGAGGAACTGCAGGGAATATCGTCTGCAGCAAATGTACGGTAAAACTGAAGGGTGTATGTTATTCCACCAAGAAACTGACAGACTTCTTTAATAACAACAGTATTGATTTCGCAGTAGAGAATAACGATGATATCGTTACCATTACCGTAAACGGTAAGGCTGCTCACGCGTCCACACCGGAACTTGGTGTAAACGCAATCTCTTATCTGCTTGCCGGATTGAAGGAAGCAGGACTGCAGGATCCGTTTGTGGACTTCTATTGTTCACATATCGGACTGAATACCGATGGTGAAGGTCTGGGATGCAAGCTGAAGGATGAGTACGGTGCATTGACATTGAACTGCGGAATCATCCAGATGAATGATGGTGTTATCGAAGGAACGATTGATATCCGTTTCCCGGTAACCATGACATCCAAGCAGGTGATCCGCAGCATGCAGGATCATCTTGAAGATGAAGGCGGGTATGTGGAAATCAAGTTCGGTGGTGAACCATTATTCTATTCTCCGGATTCTGTACTTGTCAGTAATCTCCTTGCGGCATATCAGACCGTGACCGGTGATATGGAGACACAGCCGATGACGATTGGCGGAGGGACATACGCCAAGGGTATACACAATACGATAGCGTTTGGCTGTGCTTTCCCGAACCGTGATTATCATATTCATGACGCAAATGAATTTGTGGATATCGATGAACTTCTGCTTCAGGCAGAAATCTATGCTCAGGCAATTATTAACTTACTGAATGCGTAATACAGATGAAAAAAGCGGCGATTCTTTACGATTTTGATAAAACCCTTTGTACAAAGGATATGCAGGAATATAGTCTTATTCCTGCTTTAGGCTATGCGGATGCGTCCGAATTCTGGGCGGAAGTTTCTGCGTTGTCTTCTAAGAATGAAATGGATGGAATCAGCGCATATCTGTATCAGTTACTGAAGAAATACCGTGAACAGGGTCATGCCCTCACCAGGGATGCTTTCCTGGACGTAGGACAGAACATAGAACTGTATAAAGGCGTAGAGACATGGTTCTCCCGGATCAACGCATATGCCGCGGAGAGAGGACTGGAACTGGAACACTATGTAATCTCCAGCGGAATGTCGGAAATTATTGAGAGTTCACCGATTGCGGATGAATTCCGCAGGATCTATGCGTGCCGGTATTACTACGATGAGAGCGGAAGAGCCTGCTGGCCTTCCCTGATCGTCAATTACACCACAAAGACCCAGTATATCTTCCGTATAAACAAGCAGGTCCTGGATGTCAGTAATGATGTAGACCTGAATACCTGGGTAGATCCCAAGACAAGACCGATTCCGTTTTCCAGAATGATCTATATCGGAGACGGACTGACGGATGTACCGTGTATGAAACTGATCAAGGAATATGGAGGAAAGTCTTTTGCGGTATATAATCCGATATCGGTGAAAGCGTACAAGACAGCTGCCAAACTGATCCGTGAGGGAAGAGTGAATTTTATCTGTGAAGCAGATTACCGGGAAGGGAAAGCAATCGATCAGAGGATCAAACTGGTATTGGATCATATGAGCGCTGATGCCAGACTGGAAGAATATGACGGAGTGACAGAATGAAGAGAAGAAGAATACGTACAGGAAGATTATTGCTGGTAGTTCTGTTGATGGCACTGGCTGTAGGAGGTGCCATGTATTATCTGGTAAATACAGTCATGCCGTCCCGCACGAAGATCATGATCGATCCCGGACACGATCTCTTACAACCTGGTTATGTCACAGACCTGGTCAATGAACAAGAATACTGCCTGGATATCGCCCAGAGAGTACAGACAAAACTGACAGCAGACAAGCAATTTGATGTCTACCTCAGTTATAATCCGGAAGAAGGCGAATCCGCACCGCTGACAAAGCGTATACCATACTTTGAAAAAGTATCACCGGATACGATCGTCAGTATTCACCTGACCATGGATATCGACCGTAATTATGCCGGTACAAGGATCCTGTGTGTACCGCCGAAAGCCAAGAACAACAAGAAGAGCGTAGCCCTGGGACAGGCACTTGCCGGAGCATCTGACCGGGAGTGTGAAGTACAATATCTGAACTACCAGGAGATCAAGCCCGGTGTCTATCAGAAGGTATTTACAGCCCTGGACGAAGAATACCCGGAAGATGCGGAAACACAGGAGATCCTGGAACTTGGATATCCTGCCGTACAGATCGAACTCTTCAATATCAGTGCTCCGGATACCGTTGAGTGGTTTCTCTCCGAAGAAGGAAGAGAGAGTACGGCGGAATGGATCGTCAAGGGTATCAAAGCTTACTATGAATAATCAGAAACGGCTTGGTTAAGCCGTTTTTTTACTGTCTGTGTTTGAGATGCGAAGGGAATAATCCTTGGTTTAAAGTGCCGGGATATTGAAAATAAACATGAAAAGGCATAAATTATAATTGTCTGATGACAAGAAGGAGGCCATGAAATGGCAAAAGAAGTAAAACCGGTAACGAAGAAAACGATTGCCGAAGATCTTGCGGAAAAGCAGGGAATGACAAAGAAAGCAGCGGCAGAAGCAGTAAATTTCGTCTTTGATGAAATCACCAAGAACCTGAAAAAGGGTGGTGTCGCAGATATTAACGGATTTGGCAAGTTCTCTGTAAAAAAGAGAGCAGCACGTACAGGTATCAACCCTCTGACAAAGGAAAAGATCAAGATCAAGGCAACGAAAGTACCTGCATTCAAAGCCAGCAAGACACTGAAAGATACAGTGAAATAAAGAGCGGAAGAGATTGAATATCTCTTCTTTTTTTATACAGAAAATAACCGGCGGAAGTTCTCGTCCACGGCTTCTGCCAGCTGTATTGCAGAGAGACTCTTGATTTCACGAATCGCTTCATAGATGTGAATTACATCCTCCGGTTCATGACGATGGCCGGGAACAGGACTCTGGTAGGGAGAATCCGTTTCAATCAACAGACGATCTAAAGGCATCTGTGAAATTACTTCTTTCGGTTTTTTTGACCCCGGGAACATCACACTTGCCCCAAATGAGATATAGTATCCTTCCTTCATATACAATCTGGACATTTCCACAGAACCACTATAGCTGTGGATCAGACCACGGCAGGGATGTTGTCTCAGGATCTCCAGGGTATCTGCGCTGGCTTTGCGGCTGTGGACATTCACCGGAAGATGATAGTACGCGGCAAGTTCCAGCTGGGATATGAAGAAATGTTTCTGCTGTTCCTTTGTGTGCGGGTGGGAATAATAGTCCAGTCCGGTTTCTCCGATCATATCCGGATGATACTCTTCAATTACTTTTCTCAGTTCTTCGAGCCGGTGATCACCATAGTCATCTTCCAGATCCTGGGGATGTATCCCGCAGGCAAGTTTAAAAGACGGATACTTTTCACGTAATGCGGCACCTTCAAGCAGGTCGTGTCTTCCGTAGCAGATGATGATCACATCTCTGACCCCGGCTTCCAGCATTCTCCGGATTACTTCTGTCCGGTCATTGTCGTACTGTCTGGAACCAAGATGACAATGCGCGTCCACATAGATCATTTCTGTTCTCCGTTCTGATTTCAATCGGTTGTTTCGGCCATGATTACGACATATCTGTTCATGTGCTTATCGTACACACTCCAACATGCTGTGCCCCACCATTCACGACCAGCCTCAAAATAATTTGACCAGTCTGTAGTCCATTCATATACTTCCAATTCACCGGTTCCTGACGGGAATAATACAGAATTGACCTTGCGGAATTCATCCGGTCCGTATCCTGAGGTATGCGGTGTCTCCCAGAAGGCGTACCAGTACGGGATCTGATCACCTTGTAAAGCGTCCGGATACTTACAGTCATAGAATCTCTGGCCGATGCGGTCTGTCCGCAGGATCACCGGCACATAGAACAGTGTCTCCGGATCGATTGGATGGGCCTGTGCTTTCCCAATATCCAGATTCCACGGAAACGGTTCATCCTGGACTTTCCGGCTATACAAGACCTCTGATTTTAACTGCTCATCGATATACCGTTCGATCACTTTAAGCATTGCGAAAAGTACTGCGTCCTTATGCGAACGATATCCTTGATAGGGAGTATCATCCTCAATAAGACAATAGTCGATGATACAGTTCTTATATGTACGGATTAATTCATAAAAAGGATCGTTGATCAACTCACGCATATCTGTTCCTCACTTGTTGGTTGTTTTATCTCAAACAGTACCAGACCGCCTTTGTTGTCATAACCGGTATCCCATAATGTCCGCAGGTCCAGCCATTCATATTCGCTGTAGGTCACTGCCTTGACAAGGATCGTACCTGTTTCATCTTTGTCATATCCGTTGAGGAGAAACCAGTGCCAGACATAATCTTTCAGGGCAGGCTCTTTATGCCGGAGAATCAATGCCGGTACAGGATATCCGGCGTTGATTTGCTGTATAAGTACATCGGCGGCTTTTTCATACGGTTCGCTGCCGTCAAATGGTTTCATGTCAATGCAGTTAACACCCCGGTCATTCAGATACTTTTTATAACCGTCAATGAAAATATCCAGTTTATCCACCCCGGTCATTCTTGGCCAGAGATACTTTTCCATCCGGTGGGCGAAAACGACATAGTTGGATTTTGTCAGGTTATGCGGATCAAACGGGTAAACACCTTCAACTCCTTTGTGTAAAGCGAAATACAAACTGCTGTCACAGGCAGTCTCCGCTGCGCATCCTCCCATCCGCATCATCAGAGAATGGAACCAGTCCTGGTTTCCGCCGTAAGAATCCCCGATGCAGAAATGTTCAAGTTCTTTTCTTGCCATAGTATTATTCCGCCAGTTTCGTTAATGTATCACCGGTGATCCGGTATACAGTCCAGTCATCCATCGGTACAGCACCCAATGAAAGATAAAAATCAATACTCGGCTGATTCCAGTCCAGACACCACCATTCCAATCTCCCGCATTTACGTTCCACCGCAATCCTTGCGAGTTCTTTCAACATAGCCTTACCATAGCCTTTTCCACGGTATTCCGGCAGGATATACAAGATTTCAGGTAGATCCCGGCACGGCCAAGGAATGTCGAATAGTTATGGAAGAACAGGGCAAATCCGATCTCTTTCCCATCTGCACACGCAAAGATGACTTCCGCGATCTTTTTCTCAAACAGCCATTCCCGTAATAATTTTTCTGTAGCTACGACTTCATCGGACATCTTCTCGTATGAGGCAAGCTCACGGATAAAGAACAGGATCTTTCCGCAATCCTCTGCCTCCGCAAATCTGAAAGACAGTTTTTCCATATACGTATTCCTTTTCATCATCACCTGGTTAATCCAGGCTCATCTCATCAACAGCTGCTTCTGCGGCACGCATGATACTGCCGGCGTCCGCTCCTTCGATATCCAGTCCGGTGGCTTCAACTTCCCGGACGTCCGGAATACCGTAGAAGTTTTCTGCCAGTGCCTTAACATACCCGAAACCAAACTCTTCCGGTATAAATTGTCCTCCTGCTGTGGTCACGTAATACATCTTGTCTGCTTTGCAGAGACCGATGGGATAGCCGTCATCCGTGTATTCAAAAGTAATACCTAATACATTGATATACTCGAAATATTGTTTTAGCGTGGCAGGGAAAGACAGATCCCAATAAGGAGCCGCAATCACAATGGTTTCCGCTTCCGCAAACTGCCGGGCAAGTTCAAACATGGGATTGCCGAAATCACGGTCAGAAATCAGCTGGTTACGGACATTGAGAAAATCCTCATTGGTGACAGGGAAGCTGATCTCATGAAGTTTTATTTCCTCGTAGGGTTTGTTCAGTTTCTGGAGCAGTTTTTCTGCCAGTCTCTTGGTTCTGGACTCTTTCCGGACACAGGCATTGATAAACAGTATTGGTCTTTCCATACAGCACCTCACTTATGATGTATATCTACTATGATTATACAAAAAACAGGATGTTTTCATCCTGTTTATTGTCTATGGTGGAGCTTAAGGGATTCGAACCCTCGACCTTCCGATTGCGAACCGGATGCTCTCCCAGCCGAGCTAAAACCCCATGGAACAGAGTTAATTATAGCACAGTTATCGGAAATCAAAAGAGATAGTTGCTTTTCCGCGGGAATATTTCAGATTCATCATTGCACCCATGATCATGGTCATGGAAGGTTTTGTGTGGCCGATATCCGCTTCGTAGATCACAGGAATATCCGGTAATGCCAGGCGCATGGCTTCTTCATAGGATATTGAATACTCAGAAGGGAATAACGTACGTCCGACGATAACTGCCTTGGTATAGTCAAACCAGCCGGCATACTTCATCTGCAGTAAAGTATTATAGAACGTCTGGGCATTCAGTCCGAAATTGTCAAAGAAGAAGATCGTACCGTCATCTTTGTATTTCTCGTTAAAGGAGTTTACCGCATCCAGAGGTGTACCGATCAGATCTTTCAGTACATCTATACAACCGCCGATACAGCGCCCGCGTACGTAGACAGGCTCCGCGGTGGACTGCCAGTGATCGGGAAGATCAAAAACACCGGGTTCTTCGGGATTCTCACGGTATGGATAGTTGTGCAGGTGGATCCTCTTTCCCTTACGCAGTTTCAGGTCATCCCGGATAAAACGCTGTGATGTGCCGTAGTCAAAACTACCCGCGTTTCTGCCGTAGATCGTGGCGACATCATATTTTACCGTATAGGGGAATAACAGGCTTGTAGGATCGGAATAACCGGAGAGCCACTTGGGGTGTTCACACAATACATCCCACTGGATGTACGGGGCAATCTCATACGCAAAATCACCGCCGGCCGCAGACATGACCACATCGATCTCCGGATCCAGGAACAGGCTCATCAGTTCTTCCGCGCGGGTCTTTGCGTCTGCGCTGCGCATGTCATCCGTACGGACATGTTCCGTCTCAAAAATGCGGTATCCCTCATTACGCAGAACCGCCAGAGATTCTTCAAAAGAATCGATCTTGTCACCGACTCCCGCGCTCGGTGCGCAGATACCGATGACACTGTTATTTTTCGGAAATTCAGGGTATTTCATAGTATAATACTCTATGAAAATATACCATGAAATAAAGAAAACAGACAGGTAGGGAAGTAGTGTTTATGGGGTTTTTACTGAATTTAATCAAGAGTATTGTCTTTGGCATAGTACAGGGAATTACAGAGTGGCTGCCGATCAGTGATGCCGGTCATATGATGATGATCAACAGCTGGATGCCGTTTGTGATAACGGATCCGGAGAAACTTGCGGCATTCTGGCAGTTGTTTAAGGTATTCCTTCAGTTTGGATGTGCCGCTGCCGTATTTGTACAGTTCGGTAACAAGCTGAATCCCATGGCTGCGGAAGACGAAAAGGATAAAGACAGAATCACACGTCTCTGGCTGATGATCCTGATTGCGGATCTTCCCTCCGGTATACTTGGCCTGCTGCTTTATAAAGTGTTACATACCACGTTATATACCGCAGTGATCACGGCGGTAACGATCATGGTTATCGGTGCTGTACTGATCGTTCTTCCGTCATCCAACACGAAACAGGATAGTCTGAACCGGATCACTCTTCCGGCTGCATTGAAGACTGGGCTGATCGGTGTTTTGTCGTTACTGCCGGGTGTTTCCCGTGCTGCCGGTATGTTGATCGGAGGATCTCTTTCGGGAATGAGCAGGAAGACAGCCGTGGAGTTTTCTGTAGTCAGCGCTGTTCCCTGGATCATCGTCGGCGGTATCTATCGGATCATTACTGCACATGCGCCGTTTTATGCTTCGGCGATTCCGGTATTCATTGTCGGAATGATTGCGTCTTTTGTGGTTTCGTCCATGGTGATTTCAAGTCTGCGGGCATTTGTGCGCAGGAATAGTTTTAAATCGTTCGGGTATTACAGGATCGTCCTTGGTTTATTAATGCTTATACTGGCGTTGATGAAAGTTATGCCTGAAGTTTTACTGGGATAAGTACTATGATCTGGAGTTTGTTCCTGGAGGGATTGTTATCATTCTTTACACCTTGTGTATTGCCTTTAGTGCCTCTTTATATTGGTTATCTGACTTCTGACCAGAAAGAATATGATTCTCCTGCAGCAAAGAGAATTCATACAGCGGCAGTGACATTCTTCTTTGTCCTGGGGATCTGTACGGTATTCTTTATTGCCGGTCTCGGGACAAGTGTTCTGCATGAGTTCTTTTCGGAACACCGGCTGTTGTTTTTGATTGCAGGAGGCTTTCTTTTGCTTGTTTTAGGCGCGTATTATCTGGGGATGATACAGATTCCGTTTCTGGAAAGAGAACGCAGAATCGCCTGGAATAAGCCTGGAAAAGGGGGATACCTGAATGCGTGGCTGATGGGTTTCTTCTTCAGTTTTGCCTGGAGTCCCTGTATCGGTCCTCTGCTTACAACAGCGATCATTGCGGCGGCAGGCGCAGCAACCAAGGCAACCGGATGGTTATACCTGGGTGCATATTCTCTTGGTTTCATCTCCATGTTTATCCTGATCGGATTATTCACCGAAGAAGTACTGGCACTGATCAATAAACGTAGATCGATCGTGAAGTACACGAAGATCCTCGGGGGTCTTGTGATCGTAGGAATGGGATGTTATATGCTGTACCAGTCTGCGGGTATGATCAGCAAGCTTCAGAATCCTTCCCAGCAAAGTATGCCTGTAGCGGACGCAGAGAGTGAAACCGCAGATCCTCAGACAAATTCCGAAGAATCCCAGGATGATCTGACACGCTATGGATTTACCCTCAGTGACGGGGAAAAGAATGTCAATATCAAGGATTATAAGGGAAAGACAATCGTGGTGAATTTCTTCGGTACATGGTGTATGTACTGTAATGAAGAATTACCTGCGCTGCAGAATCTGAATGACACAAGAGAAAATGTGAAGGTATTCCTGATTGCGGCTCCGGGATTAAACGGGGAGGGTGATGTGGAATATGTTGAGAACTATATGGAAGAACGCGGATATTCCATGGATATCCTTTATGATATGGATTATGCGGTAACACGTAAGTTTGGCATCAGTGGTTATCCGACAACCTTCATTATTCAACCGGACGGAATGTTCTATGAATACTATATCCCCGGATATGTTCCGGAAGAGGTGTTTATGGAACATGTCGATAAAGCATCACAATCATAATTGAAAGAAAGGAAAAGAGTATGGATCCAATAATTCAAGAAGCATTTGCGTTACAGGAAGATTTAACTGCGTATCGTCATTTTCTGCATCAGAATCCTGAACTGGGATTAAACCTGCCGGTTACTTCAAGTTTTATCCGCAGCAAGTTAGATGAATTCGGTATCCCGAATACTTTCAGTGAGACATCCAACTGTGTTACGGCAGTTCTCGGACAGGGAGAGAAATGTATCATGTTAAGAGCGGACATGGATGCTCTGCCGATCAAGGAAGATACCGGGGAGCCGTTCTCTTCCAATAATGAGTATATGCATGCCTGCGGGCATGATCTGCACGCGACTGCTCTGCTTGGTGCAGCAAGACTGTTGAAAGCACATGAATCGGAATTGAAGGGCAAGGTAAAACTATTGTTCCAGGCTGGTGAGGAAACATTCACCGGTGCAGATGCGGCATTAAAAGATGGTGTTCTGGAGAATCCGCATGTGGATGTCGGCTTTGCGATGCATTCTTCTGCGGCCGGTCCTGTAGGTCTGATTCGTATGGTAAACAGCCGATGTCTTCCTGCTTTGGCTTTAAGATCATCGTCAAGGGTAAATCTGCGCATGGATACAGTCCGGAAGATGGTATTGACCCGATTGCGGCAGCTGTCCATGTCTATCTTGCCTATCAGGAATTACTGGCCAGAGAAGTACCTGCGGCACAGGAAGCTGCCCTCACCATAGGACAAT
>JAFRMA010000022.1 GCA_017430925.1 Solobacterium sp. | reverse complement strand
ATCGTTGCAATGGGTTCTGTAACAGATACGATCATGGAAACAATCGACTCCCTGAATGCAAAGGGTGAAAAAGTCGGTCTGATCAAGGTTTATCTGTATCGTCCGTTCAGCCAGAAGTATCTGGAAGCAGCATTGCCTGCATCTGTTAAGAAGATTGCTGTACTTGACCGTGCAAAAGAGCAGGGCGCAAGAGAACCTCTGTATCTCGATGTTGAACATGCTCTCCGCAAGCATACAGATCTTACCATTATCGGCGGCCGTTATGGTTTGTCCTCCAAGGATACAAATCCGACCCACATCGCTGCTGTATATGCTGAACTGGCAAAAGATGATCCGAAAGAAGAATTCACAATCGGTATTACAGATGATGTAACACATCTGTCTCTGGATCCGGTACCTGTAGATGTTGTCTCGGATTACTCTTCCTGTCTGTTCTACGGTTTAGGTTCTGACGGTACTGTCGGTGCGAACAAGAGCACTGTCAAGATCATCGGAAACAACACCGATCTTTATGCTCAGGCATACTTTGCATACGACTCCAAGAAGGCAGGCGGCGTTACACGTTCGCATCTGCGTTTCGGTAAGAGCCCGATCCACAGTCCGTATTATATCAACAATGCTGACTTCATTTCCTGCTCACTGGATTCCTACTGCTTCAAGTATGACATGGTCAAAGATCTTAAGGATGGCGGTACGTTCCTCCTGAACACAACGTTTGCTGCAGAAGATATCGAAAACCATCTGCCGAACAGCATGCTTGCCGGTCTGGCTAAGAAACACGCGAAGTTCTATATCATCGATGCAACAAAACTTGCGATCCAGACACATATGGGCCGTCATACCAACACGATCCTGCAGTCTGCGTTCTTCGCTCTGAATGAACAGATCATGCCGTATGACACAGCTGTTGAACTGATGAAGGATTCTGCTCGTCACACCTATGCAAGAAAGGGTGAAGATGTAGTTAAGAATAACTGTGATGCGATCGACACAGGTAAATCCGGACTTGTTCAGGTTGAAGTTAAGCCGGAATGGGCTAACCTCGAATATGAAGACTCTCTGTTCGCTAAGACCGGAGATGCTTACTTCGATAACAACCTGCAGAGAATCAATGCTCTGGAAGGTTATGACATGCCTGTCAGCAGCTTCCTGAAGTATGGTGTTCTGGATGGATCCATCCCTGAAAATGTATCCTTCCGTGAAAAGAGAAACATTGCCACAGCAGTTCCTACATGGGATGCTGCGAAGTGTGTAGAGTGTGGTAAGTGCGCATTCGCATGTCCGCATGCTACGATCCGTCCATTCCTGATGACACCGGAAGAAGTTGAATGTGCTCAGAAGATTGCGGATGAGAGCGGTATTGAACTGACCATGAAGGATCCTACTCCTGCATATAAGGGAGCTAAGGAAGCTGGTCTGAAGTATCGTATCCAGCTGTCTCCGATGAACTGTGTAGGCTGCGGCGTATGTCTTACTGTATGTCCGACAAAGGCTCTCACAGCTTCTCCGATCAACAACGAACTGAACCAGGAACCTCTTGCAGATTATCTGTATAAGGAAACAGAATACAAGCCTCAGTACGGCAACCCTGCGACAGAGATGGGTGTATCTCTCATGATGCCTTATTTCGAAGTCAGCGGATGCTGCCCTGGCTGTGGTGAAGCTCCTTACTATCGTCTTGCTTCTCAGCTGTTCGGTAAAGATATGATGGTTGCTAACGCTACCGGATGTTCCATGATCTACTGCTCTTCCACACCGTCTACACCGTTTGTAACGGATAAAGAAGGTAATGGTGTTGCCTGGGCTAACTCCCTGTTCGAAGACAATGCTGAATTCGGCTTCGGTATGGCAATTGCTCAGAGCTTCAAAGAAGCGAAGATCCTGAAGGTTATGGAAGACAATATGGATTCCGTAGAACCTGAACTGAAGGCTGCATTTGAAGCTTATATCGCTGCGAATGGTGATCGTGATGCTCAGAGAGCTGTCAAGGATGCTATCGTTGCAGGTGCTAAGGCAAGTGCAAACGAAGCAGTGAAAGTATTAGCGGAAATGGAGAGAGATCTCGTTTCCAAGTCCGTATGGATCGTCGGTGGTGACGGATGGGCTTATGACATCGGTTACGGCGGATTAGATCATGTTATGGCAAATAACCTGAACGTTAACGTTCTCGTACTCGATACCGAAGTTTATTCCAATACCGGTGGTCAGTCCTCCAAGTCTTCTCAGGCTTCTTCCATCGCGCAGTTCGCTGCCGGCGGTAAGTCTCTTGCGAAGAAAGATCTCGGCCAGATCGTTATGGAATACGGTACAGCATATGTTGCACAGGTATCCATGGGTGCTAACCAGATGCAGACAATCAAAGCCTTCAAGGAAGCAGAAAGCTATAATGGTCCATCCATCATTATCGCTTACTCACCTTGCCAGGAACATGGTATTAAGGGCGGTCTGGTAAAAGCTCCTCTGATCCAGAAGAACGCTGTAGAGTGCGGTTATGTCACACTGTATCGTTTCGATCCGAGACTTGAAAAACCTCTGCAGATCGACTCGAAAGAACCGAATTGGGATAAGTTCCAGGACTTCTTGATGAACGAAGCTCGTTACTTCAACCTGCCGAGAGTCAGAGGTCAGGAAGTTGCCAACGAACTCTTTGCAAAGACATTAAGCGATGCGAAGATCCGTTACAACAAACTTGTTGCCAAAGTAAAGATGCAGGAAGCTTAATTCCTGAAAAAAAGCTAAGAGAAAGCGATGCTCATCCGCATCGCTTTTTTTATATATAAGTGACAAAAAGTATGTTTCAGTGAAAAATTACACACTATCAATTTTCTAATTACTTTTAATCGTTGAATGAGGTAAGCGTACTGTCTCTGGGCGTACTCTCTACCGTAGAATATGTCCTTGGCGTGATTGAAAACGGATTAAAACCGGAGTAAACGGAAAGAGACAGAAGGATAGGAAAAGCGATGCCTGCAGGCATCGCTTTCTTGTCTATATAATGTTTTAAATATTTGCGAATTTACTCTCATCCACAGGATGTCTGAGGGTTTCCGGAAGGCTGATCAGCAGAGGTACGCGGATCACCAGTTCACAGACGATATAGAGAATGAATACCCAGTGAGCACCGATGTTGTCGTAGATGATTCCGCTTACCGCAGCCATCAAAGCGCTGAATAAGGAAGTAAACATACTTGTGGCACCGATCCATCTGCCCATAATACGATGCGGTACGAGTTCATGACCGATGGATCCGGCAACGGTGGCACCAATCTCCTGGAAGCCCTGTAACATACCGACAAACAACAATAACGGAATACGCTTTGTGGTGATCAGTAATACCAGTCCTGCAAGATAGAGTGCGATGGTTGTGAACAATACAGGTTTACGTCCGTATCTGTCACTGATGATACCCATGAAATATCCGAGAAGAACACTGGTTAATGCAGTCGCTGTAACCATGCCGGCAAGTGTAGCGGCATCCGCAGCCTTGAATTCAGCTGCATAAACCTGTACATACGGAGTGACCATTGCCATGGGCATACCGCCGACAGCCGCAATCAGCATCCATTTTCTGCAGTTCTTGTCTGCCTTGATGATTGCCAGTCCGTCCAGGATCATATTACTTTGTTTCTTGGCTTTTACGGTTCCCCAGGTATTGAACGAGAGTTTGAAGATAACGATCAACAGGGAGATCACCGCAAAGATAAATGCTGCCCAGAACAAGGGACGGATACTGTTGGGGTCAGTAGGAGTACCGTTGACCTTCATCATATTGACCAGGATCCATCCGGAAAGCATCGGGCCGACCATACCCAGAATACCTGCCGCGAGAGATTCACATACCAGCATACCTTTTGCGCGGTCACAGTTTGCCAGACAGTTGCCGCAGATCGTTGCGCAGCTTTGTCCGCTTAACCGCTGTCCCATCGCGTGCAGGAATAAGCCTAATGCGGCTACTTGCCAGATATTTGCGCAGGCCAGGGCAAGATATCCGCCGATCAGGATCAGGATTCCAAAGACGTAGACCCGCTTCGGTCCCTTACTGTCGATGACAGCTCCGATCACCGGTGCCAGAATACCGCCCATGACCATGCCAAGACTGTTGATAAAGCCATACTGGGTCTTGGTAGCCCCAAGCATGATGATATATAAAGTCAGATAGGGCAGGACCATCTTGTACCCGAGACGCTCCAAAGATGTACGTATAACGGTTACCCGCCAGTCCTGCTTCTGCGCTTTCCAGAACGCAGGGATATTTAATACAGAGTTATTGTTGGCTGCTGACATAGTTTTCCCCTCCATGTAGACCAAGTTATCTTAGCACTGTTTTTCTTGTTTTTGAAACATAATCCTGCATTTTGATGAATAAACTTGCAAAGTTTATCTAAATCGTGTCAGAATCGAAAGCGTGCTATTGACAGTATGCTATTAAAATGTATAATTACTTGTGTACACGGAAAGGTGGTGGAGAATGGACATCAGTTTCAAACTAAAACGGGTAAACGATGAAATGTTCAAGCAGGCGAATAATCGTCTGCAGAAGGATAATATGACCTTCTCCCAGTTATTTGTGCTTGTCTATCTGTACAGAGAAGCGAAGGATATGACAGCATCGCTGAAAGAACTGGAACGCAGATTCGAGGTGGCGCAGGCTACCATGGCGGGAATTGCCTCAAGACTGGAAGCCAAAGGCTTTGTGGAAGGGGTGATCAACAGCCAGGACCGCCGTGTCAAACAGATTCATCTTACACCCCAGGGATTGGAGTTTCTGAAGAAGAACCATCAGAAGATGGAAGAACACAACAAGCATCTTGTCCAGGGTCTGAGTGAAGAAGAACTTAACCAGTTGAACCGTTACCTGGATATTATTTACCAGAATATCCTGGAAGATGAATAGAGAGGAAGTGGAGAATGTTCAGTATATTATTCCGCTATATGCGGGGATATGAAAGGGAAACAATACTGACACCATTATTTACCGCAGGGGAAGTATTGATGGAAGTATTACTTCCGTATATTATTGCTTCACTGATCGATGAAGGTGTTACTCCCGGAAACATGAATGCGATATACAAGTATGGTCTGATCATGCTGCTGTGCGCGTTTGTGTCTTTGTTTCTGGGTATCGGAGCCGGAAGAACCAGTGCCAAGGCGTCGACCGGATTCGCGTCAAATCTGAGACAGGCAGTCTACGAAAAAGTACAGACATTGTCTTTCTCCAATATCGATAAATTCAGTACTGCAGGTCTTGTTACCCGGATGACTACGGATGTATCCAACCTGCAGATGGCTTACCAGATGCTGATGAGGATTGCAATCCGAACACCTCTGACCCTGATCATGAGTGTCTTCATGTGTGTACGTATCAGTCCGAGTTTGTCCATGGTATTCGTGGTTGCGCTGGTCTTCCTGGGAATGGCATTGTTATTCATCCATTCAAGAGTAATGAAGTTATTCAGTGTTGTCTTCCAGCGTTATGACGAACTGAATGCCAGTGTACAGGAGAACGTGTCCAGCATACGTGTTGTCAAGGCGTTTGTCCGTGAAGAATACGAAGATGAAAAGTTTACCAGGGCTGCCAACGCGATCAAGACGATGTTTGTCAAAGCTGAGAGTATTATTGCCCTGAATAACCCGGTCATGAACCTGACGGTATATGGATGTATCATTGCCATCAGCTGGTTCGGCGCGAAACAGGTTGTCGGCGGAGTTATTACGACCGGTAACCTGACCTCCATGTTCAGCTATATCATGCAGATCCTGATGTCTCTGATGATGTTATCCATGGTATTTGTCATGCTGAGTATGTCATCCGCATCTGCCAAACGTCTGAACGAAGTACTGAATGAGGTGCCGGATATCCAGAATCCGGAAGATCCGGTCATGGAAGTAGAAAACGGACAGATCGATTTCAACGATGTCGACTTTGCGTATAATACAGGTACCGGGGAAATGACCCTGAAAGATATCAACCTGCATATTCATTCCGGAGAGACGATAGGAATTATCGGCGGTACCGGTTCCGGAAAATCCTCCCTGGTCAATCTGATCTCACGTCTGTATGACGTCAATCAGGGATCGGTGGAAGTCGGCGGTCATGACGTACGAAATTATGACACAGAGGTTCTCCGCAACAAGGTGGCGGTCGTCCTGCAGAAAAACGAATTGTTCTCAGGAACCGTGCGTTCCAATCTGCAGTGGGGAAATGAGAACGCTACGGATGAACAATGCTGGCTGGCGTTACGCAGTGCCTGTGCCGACGAATTCATCGAAGTTCTTCCGGAAGGTCTGGATGCCACCGTGGAACAGAGCGGAGCGAATTTCTCCGGCGGACAGAAACAACGTCTGTGTATTGCCAGAGCATTGCTGAAAGACCCGAAAGTACTGATCCTGGATGATTCCACCAGCGCTGTAGATACTGCTACAGACGCAAGGATCCAGCAGGCTTTCAAGGAACTGATTCCCGGGACAACGAAGCTGATCATTGCCCAGAGAATCGCCAGTGTAAAGAGTGCAGACCGGATCATCGTTATGGAAGACGGCCGGATCGAAGCGTTTGATACACATGAGAATCTGATGAAAACCAGCGAGATTTATCGCGATATCTATGAAACACAGATGAAAGGAGGCGGTGACTTTGACGAGGCAAGGTAGAATGGGACCTGGTCCCCGCGGTCCGCGCGGAATGCGTGGAATGCCCGCAGGAAAGATGGATAAACAAAAAGCCGGTGTCCTGATGCGTGTACTCCGTTACATGATGAAGTATTACAAATGGCACTATATTCTCGTACTTGTCTGTATCGTTGTCGGTGTCTTCTGTCAGCTGCAGTCAACGTTGTTTACACGTACTTTGATTGACCAGTATATTCTGCCGCTACTGGGTACACTGAATCCGGATTACGCACCGCTGGCTTTGCGTCTTGTACAGCTTGCAGGAGTACTGCTGATCGGTGTTATCGCCAGTTATACCCAGCAGAGGGTCATGGTGGTTGTCGGACAGGGAACCATGGCAGTCATGCGTATCGATCTGTTCAAGCATATGCAGACACTGCCGATCAAGTACTTTGATACCCACAGTCACGGGGATATCATGTCTGTCTATACGAATGATATCGATACTTTGAGACAGCTGATCTCCCAGACTATCCCGCAGTTATTCAACTCTGTGATCACGATCGTCACGACCTTTACCTCCATGGTGATCCTCAGTATTCCGCTGACCGGATTATCCCTGGTGATGGTTGGTGTAACTTTGTTTGTATCACGGAAACTTGCAGGAATCTCCCGCGATCACTTCGTTGCCCGCCAGAAGGCTCTGGGTGCTGTTAACGGATATATCGAAGAGATGATCAGCGGACAGAAGGTCATTAAGGTTTTCTGTCATGAAGAGAAGGCAATTGAAGACTTCTCCAAGCTGAATGAAGAACTCCGCAGCAGCGGAAATAATGCCAACAAGTACGCCAATATCATGATGCCGATCAATGCGAATATAGGAAATATCTCTTATGTATTCTGCGCGGTATTCGGCGCCTGGATCGCCATCAACACGAACTGGGGTCTTACTCTGGGTACATTGGTTACGTTCCTGACCCTGAACCGTAACTTCTCACGTCCGATCTCCCAGGTATCCATGCAGATGAATACGATCGTCATGGCCATGGCCGGCGCAGAGAGAGTATTTGCGATGCTGGATGAAGAATCCGAAGTGGATAACGGATATGTAGAACTGGTCAATGTCGTGGAAAAGGAAGATGGCACTCTGGAGGAAACCGAAGAACATACCGGTCTCTGGGCATGGCGTCATCCGCATAAGGCAGAAGGTACCGTTACCTACCAGAAACTGCAGGGTAAGGTAACCATGGACATGGTGGACTTCGGATACACCGAAGATAAACTGGTGCTTCATGATATTGTCCTTTACGCGGAACCCGGACAGAAGATCGCCTTTGTCGGTTCTACCGGTGCCGGTAAGACAACGATCACCAACCTGATCAACCGTTTCTACGATATCGCTGACGGAAAGATCCGCTACGATGACATCAATATCAATAAGATTAAGAAGCCTGACCTGCGCAGATCTCTGGGCATGGTTCTGCAGGATACGCATCTGTTTACCGGTTCCGTGATGGATAACATCCGTTACGGACGTCTGGAGGCTACAGATGAAGAGTGTATTGAAGCAGCGAAACTTGTCCACGCAGATGGCTTTATCCGGCGTCTTCCGGACGGCTATGACACGTTGCTGACTGAGGATGGATCGAATCTGTCCCAGGGTCAGAGACAGCTCATTGCGATTGCCAGGGCAGCCGTGGCAGATCCTCCGGTCATGATCCTGGATGAAGCGACATCTTCCATTGATACACGTACGGAGAAACTTGTGCAGGAAGGCATGGATGCCCTGATGAACGGAAGGACAACATTCGTGATTGCGCACAGACTTTCCACGGTACGTAACAGTGACTGTATCATGGTCCTGGAACAGGGAAGGATCATTGAACGCGGAAGTCATGATGATCTGATTGCAAAAAAAGGCAGATATTACCAGTTATATACCGGCAACGCGATCAGCGGATAAACAGAATCTTTAGGTGCAGTATGTGCTGCACCTTTTTTTGTGCTCATTGTGGTACAATACAATATACGAGCAGGAAAGAAGAATACAATGCGTATAGGAATATTTACAGACACATTTCCGCCGGACATCAACGGTGTGGCAAGCAGTACATACATCTTATTTCAAGAACTGAAGAAACATGGTCATGACGTCTTTGTTGTGGCTCCGCATAAAGCTTCCGGTTTATCTCAATGGGACGAAAATCATGAGATCTTGTATCTCTCCGGGATTGAACTGAAATGGCTCTACGGTTATATCATGACCCAGCCGATCCACCTGAATGCGGAGAATGAAATACGGAAACTGAATCTGGACATTATTCATGCCCAGCAGGAATTCGGAGTAGGCATCTTTGCCCGGATCTGCGCAAGACAACTGGGTATCCCCCTGGTCAGTACTTATCACACGACCTATGAGGACTATACCCACTATGCCAATCCACTGAACCTGGATGCGGTAGATACCGCTGCCAGAAAACTGGTCAGCAAGTTATCCAAGGTGTATTGTGATTCCGCACTGGCAGTGATCTCACCAAGTGAAAAGACAAAAGAATTATTACTCTCTTACGGAGTAAACAGTGATATCCGTGTGATTCCTACCGGACTTCCTCTGGATAAGTTTGATCCTTCCGGATATACAGAGGAGAGAAAGAAAGAGATCCGCGATGAATTTGGCATATCCATGGATGAAAAGGTGATCCTGTATGTCGGGAGAATCGCGGAAGAGAAATCTCTGGATCTGCTGATCCGCTGCTTTGCGGAAGCCCGCGCAAGAGATATCCATGTACGTTTTCTTGTGGTCGGCGGCGGACCGGACGAAGAGAAACTGCAGGAGATGACAAGAGAATTCCATGCGGAGGATAGCATCATCTTTGCGGGGAAACGTCCTTCGGATACGATCGGTGATTACTACCGGGCTGCAGACGCGTTTATTTCCGCCAGCTTAACAGAGACACAGGGTCTGACCTTTATTGAGGCTCTGGCCAGCGGATTGCCGTTATTCGCGCGCAGAGATGAGGTCCTGGAAGAATTACTGATTGAAGGAAATACCGGCTGGTATTTTGAAGATGAAGAGGAATTCTGTGAGAAACTGAAGGTATTCCTGGGATTGGACAAAACAGAAATCACAGAGATGAAACAACGTTGTCTGAACCATGCGCATCCCTACAGCAGTGAAGTCTTCTACGAACAGGTATACTCGCTGTATCGGGAGGTTACCGAGAATTACTACCATGCCTATGTCCTGGAAGAAATCAAGGCGAAAGATACATATGTCTTGTTAATTCTCCGGTCTCAGGCAAAAGAGAAGAAAGAGATACGCCTGTCCATTGACGATTACTACACTTCCGGTCTTCATGTCGGTGACCGGATCAGTCAAAGAAATCTGGATGAACTGATTGCCAAGGAAAAGATGGTCAATGCCTACCAGCGCTGTGTACGCCGGATCTCAATGAAAGACCGTACGGAAAAAGAGATGCGTGACTGGCTGAAGGAAAACAGTGACTGCACGGAAGAAGAAGTGGAAGAACTCCTGCAGAAACTGAAGTCTAACCACCTGGTCGACGATCACAGATATGCGGAAGAGTATGTCTCACAGATGCGTTCATCCCTGTACGGCAGTGATCGGATCCAGCGTGATCTGATCCAGAGAGGTATTGCCGCGGAGAAGATCCGGGAGCTGCTGGAGGATGACTTTGATGAGAGTGCAGGTGCGGAAGCCTATGCCGGAAAGATCCTGCATACAGTGAAAAACGAATCTGACAGAATGAAGAAAGAGAAACTGGTGATCAAGCTGATCCAGAGGGGATATCCCTCAGGAATAGCCAGAGAAGCGGTTAATCAACTGGATCTCCGGGAAGAAGACACAGAAGAGGATAACCTGCGGAAGTGCGCGGAAAAGGCATACCGCAGATACTCCGGCAGATATACAGGTAAAGAATTGAAGAACAGGATCTTCCGTTATTGTTTCTCCAAGGGTTATTCTTCGGAGAGAATCAATGTGATCCTGGAAGAAATGGAGTTTACGCAAGATGATTAAAATCAAGGATTTTGAGGCACGTGAAAAGTATGCGCAGCCGATGTTGATCAAGAGCTGTACCAAAGGAACAACAGCCAAAGGAGCACCATATCTGACCATTGTATTCCAGGACAATTCCGGCAGTATTGACGGTAAGTTCTGGGATGTCAAACCGGAAACCGAAGAGAACTGTGTTGTCGGCCATGTGGTGGATACAGAGTTTGAAGCACTGGAGTATAACGGTAATCTTCAGCTGAGAGTCTTCCGTGTTACCGATAAACCTCAGGATGATATCGATATGAGTGAATACCTTATCTCCGGGAATTACGCGGAAACGGAACTGCGTCAGAAAGTCGAAGAACTGGTGAAGTCTGTACAAAACGAAAAGATGCGTCTTCTTGTGGAAGCCATGTTCAGGCGTGTGGGAGAAAACTTCTATACATATCCTGCAGCTTCACGGATCCATCACGGATATCTCGGGGGACTGGCGGAACATACCCTGGGTATGGCGGCTCTTGCCGAGCAGGTAGCTTTACTATATCCTTCCATCAACCGGGATCTGCTGATCTGCGGTATCCTCATGCACGATATGGGAAAGACAGCGGAGCTGAGCGGTGTTGTCGCCAGTGAATATACACTGGAAGGAAAACTTGCCGGACATATTAGTATCTGTCACGGCTGGCTGATGGAAGCTGCCGAAGAACTTGTTCTGGAAAAAGAAGAAGAGACACTGTTGCTGAGACATATGATCCTCAGTCATCACGGCAAATATGAATTCGGTTCTCCGGTATTGCCTGAACTCAGAGAAGCGGAAGTGCTGAATCTGATCGATAATCTTGACGCAAGAATGAATATTCTGGATCAGGCCATGGAGAAACTGAAACCCGGACAGTGGACACAGAAGATCTTTGCGCTGGAGAATCGCACATTTTATAAACCAAAAGTGTAATTATGGATATTCGTCTTTCAATTGTAAAACTTGCGCATAAAATACTGGCTTCCCAGGGAAGAGGAGGTTCTTTCCCCGGACAGCTGGCTTTAATGATGGATAAGGACTTTATCCGTCGTTTTACCATGCCTGAACAGGTGATTCTGGTCACCGGGACAAACGGTAAGACCACAACTTCCAACCTGATCGCAGAATCTCTGCGCAAAGCCGGATTAACCGTACTGAACAATCACCGCGGGGATAACCTGAATGTGGGGATTGCGGCTTTGTTAGCCACAGGCAGTGATTCTTCATACCATATCCAGGCGGATGCGGCTGTGATCGAAGTTGATGAATTGACGGTATACCGGCAGTTTGACGCTTTGAAACCTACCGGACTTGTAGTGACGAACTTCTTCCGTGACCAGCTGGACAGAGCAGGGGAAATGGAAACGATCATCCGTAAGATCATGGAAGTCACAGAGAACTTCACCGGTGATCTGTATCTGAACGGAGATGATCCCAATGTCCTGCGTATTGCGGACAATGCGAAGAAAGCCAGAATCCATCTGTTCTCCATGGCAAAGCTTAAAGATAGTATGATCACTACTGATGAAGCCAGTGAAGGAAAGTTCTGCCCGAGATGCGGGAAACCACTGCACTATGATTACTTCCAATACTCGCATATCGGACGTTTTCTCTGCCCGTATGACGGTTTCGGAAGTATTACTCCGGAGATTTTGGTGAAAGATGTTAGTTATACCAACCAGAGTTTTGAAGCGGAGGGAAGGGTATTCCATTCCTATATCAACGCGGTATACGCGATCTATAACTGCGCTGCCGTATTATGCGTTATGAAGAATCTGGGTCTGGATTTGTCCTGTGCGGATGATGTGTTCCGGCATTATCAGCTCAAGGAAGGAAGAAATGAAACGTTTGCGTTGTCCCAGCCGTGTGTGATCAACCTGTTTAAGAATCCCACCGGAGCCAACGAAGTGATGAAAGATATTCTCTCCCGGCCGGGCAGGAAGAATCTGTGTATTGTCCTGAACGACAACGACCAGGACGGACATGATGTGTCCTGGATCTGGGATGCGCATTTTGAACGTCTGAATGATCCGGAAGTGAATGAGATCCTCTGTACCGGACAAAGAGCGTATGACATGGCTCTGCGGCTGAAATACGAGGGATTAAAAGACAGAATCAAGGTAATAGAAAGCACGGAAGAAGCTGTTCATTATCTGAATACAGCCAATCTGAACAGTTATGTCATGGCAACGTATACCGCCTTGCATTCTACCAGGGCACTATTGCGTAAAGAGGCAGGAAAATGAAACTGAAGATACTGTGGATGTACCATGATCTCATGGATCTGTATGGGGATAAAGGGAATATACAAGTGCTGAAAACACGTTGTTTTGAGCGTGGTATCGAGTGCGAGGTCAAGACAGTATCTCTGGGAGAATCCGTGGACTGCCGGGAATATGATCTGTTTTTCATGGGCGGTGGCGCTGACCTTGAACAGACTATTATTTACGAAGACCTGTACGCAAGGAAGAATAATATCATGGAAGCGATGGATTCCGGCACGAATTTCCTTCTGATCTGCGGCGGATATCAATTGTTTGGTCAGTATTACCTGGATCAGGATCACAAGAAGATTGACGGTCTGGGTATCTATGACTACTATACGGAAAGCACAGACAGAGATCACCGCTGTATCGGTAATATCGCTGTAGAAGTGACAGTCGGGCAGGAAACATTCAAGGCAGTAGGTTTTGAAAACCACGGCGGACAGACAAAAAATGTCCGTACACCGTTCGCTAAAGTGCTGAAAGGGCACGGAAATGAGTTTAAGAGTCATTATGAGGGCTTTATGAACCAGCAGGTGATCGGCACATACATGCACGGTCCGTTACTTCCGAAGAATCCGAAACTGGCAGATCTTCTGATCCGCCGCTCTCTGCACAAGAGATACGGAGATGTAGTACTGCAGGAACTGGATGACACTCTGGAAGATAAAGCCAGAGAAGTGATGCTTAAACGTCTGGGTGTATAAAAAGACAGCGGTTTGAACTAGTCAACGAAAAGTAGACAGATCATAAAAGACACTAGAACCCCATTTCAGTTTTGAACTGAAGTGGGGTTTTATAATTCAGAGAATACGCTGGCCGGAGGTTATTGAAGTAGAAGATATACTTTTCAATATCTTCCCTTACATCTTGAGAATCTCTGAGATGGAAATCAATGAAAAGTTCCTCCTTGATCCAGCCGTTAAGAGATTCATTTACCGGATTGTCCGTAGGAGTTCCGGCTCGACTCATGGAGCGTTGAATGATAAAATCTGTTAAGAGGTCATTATAGGCCTTGGAAGAATAGACTGATCCTTGATCCGTGTGCAGCGTAATCAAATTGTCAGGCTGTTCTTTTTTGATCCTCTCCAGGACCTGATTTAGACCGTCAAAATAAGACTGAATATCACCTTTGCGCATTCCCAGACCGTATCCGAGGAT
>JAFRMA010000021.1 GCA_017430925.1 Solobacterium sp. | reverse complement strand
TACCGGATCATTTGCCATCAATGCGGCATACGGAAAGGCAGCGCAGGTTACCGCCCTGGATGTTTCGGAAACCGCTTTGGACATGGCTCGTCAGAATGCCCGGAAGAATCATCTGGAAGAGAAGATCAACTTTGTACAGGCAGATGTATTTGAATATCTGGAAACGTGTCTGCGCAGTCACACACGTTACGACTTCATCGTTCTGGATCCTCCTGCCTTTACCAAGAGCCGCAGTACGATACGCAACGCGTCTCACGGTTATGAACGGATCAATACCCTGGCAATGCGTATTCTGCCCCGGGGAGGGTATCTTGCGACTTGTTCCTGTTCGCATTTCATGGGTACGGAAATGTTCCGGGAGATGCTGGCGGAATCTGCCCGCAAGGCTGGTGTAACCATCCGCATCATTGAAGAAAACCATGCGTCTCCGGATCATCCGAGACTGATGAATGTACCCGAAACAGACTACCTGAAATTCTTTTTAATACAGGTAATCTGAGAAAAAAGTTCAGGATTACGGGGACAGTGATTACTCAAAAAATGCTATAATTATAACATAGAGAGGTTATAGCATGTATAAAATAGATGATGTGGTTGTTTACAAACGCACAGTCTGTAGAGTACAGGACAGAGTGAAGAGCGGCTTCACCGGCGAAGACTGCTATATCCTTGTCCCGTACAACGATGATACCGGCAGTACCAGAATGCAGGTACCGGTATCCAATAAAGCTGGGCATCTCCGTGATCTGATCACCAAGGAAGAACTTCATGATCTTCTTCGTAATTCAGATAAGATACAGACGCTTGCGGATAAACAGGCAAATATGAAGAGCCAGTATGTGACTCTCCTGAAAAGTGACAGTCTGGATGATTTAATATGCATCATCAAAACATCGTACCAGCGGAACAAAGTTAGAAGAGAGAATAATAAGAAACTGGCCGCAATCGATGGTGAGTATCTGAAAAAAGCAGAAGATTATCTGTTTACGGAAATGTCTGTCGCAACCGGTATGTCCTATGAGGAATGCAGACAATACTTTGCGGATGAATTAAACAAACTCGAGAATCAGTAGGAAAGATCTGTAAGGATCTTTTTGTTTATCCCTGCCGTGCAGGCTGTACGGTCTTTTTGTGATTCTGTGATAATATAGAGATACAGACGGAGAAATAGTATGACAACGATGCAGAAACTGTTTGAACAGGACAAAGAAAAATTCCTGACAAACATACAAGATGAACATCATCCGGAAGCCCTGGTCAAAGCTTTGGACTCCGAATTAAGCAGGATTCTTTTTCTGTACAATGAAGCAGAAGAAAGTGATCGTGTAAAAGCTGCGGCTTACAGTATCATGCAGAGTATACGTTCCGGGATCAGTCTTCTGGACTGTATCCGTGATACCAAGGTATATTCCCGGCAGAATCTTCAGAATGACGGAAAACCGAAGAAGAAATCACCGAAGTTCTTTATCGCGCTGATTGCGGGACTGGTATGTGTCTGCGCATCCTGCCTGATTCTGTTTTTCTCTGCCGGTACATTGCAGGTGCCTGTACAGATGCCTGTTATACTGGGAGTGATTGCGGCAGGAGCGGTATGTCTGTTCCTGGCTGGTGCTTTCCTGAATTCCCGCGGAATTACACAGAATATGCAGTTTGAGGCAGAAGTTGTCTATGATCCCCAGAAGATCTACAGAAATGTATTCGGTATGTTGATCACGGTAGATCAGATGCTGGAGAATACACGCAGTGAGGAGACCATCGACCGCCGTCATGCGCTGGAAGAAGAAAAGGATAAGATCAACCAGAAGGAACTGAACTTCCTCTGTCAGCTTCTGGAAGATGCCTATACACACAAAGATACAGACTACGGAAAAGAAACCATTTCACATATCAAGTATTATCTCCACGGCAGACATATCGATGCCCTGGATTATACGGATGAGGATGCGGCATGGTTTGATCTTCTGCCTGGCAGCGGGGGTACCTTGCGTCCTGCTCTTGCCATGGACGGCTTGCTGTTGAAGAAGGGACTGGCTTCGGGAGGTAAATAATGGATCGTTATTTTGGTTTTGATCTTGGTGATGCCGAAAGTGCGGTAGCCCGTCTGAAACGGCATGATCAGCTGATTCCGGATATTCTTACCGTCCGTGATGCCAAGAGCTTTGTGACAGCATACGCTTTGCTGCGTGACGGCCAGCTGCTGATTGGTGAGGGCGCCTGTTACAACCCGGATGCTTTAACACGGAAAATACGTTTTAAGAGCCGTTTTCTGAATGATACGGCTTCCGCCAAGGATATCCGCAGTTTTGCGGCAGGAGTACTTGGTGAACTATACCTGAACGGTGACCTGATCAAGGGAGAAGACTGCTGTTTCTACGTCGGCTGTCCGGCCGGCTGGGATAAAAACGCCCGAGAAGAATACCGCGGGATCTTTGAAAAGACCGGTTTTCCGCCGGTGAAGATCATCTCGGAATCCCGCGCTGCCCTGGTCAGTGCCTGTCAATCCAAGCATCTTCAGGTAGGCTATGATATTCTTTCACGTCCGGTGCTGGTCGTTGATATCGGTTCTTCCACCACGGACTTTGCGTATATCATGGGCGGAAAAGAAGTGGAACTGAAGACAGCCGGAGAAGTTTATCTCGGCGGCGGGATCATGGATGAGATCCTGCTGGAAGAAGCTCTCAGGCAATCCCCGGATGAAAAGAAGATACGCAAGATCTTTGCGGAGAGTGAAGCGTGGCGGAGTTACTGCGAATTCTCAGCCCGCAGACTTAAAGAGAAGTATTTCTCGGATGAAGAATACTGGCGCGCGAATGACTGTATGCAGACGGTATCCATACGTTATACAAGATTCCCTGTACGTTTTGTCCTGCGGATGAATGACAGAATCGCGGATGCTCTTCTGAACAAGCCTGTGGAACGTCTGGAGGGTAAATCCTTCCGTGAGGTGTTTACCGAGAGTCTGGTCCAGGTCAGAGAAAGTATTACGGAGAAACAACCGGAACTGATCTTCCTTACGGGAGGTGTATCTAAGCTTCCGGCGATCCGTAACTGGTGCCGGGAAATCTTCCCGGATGCGGTGATCATCAGCGGCAGTGAACCGGAATTCTCGGTTGCGAGAGGTCTGGCATACTGCGGAAAGATCGACGATGAATTACGTGAATTCAAGCAGGATATCGAACGTTTAAAGGAATCCAGTGTCGTAGAGAATATCGTCGGTGCGAACATCGATACACTGTACCGTGACGCGGTGGATACGTTTGTGGAACCGATTCTGGAGAATGTGGCACTGCCGGTCATTGAACGCTGGAGACAGGGAGGGATCGATAAACTTTCCGATATTGATCATGTTCTGCAGAAGGAAATCGACGCATATCTGCACATGGAAGATGCCCGCAGATTACTGATGAAACCGGTAGCTTCCTGGCTGAAGACGGTTTCCTTTGCACTGGAGGAACATACGATGCCGATCTGTGTCAGACACAATGTGCCGTATTCCGCGCTGAGTCTGAATTCTTACCTGAATCTGTCGGATATGGAGATCCGTGTAGATACCAAGGATATCTTTGCGGTTAAGGAGATCACCTGGATGATCGATACGATCGTATCGATTCTGATTGGTCTGCTGTGCGGCGGCAGCGGTATTGCGATGATCGCCAACGGTCTGCCGGGAATTCTTGCCGGTGCCGTGATTTCACTGTTAGTGCTTGCCCTGGGTAAGGATAAGATGCAGGAGGCCATCCTGAACGCGAAGATCCCGCAGCCGGTCAGACATCTGATTCCCAAGTCTTACTTTGAGTCCAGACTGAACCGGATTGCCGAAGAGGTAAAGGAAAGCCTCTATGTCAATCTGGAGAAAGAGAAGAATGAAGAGATTACTTCCCGGATCGTCAAGGAGATCTCGGAACAGATTGAAGTATGTCTGACCCGGATGGCAGAGGTTGTAGAGATTCCCCTGGGTGACCGGAATATTTATGATTGATTATTCTGTAAGTATCTGTAGAATGGATATATGACATTTCTGGAGATATTTATTATTGGTGTAGGTCTGGCCATGGATGCCTTTGCGGTATCTTTGTGCAAGGGACTGACCACCGGGAAAGCGACTGTCCGGCAGGGAATTACTGCCGGTCTTTGGTTTGGTGGCTTTCAGGCAGGAATGCCGCTGATCGGGTATCTTCTCGGCAGCGCGTTCAAGGATGTGATCGCTTCCGTGGACCACTGGATCGCGTTTGTCTTGCTGATGTGGATCGGTATCAACGCGATACGTTCCGCCCGGGAAGAAGAGAGTGTAGATAACCGCTATGACTGGAGAGGAATGCTTCCGCTGGCTGTAGCGACCAGTATAGATGCTCTGGCTACCGGTGTCATGTTCTCATTCATGCAGGTAAAAATAATACCGGCAGTGACCTGTATCGGAATCACTACCGGCATTCTGTCGTATATCGGAATTCAGTTCGGTGCTTATCTGGGAGAGAGATTCCAGAAAAGCGCGCAGATCTTCGGCGGTCTGGTACTGATCTTCATCGCCTTCAAGATCTTATTTGAACATCTGGGAATTATCTGACGATCAATTTCGGGAATACATCACTGAAGCTGGCTTGTATATGCAGGTCAGCTTTTCTGTCGTACGGGGTGGCGCTGCGGTTGATCAGGACCAGGTTGTCACCACGGAAATAGTTGATCAGACCGGCTGCCGGATATACCACCAGTGATGTGCCCAGGACAATCAGGGTATCTGCGTCTTCAATGGTATCGATTGCCCCGGAGAGGACGGCCTGGTTCAGCGGCTCTTCGTACAAAACAACGTCAGGTTTGATGATGGCTCCGCATTGGTCACAGTGCGGTACACCATCTGCGTTGACAATCGTCTCCACCGGGAAGTACTTTCCGCATCTTGTACAGTAGTTGTTCAGTACGGATCCATGGAGTTCATAGACCTTTTTGGAACCTGCCAGGGTATGAAGACCGTCGATATTCTGGGTGATGACGCCGGTGCACTTGCCGATCTTTTCCAGATCTGCCATGAAGCGGTGCACAGCATTGGGCTTTGCATCCAGGTACAACATCCGGTCTTTGTAGAAACGATAGAATTCTTCCGGATCATGCACAAAGAAAGAATGACTGATGATCGTTTCCGGGGGATAGTCATATTGCTGGTTATAGAGACCGTCTACACTGCGGAAATCAGGGATACCGCTGTCTGTGCTTACGCCGGCGCCGGTGAAGAAAACAATCTTATGACTGTTGTCTATGATCTGCTGTAATTGTTCGATTTTATCCATGGTTAATCTCCTTCGTATAGGTTTCTTTCAGTGTATCTGCTATCTCAAGTATAGCATCGATCAGGGATTGAGGACGAAGTACTGTGGCCTGACGGTAAAACTGCAGAAGCCAGGCAATCAGGGTTACGGAAGTACCGGTGCGGATACTGGCAGTAAAGGAAGAGGAATCTGCGGAGTGGATGATCAGATCACTGCCGAACTGGTCAAAGACCTGATTGGCTATCGCTGAATCAAAGCGTACGGTAATGGTTTCCGCTTCTCCCTTGTACATATGGAAAGCAGAGGTCAGCCAGCGTTCCAGATCAAACGGCACCAGTTCGGGACGATCCCGGGTCAGCTGTATATGATCCATCTTGTCTATGCGGTATGCCGCAAAGTTCCTGTACTTTTCATCGTACATCACGCAGTAATAGCGTCCGTTCTGCATGGTTATGCCATACGGCACCAGGACGTATTTCCGGCTGTTGTGGCGGTATTTCCGGGTCTTTGTGACCGTGATATCGTAGTACTGGAATTCCACCGGTATTCCTTCCTGAACGGCCTGTAACAATAACTCTATATACTCAATCACATGTTCATTCTCACTCTTGTTTTCAAGAGGAGTACCTGCCGGAAGAGACATGCGCTGATGGTTACTGAGTTCTGCGAGAATCTTGTCATTCAGCTTCTTTGTTGTCTTCTGTGACAGGGAAGGGGCAGAATTCAGCGCGTCCGTGATGACATACGCTTCCGCAGGTGTAAGAGAATGTTCCATGTAATAGCCGCGTTTTGAAGGAAGATAGATGATCTGTTTCTTCCTCTGGTTGATATCTTCAATCATGGTATAGATCGTACGCCGGTCGGCGGAATAACCGGTATCTTTCAGATATTCCTGGATATCGTAGATGGATACCGTGTGATCCTGATCCGTGTTTTCCTTCATATAATCCAGAAAAACAAGATTACGGAGAAAATTGTGATCTTTTTTCATATTTTTATCTCCTGTACAAATAATTGTACATCACTTTTTCCGGCACGTACTATCATATGCATGCTGAAGGGGGAAAAAACATATGACACAGCAGAATAAATTCATCCTGACGACTACCTTGATCACGCTTGGCTATGCTTATGCCTTTTCCATGTACACTTTACCTGCCGTAGTTCTGGGAATATCCGCAGGATTCCTGTCTGTCCAGGCTCATTCTCTGCGCTGTCTGAAGAACCGTCTGTTCTGTATCTTTCTGGACAGTATCGTCATATCACTTCTCTGCCACAGATTATCTCTGAGCGCGTGTCTGCCGGTACTTCCGTTTCTGGGGCTGGCCAATGTACTGTGCGCGGAAATGTTCTACTTCAGTTCCTTCAAGGTCCTGGATAAGATCGTAATGACACTGGGGATGATCATGACAGGATTCCTTGCGGCAGCGCTGATTCTTCCGGAGAATGTCGTGCATTACTTCATGAACGGGCTTCACGGCACAAAAGAAATCTGTATCATCATCCTGATGATCTTTCTCCCGTACCTGAAAATCTATGCGGAAAAGGTCTTCCGTGTAAGATATTCTCTGAAAGGAATGGTGATGAACAGTCATTTGCGTTAGAATGGACAGTATGACGAAATGGCTGATCAAAACCTTTGCGGAGAAGGACAAGACGAAATACGGAGAACTCAGCAGCTATACGGGGATTGCGTGTAATATCCTGTTGTTTGTGATCAAGGGTATGGTTGCACTGCTGAGCGGTTCCGTATCCATCTTGTCTGATGCGTTTAATAATCTCTCGGATTGCCTGTCCAATCTCTTGTCTCTGGCAGGATACAAGGTTTCCCGCAAACCGGCAGATCCCGAGCATCCTTTCGGCCACGGCAGGGCGGAATATATTGTGAGTCTGATCATTGTGGCGGTGATCTTTGTGGTAGGTATGCAGTTACTGCAGTCCGGTGTACGCAAGATTCTGGAACCTTCGGAGCTGCATGTTACACCGTGGATGATGGTGATCCTGGTGCTTACCGTATTGGTGAAACTTTGGATGTACCGGTTTAACCGGGAATTGTCCGCGGAGACAGGAAATATGATTCTCGCCGCATCCGCCCAGGACAGCCGCAACGATGCCCTGACGACATCCGGAACGATTCTGGCGCTGGTTTTATCCCGTACTGCCGGAAATCTTCCCCTGGATGGTATCGCTGCTGTATGTATCGCTTTGTTTATTCTTTATTCTGGTTTTCAGCTGGCAGCGGAAATCGCCGGTCATATTCTGGGAACTCCGATTGATCAGAAACAGGCAGAAGAAATCCTGACTATACTGCGTCAGGATCCCAATGTTTACGGTGCTCATGATCTTCTTCTCCATGATTACGGGAACGGCAAGATCCTGGGTTCTGCCCATATTGAGATACCTGCGGATATGCCGTTTAAGGATGCGCACAAGATCGCGGATCGTCTGGAGAACACCATACGTGATCTTCATGGTATAGACCTGACCCTTCATATGGATCCGTATGAAGAAGAATCCCAGCATAAAGAAGTATATGAGCTGATTCTGAAGACACTGCGGGAATACGGAAAGGATATTACTGCCCATGACCTGCAGATCTACGGTCCTGCCGGAGAGAGAACCGCAGCCTTTGATGTGCTGCTTCCGTATGCGCTGGAAGATAAGCAGGAAGAGATCCGGACACAATTGCAGAGTATATTGACAAATCAGGCAGGGATCGCAAAGATCTCAGTGGTCTTTGATCACTCTTATATCGGGGAGACGGAACGATGAAGATGCGCAGGGAATGGCTGTTATTACTGGCATCTCTGATCTGGGGTGTTGCGTTTGTGGCACAGGATGCCGGTATGGAGTATATCGGACCGTACACGTTTGTTTGTCTGCGGAATATTCTGGGGACCTGCACATTACTGCTGGTGATTCCGTTTTTGAAACAAAAGGATGAACAGGCCGGATCCTATACACGCAGGGATCTGATCACCGGCGGTATACTCTGCGGTATCGCGCTGTTTTCCGCAAGTATCTTCCAGCAGATCGGTATCCAGTATACGACGGTGGGAAAGGCAGGGTTTATCACTGCCTTATATGTCATCCTGGTACCGGTACTATATATCTTCGGCGGGAATAAAGTATCACTGAAGATCTTTCTGTGTGTGCTCGCGGCTCTGGCCGGGTTTTACTTCCTCTGTATGGATGAACGTATGGTACTGCAGAAAGGGGATTTCTATGTGCTGATCTCGGCGGTGTTGTTTGCGTTCCATATCCTGATCATAGATTATTTCAGTCCCCGGACAGATGGTGTCAAGTTGTCGTGCATGCAGTTTTTTACAGCGTTTGTGCTTGGCTTGTTACCGATGATTTTCACTGAACATCCGCAGGTACAGGATGTGGTGAACGCGGCAGTACCGCTGTTATACGCAGGAATCTGTTCCAGCGGGATTGCGTATACCTTGCAGATCATTGGTCAGAAGGGGACAGACCCCACGATTGCGACAATGCTGCTGAGCCTGGAATCGGTATTTTCTGTTCTGGCCGGCATGGTACTTCTTCACCAGATGCTATCTCTGCGGGAGATTTTCGGCTGTGTGCTGATCTTTGCGGCAGTGATTGCTGCGCAGTATGAAAAGAAAGACTAAACATGTATAATAAGACATGCGTATGAATACCGTGACAGACCGGTATATGTCTGAAAGCATCATTAACCGCATATAAGGAGGAAATGAATATGCTTAATTATGTACATTCCATACCGACAAAAATCTATTTCGGCAAAGGACAGATCAGTCATCTGGACGAATCTCTGCGTCAATTTGGGACAAGAGTACTTCTTGCCTACGGCGGCGGATCCATCAAGAAGATCGGATTGTATGATGAAATCATGAAGATTCTGAATGACGGCGGCTTTACGGTTGTAGAATGCAGCGGTATTGAACCGAATCCCCGTATTGAATCGGTGGCTAAAGGTGTGGCGCTATGCCGTGAGAATGATATTGAAGTAGTTCTGGCGGTAGGCGGCGGAAGTACGATCGACTGTTCCAAGGCGATTGCCGCAGGTGTCTACTATGAAGGTGATGATCTGTGGGAAATGGTGACGACTCGAGTTGGTCTCCGTAAGGCACTGCCTCTTGTGGATATTCTTACCCTGAGCGCTACAGGTTCCGAATATGACTCCGGCGGTGTAATTACCAATATGACCACCAATGAGAAACTTGGCGCTACATTTACTTTCCCGGCAGTATCCATCTGTGATCCTACGTATACATTCTCTGTATCAAAGTATCAGACAGCCGCAGGTTCTGCCGATATCATGAGTCATATCATGGAAGGGTATTTCTCGGTGACAGAAGACAGTGAACTGTATGACGGTATTGCGGAGACAGTACTGAAGTCCGTGATCAGGAATCTTCCGATTGCCCTGGCCGAACCGGACAACTATTCCGCAAGAGCGAATCTGATGGCGAATTCTTCCATCGCCTGCTCGGGTATTCCGGAATATGGCAAGCAGTCTACAGGCTGGCCGTGTCATGCCATGGAACATGAATTGTCCGCATACTACGATATTACCCACGGTGTAGGTCTGGCGATTCTTACCCCGAGATGGATGCGTTATATCCTGAAGAAGGATCCGACATGCGTATGGCGTTTTGTCCGCTTTGCGAAGAATGTATGGAATCTTGAAGGGGAGGATGAACAGCAGCTGGCGCAGGCAGGAATCGATGCCCTGGAGAACTTCTTCCGTACCAACGGTATCCCGATGACACTGACGGAGTTGAATATCGGTACCGAACATATCGAAGATATGGCGAAACATGCCAACCGCGGGGGAAGATTATCGAAAGCGTTTGTCCCGCTGGATGTGGAAGATATCGCTGAAATCTACAAAGCTTGTCTGTAAAAGAAGAAAACTCAGCTTGTGAGCGATCCTGATAAAGAAGCATAAGCCAGGAAGACACACAACAGGCTGGAATTTGAAAAAACAAATATTACACGAGAAACCCGTCCAGCATCCATGATACCTCGGACGGTTTTTCTTTGCATCCGTTAATAAAC
>JAFRMA010000020.1 GCA_017430925.1 Solobacterium sp. | reverse complement strand
TATGGGCTTCAGGATTTTCTCAACAGAAGACAGAGCAGCCGAAGCTCTTGGTATCCTGAAAAGGATGCTGGATATGGGAGCAGATGTGAATGCGCTTGATTCATATGGCAATGCAGGGTTAAACAGGTTTGCACTGCAGGCAAAGCAGATACTGCCGTCATACAATTATGTAGAGCATCGAGAAGGAACAGACCGGATCTTTACTGAAGAATTGCATGAAGATCTAAGAGGTGTATTGCAGGCATTAAAAGACGCCGGGGCAGACATTTCTTATGAAGCTCCGAATCTTGGTTATTCCGTCAGAGAGTTCTGCAGCGAAGGATCCATCTCGATTCTGTTTGATGAAGTGTTTGGGGCAAACAAGGAAACAAAGACGAGATAAACAGAGTCAACAACTTCCGGTTTACGGAGTAAAGAGAAGGTGTCATGAATATAAAAACACTTAACATACTGGCAGAAGCTATATCGGACGTCGGATCCTGGCAGTGGTGGTACTTGGATGAAGACATGGTCCAGGCAGAGTTTTGTGATGTCCAGCTTTATGATGAAACAAAACCGGATAACGAACCACATACCACGGATGTTCTGGCTGTCCGCTTTTATGGACATGTTTTTGCGGTGTTTCTGGATAATCTGGATGAAGCTGACTGGTACATACGTCTTTATGATGATGATTCTGTGATTTATCCTGTGGATACTTATCTTCTGGCATTTGACGATAGAAAAGAAGCTGAGCTGGTACTGAACGATTACAAAAACAGAATAGATATCAAGGACTTCCGTGGTAAAGAAACGCTATCCTCTGCTAAGCATTTCCTTTATGCCAGATGCGGTGAGGTTGGTTTTATCATTGGCGGAGATGAGATGCAAGTAGCAGGGAAAAAAGGAAAATATACAGAAGAAGAAATAGAAACAGCTGCCGGTAAATGGTGGGACTATTGGAAAGAGTATTGGAGATTACGGCGGACAAAGGATGCTTACCCAAAAGACTACGCATGTGAAGTAACGATTCCTGTCGGTGATCATTAACGGATTGAAACGTGAATACGGTAGTGACAGTATTTCTGTTGCACAAAAAACGGTAATTGATGATGAAGAGTATGAATGCGGTACAGACAAAATCAGTAATGATCCAGAATCTCTGTGTGACATGTTTTAATCACTGCCGGTACTGCCTGTTATCCTGGGACGGAAAAGAAGTTGGCACGAAGTGGAAACGAGGCGTTGATCTTGCGGAACGGTATATCAGGGAGATAAGAGAAGCGAGACCACAGGTGAATGTTTCGTTTTCTTTTGGCTATTCCATGGAGCATCCTGAGCTAAAAGAAGCCATTCAGACTCTCAGAAGACTTGGCAGTCCGATGTCTGATTTCCTGCAATGCGACGGCATGGCCATGCGGGATGAACAACAATGCCGGGAACTGATGCGGACACTGAAAGAAACAGGAATCAGGCATCTCAATTTTACTGTCTACGGTCCGGAAGAATATCATGACCGTTTTGCGGGAAGGCATGGGGATTTCGGGTTACTGTTAAGAATGATGCGTGCAGCTGAGGAAGCCGGAATACCATTCAGTACAGGTATACCGGTTACACAGGAAAATATAAAGGAAACAGACGAACTGATCGACACTCTGAAAAAAGCCGGAAGTAAGAAGATAACTCTCTTCATTCCTCACGAAGAAGGCCGCGGGAAAACGATGAATCCGATTCGCTTGCAGAAGAAAGATCTTTCTTTTCTTTCAACGGAATCTTTGCAGTTACTGAACAGAAATCTATATCGTACAGAATCGGACTGGCTCAAAAATCCGGATACCCCGAAAACAAACAGACTGATCATCCTGTCTCTGAGGGCGGATAATATCGAAAACTACGAGAAGAGAGATGCTCTATCGGTTCTGGAAGAGATTGAAGCTCTGGATGAAGAGTATTATTCTTCTTTTCCGGACTTCACGGAACTCGCAAGGCTATACGGAGATGAAGAAGGGGAACGTCTTTACCGCTTCAGGGACCTGTATCATCATTACCGATCTCTTTATGCTATAGATCACAAACTGGATATTTATGACGTTACAGACGAAAGACAATCCGGAAGCAGAAGATATTAGTGCATTATAGTTGTTGATCATCGACGGGAATACGATATAGCGGAAGCTGCAAGGGAGGCGCCATGATAAAGCTTATTGTACCGGGACCGGAATACCTGCAGTCCTATCAGGAAGCATACGATGAATATAAGAAGAATCATATTTCCACGTACAGCTTTACTGATCCGTCTTCCTGCAATATTTTTGAAAAGTTCGAGAATTACCGGTATGAACGTAATCTGCGGCCGGACCGGGTAGGCGAAGATAAATACTGGCTTGTGGATGATGAAAAAGCATATTTCATCGGTGAGATAGGGATACGGCATAAGTTGAACGATACACTTCGGCAGCGCGGCGGACACATTGGCTACGGTATCCGTTATGCGGAATGGAACCGCGGTTACGGGACAAAGATGTTGGCACTGGCATTGGAAAAGGCGAAGGAAATGCGTATTTCTCCTGTACTTATCACCTGTAATGACGATAACCTGGCTTCCGCAAGAGTAATAGAAAAAAACGGCTTTGTTTTGGAAAATAAAGTCATAGTTACAACAGACGGAGAAGATATTCTTACCAGACGGTATTGGAAAACGATCCTGTAAGTGTATTCTTGTTAATTCTCTGCTTTCGACAAATCACTTTATAAAGCCGGGATGAAATTTTTATTCATAAATTCAAGTGTTTTTGATATAATGTTGCTTTGCTAGAAAGTAATGGATATGGGGAACAGATTTTTTACTATTGACGATACGGAAATCCAGATGACGATGGTGGTAAAACTGCATCAGCTGCAGAGAGAAAGCCTGCCGTCACTGACGTATCAGAATCTGGAAGACTATCTGCATATGTCCAAGTGGAGGTCCAGAAATCCCCGTTCACTGCATACGGCAGTAGATGATATTATGCATATTACAGCCAGCGAGATCGTAAAGTTTCTAAGCCGTCAGGCGATTGTCGACGGTGCCCAGATGAATCTGGATGATTTCGCCGATCTGATTGGAGGGAATTGATATCAATGAAGAAGAACAAGAGTAAACTGTATTGGCTGGGCGGGATCATTGCGGTGATCTTCGCGCTTGTCTGCCTGACATTTTCATCCATTAAGGGCGGACTGAACCTCGGCCTTGATCTCCGTGGCGGTTTTGAGATCCTCTACGAAGTAACACCGTTGAATGAGGGTGGTTCCGTGGACATGACCGCAGTAACCAACAGTATTCAGAAACGTGTAAACGTACTGGGTGTAAATGAACCGCAGATCACGGTTGAAGGGGAAAACCGTGTCAGAGTTCAGCTGGCAGGAATCAGTGATCAGGAATCCGCAAGACAGATGCTGGGAACAACAGCGAATCTTACATTCCGTGATATCAATGACAATGAACTGGCAGATTCCTCCATCGTACAGGAAGGCGGAGCCTCTCTGGCATACCAGGACGGTCGTCCGATCGTTTCCCTGAAGATCAAGGATGCGAACAAGTTTGGTGAAATCACCAAGACTGTCGCTGCCAAGGGAAGCGGACAGAACCTGATGGTGATCTGGCTGGACTGGGAAGAGGGAGATTCCTATGCGGAAGAATCCCATAAAGCAGCTGCCGGTGAAGAAACCAAGTATATTTCCGCGGCATCGGTCAATTATGAGATCAATGGTGACTGTATCATCCAGGGCAGCTTTACCGAAGCAGAAGCCAGAACCCTGGCGAATTTGATCAACTCCGGTTCCCTGCCGGTCAAGATGACAGAAATCAGTTCGAACGTTGTTTCAGCACAGTACGGCGCAGATGCACTGCAGAAGACAGCGCTTGCCGGCGCAATCGGTATTCTTGCCGTATTGTTGTTCATGATCTATCTGTTCCGTGTTCCGGGTATTATCTCCGGTGTCATGCTGGTAGCGTATCTTTGGGCTATCTTTGCGTTGTATTCCGCTATGGGCGCGGTATTCACACTGCCTGGTATCGGTGCTCTGGTACTTGGTGTCGGTATGACTGTTGATGCCAATATCATCACGTATGAACGTATTAAACAGGAATTATACAAGGGTCATCCGATCCGCAATGCGGCTGCGGAAGGCCAGAAATTGTCGTTCTCTTCCATTTTTGACGCACAGTTTACAACATTGCTTGCCGGTCTGATCATGTATATCTGGGGCAATGGTGCTGTTAAGGGATTTGCGACCATGTTGATCATCACGGTAGCGATGACCATGATTCTGAACGTAGGTCTATCCAGACTGATGCTGAATCTGCTTGTAGACTCCGGTGCTTGTGATGGTAAACCGGAATGGTTCGGAGTAAAGAAGGATCAGATTCCGGATCTGAAGAAGGGTGAGGAACAGTTCTACTTCGGTCATAAGAAGTATGACTATATGCACATGGCAAAGTATCCGGTCTGTGCTTCTCTGGTCGTGATTGGTCTTGCCCTGATCCTCTCTGTATTCAATGGTGCGCGCGGTAACGGGTTCATGAACCTGGGTATCGATTTCGCAAGTGGTACGAAACTGACAGTATCTTCTGAAGGTATGCCGGTATTTGTGGAGGATGTGTCCAAGGAACTGGAAGCTCTGGGATACAGTAATTTCCATTACCAGATGTCCGGTGACAATGCTGTATATGCCACAACCAAAGAGTCTATTGATACAGAAAGCTTAAGTAAGATCAAGGAAGTCTTCACGGAGAAATACGGTGTGGAACCTGGTGATAACGTAGTTACACCGGTCGTCGGTAAGGAATTGATCCGTAACGCGGTTATTCTCACGCTTGTGGCATGGATCGCCATGTTGGCATACATTGCCTTTCGCTTTGAGTGGGATTACTCGGTAAGCTGTCTCGTAGCGCTGATTCATGACGTGCTGATCACGTTGTCCGCGTTCGCGATTCTCCGTCTGGAAGTCAATATCGAACTGATTTCCGTCTTACTGACAATTATCGGTTATTCCATCAATAACTCCATCGTCGTCTTCGACCGTGTACGTGAAACCGTAAGAAATACACCCGGCAAGATCTCTGCGAACCAGTATCTGGGAATTGTCAACGATTCCCTGAACAAGACATTCCTGATGTCTCTGTATAGTTCTATATCCACGATTCTTCCGGTTATCTGCCTGCTGGCGATGGGATCCAATTCCATCTTCACGTTCACCTTTGCGATGTTTATCGGTATGATCGCCGGTACACTGTCTTCCATGTTCCTGGCACCTTCGGTCTGGTACTATATTCGTACACATTACACACCTAAGGCCAAGAAAGAGAAGAAACAGAACAAAGAAGCTCTGGATGAGTATACATTCAAGGGTATCAATGCTTAATCTTGATGAAGTGACTAAGTCACTTCATTTTAATTACCGGGATTATTTAGTATAATCATGAATCATAGAGGTAGATATGGAATATAACGAACTAAGAAAGAAATACCCGGTGTTTTACTACCACGATTATGAAATCACCGAGAGTAATGAAGAAATACAGATCGTATTTGATTTTGAAATTGAGGGTTTATCCCACTTTAATCCGCAGCTGATCCTGCCAAAACCCAAGGATCAGGAATCCTGCCTGAATCTTGAAGTATTCCGCAGGACTGCATTCAGTCTGGGTATGGTGGAACTGGTTTCTTACTGGAAGATTGCCTGTCCGCCTCATGTGGAGGTACGCTGCGCGTCTCTGGACGAGGAACAGGTCCGCTGGTGGAAGAAACTGTATTTCCACGGTCTGGGAGAATTTTTCTATATCAACAAGATCACACCGGATCCGGATACGTTCATGGATCTGTTCTCTTCGGGATCACCGATCACCGGTAAAAAAGATACCCGGAAGTATCAGGGGAATCTGATCCCGGTAGGGGGAGGAAAGGATTCCCTGGTCAGTCTGGATCTTCTCAGTCCCTACAGGAAAGACAATCATGCGTTTATCATCAACTGCATACGCAGCGCATTGAACAGTTCTGAGGCTGCCGGGTATACCGGAGACCGCAGGATCATCGTCCAACGCACCCTGGATCCGCGCATGCTGGAATTCAACCGTCAGGGATATCTTAACGGGCACACACCGTTTTCCGCGCTGGCTGCGTTTGTGTCTTTACTGACCGCAATTGTCTGGCAAAAGGAGTACATCTGTCTCTCCAATGAGGCAAGTGCCAACGAATCAACGGTAAAAGACAGTACCGTGAATCACCAGTACTCCAAGACTTTTGAGTTTGAGCAGGATTTCAACAAGTATGTCCATGCGTACCTGACAGATCAGATTCATTATTTCTCCCTGTTAAGACCGTTATCGGAGCTGCAGATCATGGCTGTCTTCTCCAGACTTCCGCAATATCATAAGGTTTTCCGCAGCTGTAATGTCGGACAGAAGGAAGGCGTGTGGTGCGGGCACTGCGCGAAGTGTCTGTTTGTGGCGGTCATGCTTGGCGCGTTCATGGACAATGCGAAGATTACGGAGATTTTCGGACGGGATATTCTCAATGATGAGGAAATGCTGCCGTTGTTTGAACAGCTTACGGGTATCCGTGACGACAAACCTTTTGAGTGTGTCGGAACCCGGGAAGAGGTCAATTATGCTGTATGTATGGCGATCCGCAGAGCAGGAAATACGATCCCGGTACTGTATCAGGCATACAAGGGATCTGCATATTACGAATTCTACAAAGATAGAATCTATAATTTTACCATGTTCAACGAAGAAAATCTGGTTCCGGAAGAGTATCAGAAAATCATTCGTCAGCGGTTAGAGGAGCTTTAAGATGTTAGAGTCATGGCGTGAAGAATTTGAAGGAAAGCATATTCTGATCTGGGGATATGGTCTGGAGGGCAGATCCACATACCGGTTCATCCGCAGGATCCTGCCGGATCAGGAGCTGGTGATCGCCGATAAACGGTCCCAAAAGGATCTGGATCAGATACAGGCAAATACTGTGCATACGAGGGTGATCCACGAAAATGAAATCTGTTTTGCGGATTATGATCTGGTGATGAAATCTCCGGGTATCGTCCCTCCTGCAGAACTTCCGCTGGAAAAGATCCACGGTCAGGCACCTATGTTTCTGAAACACTACCGGAATCAGGTTGTCGGCGTTACCGGAACGAAGGGAAAAAGCACCACGACTTCTCTGATCCACGCAGTATTGAGTCAGAAGTATCCCTGCCATCTGGTAGGGAATATCGGAAACCCCTGTTTTGACGTGATTGAAGACATGGAGAAGGGAGATCTTGCGGCTTTTGAAATCTCCTGCCACCAGCTGGAATACAGCGCGTATTCGCCGCATATCGCTGTCTATCTGAATCTCTATCAGGAACATCTTGATCACTACGGCACATTTGAACAGTACGGTAAAGCCAAGGACCAGATCTTTCTGCACCAGGAGGAAGATGACCTGCTGATCATTCATCAGGACATCGCCAAGCGTACGACCCACAAGAATACACTGTATATCGGAAAAGATATCTACGCGGAAGGAAAGACCCTGACCGATCCTGCCGGAAAGACCGTTGTTACAGATTGCGCGCTGATCGGGGATCATAACTACCAGAATCTTGCGGTTGCACGCTATATCGGCAGATTATACGGTATTTCGGACGAGGAGTTTACCCGTGCGGCAGCTTCCTTCCAGCCCCTGCATCACCGTCTGGAACCGGTCGGGGAAAAAGACGGTGTCCTGTACATCAACGATTCCATCAGTACGATCGGACCTTCCGCCATCCGCGCCATGGAGGCTTTACCGGATACAGAAGTCATCCTGATCGGCGGAAAGGACAGGGGCATAGAATACAAGGAACTTGAAGAATACCTGCTTGCGCATGAACAAATCAAGGTGATCCTGATGTATGCGACAGGGAAAAGAATACTCACGGAACTGCAGGCACAGACTTCCGATCTTTCACGTTTTTACTACGCGGAAGATCTGGCGCAGGCAGTCGCCCTGGCCAAGACCCTGGTATCCCCGGGCAGGATCTGCCTGTTATCTCCAGCCGCAAGCAGTTACGACCATTTCCGCAATTTTGAAGAACGCGGAGAAATCTTCGGAAAGCTGGCAATGTCATGAACTGGAAGATCCTGGAAATCGATGAACGGGAGATCGCGCTGAAATACCAGGTCGACCCGCTGTGTGCGAAACTGCTGTCTGCCGGACAACTTTCGGATGACCAGATCCGGGAACTGCTGGATCCCGATCTGCGCCTGACTACTTCAGAAGCGGATTGTGTAAGGAAATGCGCAGCCCGCCTGTTACAAGCCCGAGAAAAGAAGGAAAAGGTATTTGTCGGCGGTGATTATGACGCGGACGGCATCTGTGCCACCGCTATCATGAAAGACCTGCTGGATCGTCTGAATATCGAAAACGGATATTATATACCCAACCGGTTTGAGGAAGGCTACGGCCTTTCTCCGGAAACCGTCGAAAGGGCGGCAGAGAAGGGATATACGCTGATTCTTACCGTGGATAACGGGGTGAAGGCGTTTGCGGCCGTGGAGAAGGCGCACGAACTTGGGCTGGAGATCTATATTACCGATCATCACACGATTGATACGAGACCTGATGCAGACCTGATCGTACATCCGGATGATATGGAACCGGAATACGCATATCTTTCCGGTGCCGGTGTGGCCTTGCAGATCTCTCGTACACTGCTGGGCGATGTACCGGAACATACCGCGCTTGCGGCAGTGGCTGCCATCGGCGATGTCATGCCTCTGTGGCGGGAAACCAGGAAGATCGTTCTTGCCGGTGTGCCGCTGATCCATACACTGCCAGTACTTCCGCTGAAGACACTGTTCCGTAATGGTTCCAGGATGGATGAGCGGGCGGTGGCTTTTGAAATCGTTCCCAAGCTAAACAGCGCCGGACGGATGAATGATCTGGCCAACGTGAATACACTGGTGCGGTACTTACTGCTGAAAGATCCGGAACAGATCACCCGTTATGCCTTGCAATTGGAAACCGTCAACGATAAACGTAAGGAATTATCGGCGCAGATGACCGAACGCGCGGAACAACTCTGGACCGATGACGCTCTGCCGGTGATCTACGAAGAATCCTTCCACGAAGGAATCTGCGGTCTGGCAGCCGGGAGATTGTGCGAGAAGTTCCGCAGACCGGTACTGGTCATGGCCAGACACGGCGATGAGATCAAGGGCAGCGGACGTTCCGTACCGGGATTTGACCTGTATTCCTTCTTTGCGGGTTTTGATGGTCTGACATCCTTCGGCGGTCATGAACAGGCTGTCGGTATCGGAATCAGGGCAGAAGATCTGGATCAGTTCCGCTCACAGGTGAAACAGCGTATGGAAACCATGCGTATACCACAGGAACAGGAAGAAAAACTGGCGATTCTGATCCGCCGGGAGGATCTTACCTTCGATTATATTGCGTCCGTACAGAGCTTATATCCGCTTCCCAAGGAACTCAGTGAACTGCGTTTTGCGCTGCGCGGTGAACAAATCCGGGAATACCAGGAACTGAAAAACATATACAAATACAAGATCGATACACCGGAAGGCGGACTGGAAGCTGTCGCTTTTCCCTGGCAGAAACTGAAGCGTACGCCGGCACCGTATCTCCTGATCGGTATGCCGAATCTCAACCGGTGGCGTAATTCTGTCACAAAACAGTTGATTTTGGACGACATTGAATAACACAAATATACAATTAGATGTATAATATTTTCATTCACCCAAGGAGGTCTTTATGTCTGTGAATATAGAAGATTATGTTGCCTCAATCCCGGGATTTCCCAAAGAAGGTATATTATTCCGTGATGTTACACCGATTCTGCAGCACCATGAAGCATTTCAGGAAGTGACAAATCGTTTTGCGGAATACGCCAGAAAAGTCAAGGCAGATGTCATCGTCGGTCCGGAAAGCAGGGGATTTATTTTCGGCGCGCCGACAGCACTGGTACTGGGCGTTGGATTTGTGCCGGTCAGAAAACCAGGTAAACTTCCGCGAGAAACCATTTCTGTTAAATATGATCTGGAATACGGCTCCAGTGAAATATTCATGCATAAAGACGCGATTCAGCCTGGTCAGCGTGTAGTCGTTATTGACGATCTGCTGGCTACCGGCGGAACGGCTAAAGCAACCGCTCAGATGATTGAACAGCTTGGAGGTATCGTTGCCGGTTTTGCCTTCGTTATTGAACTGGAAGGTCTGCCCGGACGGAAAGTCCTGGAAGGTTACGATGTCTATGCCATGCTGGAAATGAGCGATAGTTAGTAATCTGATCGAAGAGAAATCTTCGATTTTTATACATGGAGAGGAGGGGAGAATATGGCTGTGCAATCGTATAATACTGCGGATGTTTTCAAGGAAGTCCAGAAGTATATACATAAAGAAGAAAACCTGGCACTGATCCGCAAGGCTGCTTCTTTTGCGGAAAAAGCGCATGAAGGACAGATGCGCAGAAGCGGAGATCCGTATTATACCCACCTCGAGAATGTGGCTTATATTCTGGCTACACTGCGTGTAGGACCAGCTACGATCGCAGCCGGATTCCTCCACGACACCGTCGAAGACACGGAAATAACCAAAGAGGATATCATTCGTGAATTCGGTGAAGAAATCGCCAATCTTGTGGAATCCGTAACCAAGATCGGTGCTTTGAAGCTGAAAGAAAAAGAAGATCCTGAATATCAGGCGGAGAATCACCGGAAACTCTTTATCGCCATGGCCAAGGATGTCCGTGTTATCCTGATCAAGCTTGCGGATCGTCTTCACAACATGCGTACATTGCAGTACCAGAAAGAATCCAGTCAGAAACGGATCGCCGCAGAGACGCTGGATGTCTATGCGCCGATTGCTCACCGTCTCGGTATCAGCGCAATCAAGAATGAGCTGGAAGATCTGAGTTTCTTCTATTTGAATCGTGAAGAGTATTACCGGATCGCTCATCTGGTGGAAGCCAAGAAGGCGGAAAGAGACGAATCTGTCAATCAGATGATCCGTGATATCAGTGCTTTGTTGAAGAGTCACCGGATCAAGTTCCGTATTTTCGGCAGGTCCAAGCATTTGTACTCGATCTATCACAAGATGGAAGTACGTCATAAGCGTTTTGACGAGATTCTGGACCTTCTGGCGATCCGTATCGTCACCAAGACAGAATTGAACTGTTATGAGATCCTGGGCTATATCCATGCCCAGTACCGCCCGATTCCGGGACGTCTGAAAGATTATATCGCCGTTCCCAAGACAAACATGTACCAGTCTCTCCATACATCGATCATCGGTGAAAACGGAAAGATCTTTGAAATACAGATCCGTACGGAAGAGATGGACGCGATTGCTGAACAAGGTGTTGCGGCACACTGGAAGTACAAGGAAGGCGCGCATTACGACGCCCATGCCGAACAGAAAGAGATTGAGGATAAACTTGCCTGGTTCCGTGATTTTGCGGTCTTTACCGATGAGAATGCGGATGCCAGCGCCAGTGAGTATATGGCTACGCTGCAGAGAGATGTCTTTGAGGCCAATGTCTATGTCATGACGCCGAAGGGGAAAGTCATCGATCTGCCTAACGGTTCAACTCCGATCGATTTTGCGTACCGTATCCACACAGATGTCGGGCATACCACTGTCGGCGCCATCGTCAATGACGCGATCGTACCGCTGAATACCGTGCTGAATACCGGTGATGTTGTCCAGATCCGTACAAACAAGAATACCGGTCCTTCCGAAGACTGGCTGAAATTTGTCAAGACCAATCAGGCAAAGAATAAGATCAAGGCTTACCTGGCCAGAAAAGAACTGGAAAAGAAAGAAGAAAAGGTACCCAACGGAGAAAAACTGCTCAGTGAAGAACTGCGTAAACGCGGTTTTGATCCGTCGGAGTATATGGACCGCAAGAAGATCGAGGGAGTCCTTGGACAGCTGAACGCGAACTCCTACGTCGACCTGATGTACAACATCGCGACGAAGTCCCTGAGCGCTGCCACGATTGCGGAAAGACTGACCCGTGAGAAACACGCGATCAGTGATGCGGAACTGGCGAAATTAATAACTAAGGAACGTAAGCGTGTTCCTTCCAAGAGCGGGATCATCGTTCCCGGTATTGAATCGATGAAGATGTCTCTTGCGCAGTGCTGTCTGCCGGTCTACGGAGACGAAGTTGTCGGATATATTACCAAGGGTGAAGGGGTAAAGGTACACCGTGCCGATTGCCCGAATATAGCCGGTCAGAAAGCCCGTACGATCTATGTGGAATGGGACGGCGGCGACAGAGAGAGATTATATGAGACCAACTTGCTGATTCTTGCGCATGACCGTAACTTTTTGTTTACCGATGTCGCTACGGTTGCTTCGCAATCCAAGGCAACCCTGCTCGGTGTCAGCGCCAATGTCAACCAGGATACCCTGACATCCACGATCAAGCTGAAGATCCAGGTTCATAATCTTGAACATTTACAGAATGTCATGGCCAATCTGCGTAAGATTGATTCAGTATATAGTGTGGAAAGAGATAGTAATTAACGTTTGTGTATTTATTATCCTGCGGTTATAATCTTTTATAGGTCCGATGAAAAAGAGGTCTTTGTCCGGAAGCGGAAAAGCGACAATGGTATGGTGAAAGCATTGGCGGATAGACAGAGATTGACACTTTGGAGGTATTGTTCTGAATAGAGTAGGAACAGTCGTATTCCGCGTTAAGGAAAGAGGGCATGTGTTACACATGAACTAAGGTGGTACCGCGCGTAAGCGTCCTTGGATGAGGACGTTTTTTATTTCAAGGAGGGAAAGACGATGAGTTATCAGACACCCAGAGGAACATATGACATTCTTCCGGAGGAAGTGAGAAAGTGGCAGGATCTGGAACAGAAACTGCGTGATATCGCTTCCCGGTACGATTATGAAGAGATCCGTACACCGTACTTTGAGGATACCGGTGTATTTGCCAGAAAGGGCGACAGTTCGGATATGGTAAATAAAGAGATGTATTCCTTCGGGGATAACGGTTCCTTTACACTGCGTCCGGAAGGAACGGCAGGGGTGATCCGTTCTTTTGACCAGCACAAGTTATACGGGTCCATGGAGATGCCCGCAAGATTCTACTATGTTGGTCCGATGTTCCGGCATGAACGTCCGCAGAAGGGCAGACAGCGCCAGTTTACCCAGTTTGGCGTAGAGAATATCGGTCTGAAAGATCCCCAGCTGGATGCCGAAACGATTGCGTTAGGCATCGATATCGTGCGTTCCATGGGTATCCGTTCCATCAAGGTATGTATTAATACCTTGGGGGATGATGCGTCCAGAAAGGCTTATAACGAGGCTCTGCGGGCATATTTCGCACCGCATATTGACGAGCTCTGCGGAGATTGTCACCGCCGTCTGGAACAGAATCCCCTGCGTATTCTGGACTGCAAGGTAGATCATGATCTGGACCTGGTAAAGAACGCCCCGCGTCTGGCAGACTATCTCAACGAAGAATCCTGCGCATACTTTGACGGTGTCCTGAAAGCACTGGACGCGATGGGAATTGAATATGAAATCGATGACCGTCTGGTAAGAGGTCTGGACTACTATACACACACCGTATTCGAAGTTATCTCCACAAGACCGGAAAGCGGAGCCCAGGCAACGATCTTCGGCGGCGGGCGCTATGACCACCTGGTGGAATACTTCGGCGGCCCGGAAATGTCCGGTATGGGCTTTGCGATTGGTCTGGAGCGTCTTCTGGCATTAGCCGGAGAAGATGGTTATGCCTTCCCGGAAAAACAGCCCCTGGATGCCTATATCATCACTCTGGGAGAAGTCGGCGCCGCACCTTTGGCAATCGCTTCCCAGCTGCGCCAGGCCGGCATGCGTGTGGTCGCTAACTTCACGAAACGCTCGCTGAAATCCCAGTTCAAGAGCGCTGACCGCACACATGCGAAGCACATCATCATTGTTGGTGAAGAAGAATTGAAAAACAACACTGTCAATGTCAAAAATACCGAAACCGGAGTACAGGAAACGGTATCTCTTGAACAATTGTCAAGCAAACTGCAAGGAGAGGAATAACAAATGGAAAGAACATGTGGAAACGGTACACTGCGTATCAGTGATGCCGGCAAAACCGTAACATTGATTGGCTGGGTATCCCGCCGGAGAAACTTCGGAGCTCTGGTCTTCGTTGATCTGCGTGACCGCTCGGGAATCGTACAGATCGTCTTCGATGAGAACATCGCGGATCAGATCAAGGATGTAAGAAGCGAGTATATCCTGCAGGTCACCGGTACGGTGGAAGTACGTAAGGATGCCAACCCCAAGCTTCCTACCGGAGAGATCGAAGTTCATGCAGAAAGTGTCAGGATCATCAACTCCGCGATGACACCTCCGATTACGATTGCGGATGAGACTGACAGTCTGGAAGATACCCGTCTGAAATACCGTTATCTTGACTTGAGAAGACCGATACTGCAGAAATACATGATGTTACGTCATCAGGTATGCATGATTGCCCGCAATACCCTGGATTCCCGCGGTTTTGTGGAAGTGGAAACACCGATTCTTGCCCGTTCCACACCGGAAGGTGCCAGAGACTATCTTGTACCTTCACGTATCTATAACGGCAAATTCTGGGCGCTTCCGCAGTCTCCGCAGATCTACAAGCAGTTATTGATGATCGGCGGAATGGAGAGATACTTCCAGATTGCGCGTTGTTTCCGTGATGAAGATCTCCGCGCAGACCGTCAGCCGGAATTCACTCAGATCGATATCGAAATGAGTTTCGTGGATGAGAATGATGTCTTCGGTATCGTTGAGACCTTGATGAAGGATATCTTCAAGGGAACGAAGAACGTTGATCTTGAAGAACACTTTATCCGCATTCCCTGGAAGGAATGCATGAGCCGTTACGGTTCAGATAAACCGGATCTCCGCTACGGCAACGAGATCCATGATCTCAGCAGTATCTTCGCGGACACCGGTTTCCAGGTATTCGCGAATGTACTGAACGCGGGAGGTATTGTCGACGGTATCAAGTTTGCCCACGCGGCAGGAAAGTACAGCCGTAAGGGACTGGATCAGTTACAGGATTTCATCAAGGCTGGATTCAAGGCGAAAGCCCTGGCATACCTGAAGATGGAGAACGGCGAACTGTCCGGATCGATTGCCAAGGCACTGAGTGATACGGAAAAACAAGCCCTGATCCATGAATTTGACATGCAGGATGAGGATCTTGTCCTGATCGTTGCGGATAAGGCATCCGTAGCCCAGAGCAGTCTCGGCGCTCTGCGTGTCCGTCTGGCACACGAACTGGAGATCATCCCGGAGAACGAATATAAATTCCTGTGGGTCACCGACTTCCCGATGTTTGAATTCAGTGAGGAAGAAGGCCGCTGGGTAGCCCAGCACCATCCATTCACAGCCCCGAAAGAAGAAGATGTGGACAAACTCTTCACCGATCCGGGCAACGTTTACAGCCGCGCTTATGACCTCGTATTGAACGGCTATGAATTGTTAAGCGGTTCGATCCGTATCCATGACCAGGAACTTCAGGCCAAGGTCTTTGAGGCAATCGGACTTACCATGGAAGAAGCTAAGGCGCGCTTCGGTTTCTTCCTTGATGCGTTCAAGTATGGTACACCTCCGCACGGTGGTGTGGGAATCGGTCTGGAAAGACTGATCATGGTACTGGCAGGTACGGAGAATATCCGTGATGTTGTGGCTTTCCCGACAACCAACAGTTCCCTGGATCTGATGAGTGACGCGCCGAATGTGGTGGATCAGAGACAACTGGATATCCTGGGTATTGAACTCAGTGAGAAAACAAAGAAGAATTTATAAGATTCTGACTGTATGAGCAAAAACTCATACAGTTTTTTTGTCCTGTGGTATAATCACGTATGCTGTCTGTCAGTCAGAGAAAGGGGGAAGCTGATGATTCTTGAGGTATTACTTGACACAATTGAAGATGTACTGAAGATCCTCCCATTTCTGTTTATGACCTATCTCCTGCTGGAATGGCTCGAACAAAAGACAGAACACCGCTTTCAGCAAATCCTGGAAAAACAACATAAAATGGAACCCCTGTACGGAGCTCTGCTGGGTCTTTTTCCTTCCTGCGGTCTTTCCGGCGCAGCTGGTACATTGTTCGCAACAGGAATGATCCAGGCCGGTACTCTGGCGGCGGTTTACCTGTCTACCAGTGATGAGATGCTCGCAATCATGATCTCCTCCAAGGCTTTACCGGGTGTGTATCTTCCGATCCTTGCGGTCAAGTTCCTGGTCGGTACAGGTGCCGGGTATCTTGCGTCATTATTCGCGAAACCTCACCGTGCGGATATCGGCACATTCTGTGAGCGTGAACATGATGATCATAGTCACGGCGTACTGTATTCCGCTCTCCAGCATACGCTTCAGATCACTGCCTGGCTGTTTATAATCACGTTACTGTTTAATATCATTATCGAACTTATCGGTCTTGACCATATCCAGTACTTTATCGAATCTCATACGGGTTCTTCGGTTCTTGTCTCAACTCTGGCAGGAATGATTCCGAGCTGCGCATCTTCCATCGTGCTGACCAGGATGTACCTGGACGGGATGCTGTCATTTGCGGCAGTTACCGCAGGTCTTCTGGCCAATGCCGGAACCGGTATGATGGTTTTGTTCAGGGTGAATCCAAACCATAAGGAGAATCTGCAGATCCTCAGTTATGTATGGATCGTTTCTCTGGTGAGCGGGTATCTCCTGCAGTGGATCCTGGGCTGAAGCTGTATATAGAACAATATAGTTTACGTGAATGTACGTTACTCTTCAAGACTATTCTTTATGATTTTTACTCGGTATGATGTAGTTACAGAGAGGAACACATATTTTTCCAACATAGTGATATACGGGAACGCTGACTGGATCATTCCGTGTTGAAGACCCGGTACGTCCGGGGATCCTGAAGAATGACCAAGCGTACCCACCTCTACATAAGAGGGAACATATCAACCTCTCTGGTTTTTTAATCCGATGCAGGGATAAACATTGAGAATAAAACAAACCACCCGTGATGAAGGGTGGTTATCTTTTGTTTCAGCGATGTCTGCGTCTGCGCTTAGGAAGATGCGCCAGGATAAACGAAGGAATGAAGACGAGCAGAAGGATCAGGAATACACCGTATAAGAGTAATACTCTCGGATTATCCTGGATAAAGCGGAGAAGGACACTGCGATTGCTTTCCTGGATATCTTGTTCCAACAGATAGTGATACTCGTAGATCGGCTTGTCATTAACATTGATGATGACAGCGCCGAGAGGTTTTCCCTGTTCGGCAGGGGCGGAGATCCGCTTGGTGAAGTCCTGGATGACTTCGAAAGTTTCATCCTCCCGGAGATCATAATTGACAGTATCTCTGGATAGTATATCGATTTGCTTGAGGTCTTCACTTCCCGTACAGCGGATACTGGCCAGGAAATCGCCTTCGTTTAACAGATTCTCCCGGTGGTAATTCTCTCTGAGCCAGGAGTAGATCGCATTGGCGTCCTTGATTGGTCCGAGTTCCTGCGGACTCTGTGCCGTAACACAGATGACATGCATGCCGTTGATCTGTGCCGCAGAAGCCAGACATCTTCCTGAAGGTATCGTATAGCCGGATTTACCGCCGATGAAGCCGTCGATATTCCTGCCGACAACCCCTCGGGACATGGAGTAGTATACCGCGGAAGAGAAGCGAACACCGTAGGCGTGCGAGAGAACCGGTGTGCCGGTAAACTCACGGGAACCGATAATTTCGGTAAACAGCGGGTCTTTCAGACAGTAGGACAACAATAAGCCGATATCATGACAGGTACTGTACTGGTTATCGTCATGCAGGCCGGTGGGATTGACAAAGTGGGTATTATACATACCGATTTCTTCAGCTTTCTGATTCATCAGGACCACGAAGTCTTCAGTGTTGCCGCTGACCGCAAAAGCCAGGCTGTTTGCACAATCGGCACCGGAGGGCAGCAGTGTACCGTACAGGAGATCCAGGATCGTGGGTGAGTCGTTGATGAGATAACCGACGATGGAAGCCCCATCCGCGATAAAACCGCCGATCATATCTCTAGTCAGAGTGATTCTGTGCGAGGTGTCCGGGTAATGCTCGATAGCCAGAATCGCTGTCATCATCTTGACCATGGAAGCGGGGTAGATGCGTTCTTCCCCGTGATCATTCAGTAATTCCTGCCCGGTTTCATCGTCAAAGACATAGGTATTCGGACTGATCAGCATCGGATGAACTAATTCTTCTGCCTGTGCCGGCCGGATGAAAAAAAGCAGATTCGCGGCAGCGTAAAAGATGAGCAGGATGACTTTGAATAGGCGTTGTTTTTGCGCAAACATATCGCTATTATATATGAAGATGGAAAAAATACGTATAAATATTGCGTAAAAATGGTAAACAGGGTAGAATTTCATCAGTTAAAGATAAGGTGGTTGGTAATATGTCAGTTGGAGTTACTTCGTTGTTATGGTTTATCGCCGGTGGTCTGGTAGGAGCGGCAATCAGTTTTTATTTTACAAAACGTTCATTTGAAAAACAGCTGAAGGAGAACCCTCCGATCAATGAAAAGATGATCCGTGCCATGTTCCTGCAGATGGGAAGAAAGCCTAGTGAAGCACAGATCAAACAGATCATGAAATCCATGACCAAGTAAGGATTGACGGTATCAGTATAAGAGTTTAAGCCTGCATATGCGGGCTTTTTCAGTACCCCGTGAGATTTGGCATGAAGAACAGTGAAATAATTCGTAAAAAACAGGAATTCGTTAGGCAAATAAATCTTATATAGATTATAATATTTACGTAAAACAGGAGGAAATATGACAACTGAAAAGAAAATTTTCGAAGCCATGGATGGTAATACCGCTACGGCGCATTCTGCTTATGCGTTTACCGAAGTAGCAGGTATCTATCCGATCACACCGTCTTCACCGATGGCCGAGAATGTAGATTCTTGGTCAACAGCCGGTCGTAAGAACGTCTTTGGCGATTCCGTCAAGGTCGTTGAGATGCAGGCTGAAGGTGGTGCCGCAGGTACGATCCACGGCTCCCTGCAGGCTGGTGCATTATCAGCCACATTCACGGCGTCTCAGGGTTTATTACTGATGATTCCGAATATCTACAAGCTGAAGGGTGAATTACTTCCGGGTGTTATCCACGTTGCTGCACGTTCTCTGGCAACCCACACACTGAGTATCTTCGGTGACCACCAGGATGTATACGCATGCCGTCAGACAGGTATCACAATGCTTTGTTCTCATTCCGTTCAGGACTGTATGGATCTCGCAGGTGCTGCTCACCTGATCGCTATTGACAGTTCTGCACCGGTAATGCACTTCTTCGACGGATTCCGTACTTCCCACGAAATCCAGAAAGTAGAAGTCATGGATTATGGTTTCCTGAAGTCACTGCTTCCGATGGAAAAGGTAGAAGAGTTCCGTGCCAAGGCTCTGAACCCGCATACCAACCCGATCACACGCGGTGGTTCACAGAACGATGATATTTACTTCCAGGCTGCAGAAGCGCAGAACCAGCACTTTGAAGCAATTCCGGATATTGCTGCTAAATATCTGAAGGCAATCAGCGAACATACAGGACGTGACTATGCTCCGTTTGTATACTATGGTGCTCCGGATGCTGACCGTGTAATCGTTGCAATGGGTTCTGTAACAGATACGATCATGGAAACAATCGACTCCC
>JAFRMA010000001.1 GCA_017430925.1 Solobacterium sp. | reverse complement strand
GAGAGATATGAATATCTACTTGCCTGCTGAGTTCCTTGAAAACTGAATACATTCATCTGAAATGAGATTTGTAAAAAAATGAAGAGCAGGAGAATGACTCCTGCAAACCCTGCAGTTAACAGAGTGTTCAAAAAATGAGGGGGAGTCCTTCTGTACGGTAAAAGTACAGGAGGACTTATTTGTCTATCTGTCATTAGCGTACAGGAGAATGGTGAAGGAACAGGAAAACTGATATACAATAAAACATAGGATACAGCAGTTAATTACTATGAGCGATATCACATTACGATCATCTATAGGCACCTTTACAGGCAATGAACAGGAGTACTGTTATGAGTTCCTGGGTATTCCCTATGCGAAAGCAGGAAGATTTGAATACAGTACCCTCATTGATTCCTATGAGGGTGTTTTTGATGCACGGAAGATGGGTAATTCGTGTCCGCAGTACCGGCAGTTTCATGCCCACCTCGATGTACCGGAGCGTCTGTTCTATCACAAAGAATTCCGTCAGGGAATAGATTTCAAATACGATGAAGACTGTCTGAACCTGAATATCTATACCCCGAAAGAGGCGAAGAACTGCCCGGTCATCGTCTATTTCCACGGCGGAGGCTTTAACTCCGGCTCAAACAACGAAGAACCGTTCCGGGGATATGAACTGGCAAAGCGGGGGATCATTACGATCTTTGCGAATTACCGGGTGGGTGTACTTGGGTATTACTGTCATGAGGAGATACAGAAGAAATACGGACGTAACGGCAATTTCGGCCTTGATGACGAAGTGAATGCGCTGAAGTGGGTAAGAGCCCACATACAGGAATTCGGCGGTGACAGAGAAAATATAACGCTCATGGGACAGAGTGCCGGTGCGATCGCCATACAGTATCTGTGTCTGAATCATGATCTTGAGGGTATGTTCAGTAAGGCTGTCATGATGTCCGGCGCAGGACTGTTCCCGAAGATGGCTCTGCCGAAGAAAGCGGAAGAGACGTATCCGTACTGGCAGGAACTGATGACGCTGGCAGGCTGTACCACCTTCGAAGAATTCCGCCGGGCAGATCTCAGCACGATCCATGACGCATACGAAGAGATAAAGAAGAGAAGAAAAGATAATGTACAGAACATGATGCCTGTCGTTGACGGTGTTCTGATCAAGGACAGTGTTGATGTATTGATTAAAGATCCGCTGAAGATCAGCTACATGATTGGTTATACAAACAGTGATCTGTATGCACCGATGATGGCTTATATCGGCAACCGCTTTGCCAGAGACAACAATGCTTATGTGTATTACTTCGATATTAATGCACCGGGAGATAAGAACGGCGCTTTCCACTCCTCGGATCTTCGATACATGTTCGGAAGGCTTGAGACTTCCTGGAGACCGTACGGGAAAAGAGATAAAGAAGTATCCAGGCAGATGATGGATTACCTGGCAAATTTTGCAAAGACAGCAGAGCCAAACGGAAAAGGGCTTCCTGTCTGGCAGAAGACGGATCATCGACAGCGCAAAGTACTTGCTTTCTCCAGGAAGAACACAAAGATGAAACGGGCAACTCTTGTGAAACCGCTCGTGAACATGCTGAGGAAAGGAGAACCGAAGGCATGAAGTTCAATCATTATTTCACCTTAAGCCATGCGGATGAACATACCCGGATCTATCAGTGCGACGGGCTGACCATGCGTATCGACTTTATTGAAGATATGCTGAGGGTAGCACTCATAAAGAGTGAAGATACCCTGCCGACCTTCAGTATCGATCCTGAGCATACAATGACACGTAACGGCAGAGACAAATTATCTCT
>JAFRMA010000003.1 GCA_017430925.1 Solobacterium sp. | reverse complement strand
CTGATGTGAACCTGCGGTTTTTTCCTCCTTTTGGTCTTCCCATTTGTGGTTCCTCCTTCATTTTGATGATAAGAAAAAGTAGACTTAGTTTTCAGTCCTTTTTGACTTTTTTCTATGTCTACTTTTATCTTACTAGTTCAATGTGGACCATGACTCTTCTTTTTATCTCTGACTCATTGGTGATCGATCAGGTATACCGTTACGTATTCATCTTTGTACAATATCTCTGCCGGAACAATATACGTGTCGTAGAACCATCCTTCCATGTCCTGCATCTCATACTGATGCCTTGCGGTATGACTGTTGAACGTAACCGTATCATATCCGGCAACCTCCGTCTCAAAGATATATACATAATCAGGAACTTTATCCGGGAACAATTCATAATAGTCCTTCAGCACAGGATTCGCCACTTCATTCCCCCAGGCACTGGGAGATCCATAACCCCAGTCCGTACACAGATATGCCCACGGTAATTCCTTACTGAACATTACCTGCGCATCAGGATCCTTCCTGTATTGTGTCATAACCGCCTCATAGATATGATCATGTTCGCGGGCATGTTTCGGGGAAGTATACAATCCACGTGCAGGTCCCTGTTCAATCCTGGTATTCATTTTTGCGAGTGTGGTATCTCTGTACGTTCCGAATATACGATGACAGTAACAGGGAACCAGAATCAGAATACACAGGCACAGATACAGAAGCTGATCACCGATCCCCCTGGTACTTACACCTTGAATCACTTCTGACAACATGCATATCGTGCTTATCGTACATAGCGCAAATCCTATAGTCATCGCGTCGATGACCGTAACACTCGCCAACATAAATACCACTGCCGAGAAGCCTCCGATCAGATAGAACACAAATCCCAGGTCAAACTGATGCAAATGCAGTTTTCTCAGGAATAACGGGAATCCGATCAGAGTAACCGGTAATAATGAGACAAAACATACGCCGTATTTTATTTTGGACAGGGATTTTATCATAGCCGCAATACTTAACAACAGATATACAACTCTTGCGGGTAACGGGAATTCTTTTTTCCGGTAGATAAACGCGATAACAAAGGTTCCCGCAACCGCAGCCAGGGACAACAGATCCATATACTCCAGTGCCTGCAATACCGCCAGATATACGATATCGATCACTTTTATCATATGGTCATCATCATTCATCAGAATATACGGCAGACTTTTAAGCATTTCAGCCACAGATGCGCGGGACAGCAAAAATACCAGGTATACAAACGCGGATGCCAGAATTCCTGCCAGCACATAAAGGCAGGATTCCCTGACTGACCGGTTTCCCCTAAGAACCAGAATCATCCACATAATAACTACCGGAAGCGCAAAATACGGATTGCACAAAACGGACAGACTGTACATGATCCCGCAGAGGAACGCGTATATTTTCCGCTTTGCCGGGTGAGTATCCTCATTCATGCATAAGGAGGTCAGAACTCCCGCAGCACTCACAAAGATATAGAATACCGTATAGTAACTGCACCCGTTAATATTTGCCCGTGAATATACCTGTACCAGTAATCCCGCAATGATTCCGGGGATCACTCCATAATTCCTGCAGACATTGTGATACAGGAAAACAGAAGCACCGAAAGCCAGCAGAATCCGCAGAACCCTGAAATACAGAATGGTGTAATCCGCAGATCCTGTCAAACCTCTGAATAACGCATAGAACGGTAAAAACACCGGAGCATATAACTGTGTCAGATGCCACTCATTGACAACAGGCGCTTCTCCAAGATACAGTCTGTGCACCAGAGCAGCGTAAAACGGTTCATCTGTCTGGCAAAACCCATATTGCGCATGGAACAGCAAAACCAGTGTATTAATAAACAGTATAATAAGACCTGTGTTTTTCTGAATTCTATCGTTATTACGGCTCAGATTAAGTATTCCCGCTTCTTTCATTTATTCACCTACTCTTATGACCAGTACATCATCAACCCACCGGATATAACCTTCTTTGGGATATACCGGCATTCCGGAAGTCATATCATCATAATATTCATATAATTCCATCAGTTTGGCATAATTCCCGCTCTTGATCAAATTTACTTCTTTTTGAAAATACCAGTTAAAGTATGGCCCGTATTTGTTTTCATACGTTACGATTCCCAAGTTTCCGTTAGACACCCGATAAAAATCTATGTCTGTCATCCCCTGTTCTGTACGAAGATCATTCTGAAAGATTCTGGAATAATCATAGGTTGTCCCCACAGGAATAAACTGATCCGATAACTGTCCGACGAAGAAAACAGGAGTCTCTCCGGCTACATAACCTTCTGTCCGTTCAAGGTCATAACTGATATTATTCATCACAGCAAACGTGCTTTTATCATCTGATACCCTCTTCGCATATACAGCGTTTGCGGACTGACAATTACTGTAAATTACAAAGATGATCAAAACGTAAATCATCCTTTTTATCCATGATGTATCCGGCAGAAAAACCAACGGCAAAAGATAGAACATCCAGACAGAAAACACCATGAGATCATAGACTGTTCCTGTAAGAATACGTATGGATCCCATCGCAAGCGGGAGTATCAGCACCAGCATAAAAGTAAGCAGATAATTTCCTGCAGATAAATGATTATTCCGAGTCTTTCTTACTAATGTATAAACAAACAGGATACCGAGGCATAAATTGACTACGGAAATAAGTAATGTAGAGTAAACAGAATAGGAACTTAATGTGAGCTGTAATACAGGTACAGCATATGCGTATATTAACCTGCCGGGAAGTGATTCACCGCTGAATACACCATCAAGCGAGTGATAGGATCCCGTTTCCAGAGGAACGTTTGTTACCGCAGATACAAGTGGTAACGAACATGCGTAAAGAATACCTGCAGTTAATACTATCCCTGCCCCGATAAATCCTTTTTTTACAATGGTCCGTACATCTTTTTTATCCGTTGTCTCAACAAGTAGATCTATGATTATCAGAGAAACAGTAACTGGAAAGAAAGCCTGATAAATTCCCAGAGACACAAACAGTGATATTACACTGATCACAATACTCTTCTTGTTTATCTTATCCACTGCAGCCTGATGCCAGAACCAGAAGGATATAACGGATAAGAGCAGTGAACAAGAATACGGAACGATAAGATGGGAATAATTAAGAACTAATGTGATAACGGTTTTGTTTGTGACAAAAATACCGCCAACCAGGATAATCTTCTCTTTCTCTGAGATTTGAAAGACTCTGCAGACAAAATATACAGACAATGAAATCATCAGGAACCCGATGATCACCGCACTCCAGTTAGCTGCGAATGAACATCCGAAAATACGATCGATAACAGGTGTCATATACCTGCCCAAAGAGATAAAATGACGCCCCCAGGATTCACTCATATATACTTCAGCAAGTGCGTCTCCGGAGTATATAAGATTTGAAGCAAAGAAACCATGTGCGGCAAGACCGATAAAAAAAACTGCTGTCAAAACAGACAACATCAGATCTTTCCTGTTATTTATTGTGTTCATACTGTACCTCGATTCGCCAAAGTCTGCTGTTTTGTATATGAATACTTGTATATGTTTGTGAAACAGAACGATTACTACGCAAAAATATTATGTAATATTCTTTCGTGTTGTATTATAGCAAAAAACAGGAAAAGTACCAAACTGAAGTACCCCCCAACAGTTGGGCGATTGATTTCTTCGTTATCAAAGTATCGTAAATCATCAAGAATAGACCTTTGCACTTTCTCAGCGGAAATATATGTATTTTCCAACCCGCAGAATTTCTCAATCTTCATCCGCCCAAATTCCCTTTACGTTACATATTCCAGGTCAGGCAGTATTTCTCATTAAAAAACACCCTGAAAGTGTATCCGGCTTTCAGGGTGTAGTTTATTTGACAAATTTTGTTTTAGTTATGACGATATACTTCTACACCAAGGTATGTAGTGAATGCTTCTTCGAGAATATCTGCGACATGTCCGCGGACAAAGCACACATGGTGTTCAAATCCGTTCTTGCAGATGTACTTCAGCAGATCCTGCAGACCCTCAACATAGCAATTCGCGACGCCGCCCTTAGTTTCTACAGTCTCATCTTCAAAGCTGCCTTCACCGACATAGGCTCTCATGACACCTTTCTGATCATCGGTTGTCACACGGAAGAACGTCATATCGCCTCCGGCTACCTGACCCTTACATGCTCCGAAGCAGTTCGGTTTTCCTAAAGTACTTCCTAAGACATCAAGACATTCAATCTCAATGTTATCCTTCTGGAAGAAACTCTTCGGGAAGTTGCTGCAGTGCAGACAGATACATTTATTTCTATTCTCACGGATATTGTTGTTCCAATCCATCAGGGCAGGAGCTGTATCTGTTGCCAGATAGGATGCCAGCATGGAAACCGCACCTGTAATATCACTTTCACATGCAGAAGGTTTGCCCTTATCACCCATCATGCTCATTGCGAGACATGTTGCACAACCATAGTTGTTCTCTACGCTGTCCCAGCACTGTACCGTACTTGCGCAGCACTGATACTTCTCAACCTGTTCTTCGATTGCCAGACACAGTTTTGCCTGCTTAACCAGCAGATCATCAGTGATAAACGGAGCAACATCACCGTATTCACGGATTTCCTGTACTTTTGCAGCGACCTTTTCTTCATCCGCATATTTCATCGCTTCAAAGATTACTTCGCTGAAATCAACAGTCTGGATCGCAATACCATACTTCTGCAGGATCTTTCAGAGAAACGCACAGTGTTGAACGCAACAGGACGTGCGCCAAGCATCGCAATACGTGCAGAACGAATACCCTTTACCACGTTACATACTGCCGCAAACTTCTTGACATCTTCTTCAAAATCAGCGCTGTCGAGTCTGCAGGTATGTGTCTTTGTCAGAGTGAACGGGATATTTCTCTGATAGAGGTTATTACAGAGGGAGATCTTACCGCAGAAAGCATCTCTTCTATGCGCCATATCCAACTGGTCAAAGTCATCATCACAAGCCTGGATCAGGATCGGTACATTCAATTTGGATAGAGAGATCGCTTCCGCAATACCGAGTTCCTCACCGAAGTTCGGCAGGACGACGATGATACCGGAGATCTCATCCTGGTGTTCACGGAACAGCTTTGCACATGTCTTGGCCTCATCATAGGTCAGTACAGCACCGTATTCCGTATCATTTTCTCCGACCATGACATAGTCATGTCCCAGTTTTTCCAGTACTTTTACAATACCTTCACGAGCGCCTTTAACCAGACTGGAGGGGAAGAAGCTTCTTGTCGATACAATTACACCAAATGTCTGTTTAGCCATTTCTATTCTCCTTCTTTAATACTATTTTTTCTTGCCAAGCTTTTTCCCTGTGGGCTGGTAGCTTGTGACCATCATTGCCAGCAACAGTACGATACCCTTGGCAATATCAACCATGTAGTAAGGAACACCAACCATGATCAGACCATTGTCAAGAATGACCCATAGCAGGACACCGACAAATGTACCGAGAGCGTTAGGCTTATTGATACCTGCTACAGTACGTCCGATATTTACGGCAGCAATTGCAGGCATCAGGTAAGAACCACCGGCATTGGTCGCAACAGATCCGTTACGAGCCGCCATGATCATACCGCCCAGGCAGGCGAATACACCAGTCATGATGAAGGCGAATGTTCTGTAAGCATTGACATTGATACCGGAAAGTCTTGCGGCTTCAGCATTCTCACCAACCATATACAGATATCTTCCGTGTTTAACAAAGTTCTGGAAGACGAATACAATTAATACGCAGAGGAATGCGAAGATGATGATCCACGGCGCTTTACCAAGATTCCAGAAGACATCCGGTACAGTACCCTGAATAATCTGACCGGGACGATTCGCCTTTGTGGCTGTAACAACCTGGCCTGCAGAGTATGTTAACGCGACACCGTTCAGAATAAACTGCATGGATAATGTTGCCAACATACCATTGATGTTGAACTTCAAGACAAGCATGGAGTTAATAATACCAATCAGACATCCGGCACAGACAACCAGCAGGATCGAGATGAACCACGGGATACCAAACCAGGCTTGAAGTGAGATTGACAGCATACCGCCGATCGTCACCGCCGAGCCTACGGACAGATCGAAGACGCCGCAGGAGAACGCGAATGTAGAACCCATACCAACAACGAGGTAAATACAGGTAGCACGAAGAATATTCAGAACGTTATTGGCGCTCAGATAACTCTTTGAATCGATAATAGAGAAGATCACGAATAAGAGAGGAATCAGAACTACAGGTCCCCACTCACCCAAGAATCTCTGGACAGTCATTTTTCTTTTCTTTTCCATTAGTTGGTTCCTCCCGTTGAATAAACCAGAATCTCCTGTTCATTTGTTTCTGCAGTATTGAATTCTTTTTGGATTTGTCCGTCATACATAACATATGTACGATCTGTCAAAGACAGAATCTCACCAGTCTCACTGGTACAATAGATCACTGCTTTTCCCTGACGGGCAAGATCAATACAGAGCTTATATACTTCCTGCTTGGCACCTACATCGATACCCTGTGTCGGTTCATCAAAGATAAACACATCCGCATCAGACCCGATCCATTTACCGATAACAACTTTCTGTTGGTTACCGCCGGACAGGAACATAACCTGCTGATCAATACTCGGAGTAGCGATATGCAGCTGATCAACCTTGCTCACCGCATCTATACGCTCCTGTTTCTTATCCAGAAATTTCAGAGGATTAGCGGAATATTTGTCAAGCGTAGCCATGGAAAGGTTATAAGCAACACTCATGGTCAGTTCAAGACCCTCTTTACGTCGTTCTTCAGGAATCATACAGATACCGGCTTTTACAGCATCTGCAGGAATTCTCGGACTGATTTCCTTACCATGTACCTTGACTGTTCCGGAAGAAACAGGAAGTGCCGCATAGAGCGTCTTCAGCATTTCTGTTTTCCCTGCGCCTACAAGACCGGAAATACCTACAATTTCACCAGACCGTACATAGAACGAGCAATCCTTACACTTACCGGTGAATTCTGTCAGTCCTTCAACTTCCAGTACTTTCTCACCGATCGTTCTTCCGCTTCTGTCCAATACCTTATCGTATGTTTCACCAAGCATATACTGGACAATGTCATTGATCGTTGTTTCCTTGGTCAAAGGCTGATCTGCCAGGACCAGGTTGCCGTCACGCAGTACGGTAAGAGTGTCACAGATCTCAAAGAGCTCATTCAATCGGTGTGAGATAAAGATTACGCCAACACCTCTGTTATTCTTAAGATCGCGTACAATTTCAAACAAGTGTTCTGTTTCTGCTTCCGAAAGAGCTGCTGTAGGTTCATCCAGAACCAGGAAACGACAATCACGAAGTACCGCACGTGCAATAACAACCATTTGTTTTTTTGCCAAAGGCATTGTTCCAACCAGCTGGCGATTATCGATATCTGTCAGTCCCAGTTTATCCAGGATATCCTGTGATGTTTTATAGATATAGTTCCAGTTAAAGAACTGTTTTTTCCCAAGTCCATTTACCAGATAATCGACCATGATGTTTTCCGCTACAGACAGATTCGGCTCCAAAGCCGTATCTACTTCCTGATATACGGTTTCTATTCCCAAATGTTTGGCAGTGTTCGGTTCGCGGATCTCAACATCTTCGCCGTCAATTGTGATTTGCCCGGTGTAGTGGTTATACACTCCGGACAAAACTTTCATCAATGTAGATTTGCCGGCACCGTTAGCCCCGATTAAGGCAGTTACCTTCTGACTTTCAATTATCAGATCAACACCTTTTAAAGCTTTGACACCAGGAAATTCTACGCCGATGTTTTTCATTTCAATAATGTGTTTTTCCATCACGCCACCATTCCTTTTTTCTTTCTCATTGCCTGATTAATCCGGCAAGTTTAACTAAGAGATGTATCGCTGCTGCATTTCTGCAGCAGCGATACAGATTTTATGCTTTACTACAAATATTTTCTTACTGAGCGTATTTTGCGCGGAGTTCTTCAATGATGCCTTCTTTGAAGTCAGAAGAATCACCGAAGCCAGGCTTAGCAAGGTTCATCATGTTAGAGCTGCTGGAAACATCTTCTTTACCAACGAATACGTTTTCACAAGCAAATACTTCCGGAGTCTCTGTGCCATGCTGATTCAGAACAGCGATACGAACATCGATAACACCAACTACATACGGGTCGCAGCAAGCTACACCAAGGAAGTTCTCCTGGCTCTGAATGAGTTCGATAACTTCGTTGGAGATATCAATACCTGCGAACCATACATCTTCATTTCTTCCAAGAGCGTTGATTGCATCCTGAGCACCTGTACAAACAGCACCGCCGCATGCACAGAGGAAGATACCTACCGGTGTATCCGGATAGTCTGTCAGCATCTTTGTTACATGGTTGTAAATGGAGTTATAACCATCGTTGAAGTCAGCCGGGCAGAGACGCAGTTCAATCTTGCCTTCGTCAGCCCATTTCTGGTTTTCTTCACCACGGAGATCAAACGGAATGATCATACCGAGAGTGTTGTATTCAGCTAACGGATGAGGTTCTGCGCCGCCGCATTCCTTCAGTTTGTCAGTAACAGCCTGCAGAGCCTTTGTTGTCATTGTGATATCACCCTGAGATGTATAGGTTACGCCCGGAACATGTTCGCCGTTGCAGTCGAAGCAGACAACATACTTACCTGCATCAAGAGCTTTCTGTACATATTCAGCCTGGTAGCCTTCATTTGCGTGGCTGATTACGATAATGTTGTAATCTTTGTTGATTACCTGATCCAGCAGGTCCTGCATCTTGGCATCGTCGCCTTCAGATACATACGTATCAACTGTGTAACCTAATGCGTTACCTTCTGCGATACAACCGTTGAAGAACTGAGTTGTATGGTCAGAAGCTGTCATGTTACGAACAACAGCAATGCTGCCTTCATCGCCGACTTTAGCAGCTGCAGGTGCATCAGTTCCAGCTGTGGAATCTGTTGTAGCTGCCGGTGAGTTTGATGCTCCGCCATTGGAACAAGCAACCAGAGAAGCTGCCATGCCCAGTGTCAGAAGAGATTTAATAAACTTTTTCATTTTCTTTCTCCTTTTTCCTATAACTACCTGGAATTCGTTCCCCAGGAATAGTCCGATATTATTTACCAATCAGTTTTTCTACTTCAGATGCGATACCTTCCGGTGTCAGACCTTCATGTTCGAAGATTTCTTCCTGTGTACCGCAGATTAATTCAGCATCCGGAAGACCTAATACTTTTACTTTGCAGGGAGCGTTCTCTGCCGTAATTGTACTGACCATGGATCCGAGACCACCAATGATGGAATGCTCTTCTACAGTTACGATATGTCCGGTTTCCTGAGCTGCTTTAATAACTGCTTCTTTGTCTATTGGTTTGATACAGTACATATCCAGTACACGGACGCTGATGTTCTTTTCCGCCAGGATTTCCGCTGCTTTCTTCGCTCTGGACACAAATTCACCCACCGCAATGATCGTTGCGTCTGTACCGTCTTTTACCAGGACTGCTTTATCAAATTCAAACTTTGTTTCCGGTGTATAGACATCTTCCGTAGCATTTCTGGATACACGGACATATGCGGCTTCCTGATCCTTAACCAGTTTTTCCATCATGAATCTTGTCAGATACTGATCACTTGGAATATAGACACGGATATTGGGAATGCAGCTGACCATGGCGATATCCTGGCAGGCATGATGACTCATACCCAGGGCACCATAGCTTACACCACCGCTGATACCAATCAGTTTTACGTTTGTTTTGGAATAGCAGACATCTACCTTGATCTGTTCAATGCTTCTTGTGGATAAGAAGGATGCCGGAGATATTGCGTAAGGATGTTTGCCGCAGGATGCCAGACCTGCAGATATGGATACCAGATTTTGTTCAGCAATCCCGACTTCGATTGCCTGTGCAGGAAATTTATCGTAGAACGGGCCGATACTTCCGGATCCGCGGGAATCACTGCACAGAACGAGCAGATCTTTATCTTTAGGAGCGGTTTCTGCAAGAACATCCGCAATGACTTGTTTACAAGCTGTTCCCATCTTATTTCACCAGTCCTTTCAATTCCTGCATGGCTTTTTCATATTGTTCCTTATTTGGTACATGATGATGCCAGCCTGCTTGATTCTGGATGAAGGATACTCCGCATCCCTTTATCGTGTGAGCAACGATTGCGTGTGGTTTGCCGGCGCGTTCCTTACAGTGTTCAAACGCTTTCAGCAACTGTGCAGGATCATTTCCGTCCTGTACATCCACAACATCCCAACCGTAAACTCTCAGCTTATCTGCGACATTACCGGAAGCCATGACGTCTTCGGTATTACCGCTGATCTGCAGCATATTTCTGTCAACTACCGCAATCAGGTTATCCAGGCCAAAGTGTGCACCAGCCTGGAACGCTTCCCAGACAGAGCCTTCTGCCAGTTCGCCGTCTCCAAGAACCACATATACGCGATAGTCTTTTTTATCGAGCTTCGCGGCCAGTGCCATACCGACACCGACCGGAAGACCATGTCCCAGGGAACCTGTGTTCATTTCAATCCCTGGAAGTTCGTTGTTGGGGTGACCGATAAATTTACTGCCAAGTTTTGAGAATGTACCAAGGAAGTCCTCCATCGGGAAGAAACCTCTATCTGCAAGTACAGCATAGAATGCTTCTACTGAATGACCTTTACTTAAGACAAATCTGTCACGGTCAGGATCATCCACCGTTTCCGGGGAAACATTCATCACGCCGTTATATAAACATGTCAAGATATCAATAACGCTGAAGTCTCCGCCGATATGACCGGTTCCTGCTTGATAGATTGCATCCAGGACATGAATACGGAGAGTATTTGCTTTATCCTTCAATTGTTTCGCGTTCATGATTTCTCCTTTCTTTTAACCGCTTACATTTTTACACAATTTACTTTATTATGCAAGTACTTTAGTTAAATTTAGTTAATTATTTTACTAAACGAGGTTAATAACTAAGATTTTTGACATTTTTTCCTTGTTTTATTTCACGAAATCGAGTTTTCCGTTTACTTTCGCAACTAAATTAACTAAATTTCTGTCGTAATCCTTTTTTGCTGTACTGGGTGAATCAAAAATCATAGTAATTTCGTTCCCTTCGGTATAGGGATCCCACTGCGGCAGGTGTTCATTGTTTGGATTGCCGGTACGGGCAAACGCTGTCCATGCGCCGAAGAATTCATTCTGCAGCCTTTCTCCATCTTCCGGAATATGGCATACAGGAACCAGTTCGATGTTGTGGAACACGAACGGAAGTTCAGCACAATGCCATGCCGGTTCACCATCGTTGTAAGGGAAATCATATGCGAACATATAACCATAAGCTGGAGCTGATGCCTGTTTTGCATGAATATCCAGCATCTTTATGTTCCCCAAACGGAAGCGGATATCCGCCAGCAAGATATCCAGCAGATTTTTATCCGGATAGGCTTTCCTGAATTCACTAACGATTTCTTCTGTCTGATCACCATAGGTTTCTCGCAGAATTGCCAGGCATTCTTCTTCACTCTTTTCATATTTTTTCTTCGGGAAATGAGGATTGGGGATTTCACCGAAAGTAGACCCGATCATCACCGGCACTCCACATGCATGTTCCGTAAATCCTGTCTCCAGCGGTGAACCAGCATAGTAATCACCCGGTACCGGCGCAAAAGATGCGCGGTATCCCTTGGCATTGATCTGCGGGCGTATTGCCGCATATGCATCCACGATCTCGCTGTATGGGATCTCTTCAATCTTATGAATCGTTTCCCTGGTCAGACCAAGTTGTTTCACCAGCATATCGGCAATGTCCTGCGCACTCTGTTTTGTTACGGAAGGGCCGCCATATAGAACACCGCTTTGGATAATGGCTTTATGGAACAAGCCATCTGCTGCCGGCATCTGTAATAAGGTTGTTACCTTTCCGCCGCCTCCGGACTGACCAAAGATCGTAACGTTCTCCGGATCACCGCCGAATTCCGCAATATTGTCTCTGACCCATTCCAGAGCCATGACAATGTCCGCCATACCGGAATTCCCGGAATTCTTATATTCTTCACCATACGCAGACAAATCCAGATATCCCGCAATATTAAGACGATGATTCAACGACACAAGAACAACATCCCCGTATCTCGCGGCATTTGCTCCCTCATAGCACACCAGTTCTACAGAAGATCCTGTATCAAACCCGCCGCCGTGGATCCATACCATTACCGGCATTTTAGCTGTTGTATCCAGCGCTTTTGTCCACACATTGATATACTGGCAGGCTTCATCCTGCGGCCAATAACGATGTGCTATACGCACATCATTGAAGCCGTTGACCTTCTTCTCCATATAAGGTGCCGTATCACCATAAGCGATCGTATCCTTGATTCCTTCCCAAGGTGCATATGGCTCAGGCATATGGAACCTCCTGGCTGTCGCATAAGGAATACCTTTGAAGGTATAGATTCCGTCCAGCTTATACCCGTGAACTTTGCCCGCCTTTGTCTGAACTACAGGCTCTGTCGATGTACAAATGAATTCCATAGTTACTCCTCCTACTTCACACCTTTCTGCAGGATCAGGCATCCATATGTTCTGGATTCTCCGCTGCTGATCACTGCATAACATTCTTTGGTCAGATCATAGAACGCAAAGCGTTCCACATACTTCGCTGTTTTCGCAGCATTCTCGTCATATTTTGAAATGATTTTACTAATTTCCTGTGTTGTCTCCGAAGGCCCCGGCACCCCGTTTTCATCAGGCTGTCCAAGGAATATCACAGAATACTCCGCCCAGTCATCCAGAGGCATCAGCTTCAGGATCGCATCCGTCAATGTTCCGGCATCGATACCGTCAGCGCGAATGATTCTGCCCTCTTTGGCATTGCTGTTTGCAGGAAAAAACATGTCTCCGATACAGATCCTGTCCCCATGGCCCATCTCTGCCAAAGTACGCAGTAATTTCGGAGAAATCTCAAACGGTATTCCTCTTAACATATCAGAACACTCCTTTCGTCAGGATAATGCATCCGTTGGTCTTACCATCGCCTGTTGCCACTGTACAGAACGCTGTCTTGGAAATGTCATAGAATGCAAATCTGTCCACGTAGCGCATCTTAGAGGCAGCTTCCTCATCATGTTCAGCAATTATCTTCTTAAACTTTTCTGTTACCGGAGTACCTTTGATTTCCCCGGTTACCGAATCGGGAAAGCCCATGGCAATCACCGGATCCCCGCCCCAATTATCCAGAGGCATCAGCTGCAGGATCGCATCCACCAATGTAAACGCATTAATTCCATCTGCTCTGACCAGAAGGTTGTTGTTGGCCTTTGCCATTGTCTTTGCCGCAAAATACGCGTCTCCGATCACAATCATGTCACCGTGACCCATTTCTGCTAAAGCCTCCAGCATTTCCGGAGACAGTACTGCAGGAATTCCTTTTAACATACTCTTCTTCTCTCCTATTTAAATATTCTCTGCATGAAGTCATACAGACATGCACGCCATACATGCCACTCATGACCACCCGGGAAGTCCATATATACGTTGTCAATTCCCATCTTTGTCAGTTCTGCGGAAGTATCCTTAACAATCTCTACAGACGGCTCATTTTGTCCTACCGCAAGATAGAACAACCTGGACTTACTGTTGAAAGTTTCCGGATCATCAAAAACACCGGTAATCTCATGACTGAAGGCTACTTTCGGGCCAAACTCATACTGCTTCAGAGGAAACCCGGTAAACAGACCTGCTGACGCAATCACATCCATATGTTTCAGGAAAATGACTGCCCCCTGTAAAGACCCCATGGATAAACCTGCATATGCCCTTTCCCAAGCTGTTGGGATTGTACGGTATTTATTGTCTATAAACGGTATGCAGTCATTGATCAGCAATGGCTCCAGAGCATCGGTATCCACCTTCCAGGAACCATCTTCCTGCTTCATCTGCACCATCCCGTTGTTCATGACGATAATGCAGGGTTCTGCCTTTCCTTCCGCAAACAGATTATCCGCAATGAAATTTGTCTTCGCTTCGTAGATCCATCCATTTTCATTTTGTGATCCGCCATGCTGCAGATACAGTACAGGATAACGTTTCTCCGTTTCTTCAAAATACTTCGGAGGAAGATACACCAGGCAGCTCTCCCACTCACCTGTAGTCTCTGATTTAAACCACTCGCGAACAACATTCCCATGCGGGACATCTTTGATCATCAGATAATCTTGTTCGGGACAGGGAATATCCACATAGTTCATTGGTCTTCCGTATCCGTAACCCACCGGTGCATACGGGTTCATAACCTCGATCCCGTTGACTCTCCAGGTAATTACTTTCAGTCCCGGAAATTCAAAGGAAATCATTCCTGTCCAGACACCGTTTTCCCCCTTTGTCAGAGGTACTTGTTCCCCCAGGATATAACCGACGGATACACTCTCTGCATCCAGCGCATAGAAGCGGCAAACCACACTTCCATCCTCCTGCACTTCGATTGCGGGCGGAATATCTGCAGGACTGTAGGGAACGCCGGCATTAGATCTGCCCCAAAGCTGTTGATTCCACATAACTGAATTACTTAATAAACTGCGATTTTCTAATTGTTCTTTGCTGATTTTCATTATGCTCCTCCGATTGTTGACTAAACTTTAGTTTTACTTTAGCGTAGTTTTAATAAATTGTAAACGCTTTTATCCGTTCTCTAGCGATTATTATCGTTTTTTTACCAATGAATTGACGAATAAAATGTAAAATGTTATTGTATATGTAGTTTTATTATTTAGTAAACTTTAGTTAAACTGTGTTTGAAATTCCAGAATGAATTAAGGAGGAAAACAATGAGCCAGATAACAGAATTCAATTTTATCCCTGTGACAGCCAAATCCGTCCCTTTTGCGGCTGCAGCAGAAAAATGCCGTTTCCGGGAAATCGGCTATGTAGAAGATGAATACTTCCAGACCGGAACTGCAAATGTCTACGATGAAAACGAATCTCACGAACTCAGTATTAAGATTGCTGATGCGCCGTATACCACGCGAGTGCTGATCCGCAGGCCCGCAGATGTATCAATGTTCTCCGGCAATGTCATTCTGGAGATCCTGAACAGTTCTGCCAACATCGATATCGACCGGATGTGGGTAGACAGCTGGCCTTTCTTTACCCGTAACGGTGATATCTATGTCGGTATCTCTTCCAAAGGTCATGTCGTAGACAGTCTGAAAACTTTTGATCCGGAGCGCTATGCCCCCATCAACTGGGCAAATCCCAATCCAGACGAAAACGTACCGCAGGAAGTCAGAGACAGTCTCTTTGGTTACCTCCCTCAATATGAACTTGGACTATTCTGGGATATGCTGATTGATCTTTCTGCTTTATTAAAATCCGATTGTGAAATGAATCCGCTCCGGGAATACGGAAAGATCCGGCTTTATCTGACCGGATGGAGCCAGTCTACTTTCTATGTCAATCGCATGACCAGACAGTTCTGTAAAAAAGGAAGTCGTCTTGAGAACCTGTATGACGGATATCTTAACGGCGGCGGCGGTTCAACGATGGCCCCCTTGAACAATACCCAGACTCTTTCACTCGGTGACAACAGTGGATTGATAAGCGGAGTATTGGGCAGTCACAAACCCTTCATTGCCGTCAATACGGAGAGTGACAACCGTATGGCTAACTTCTATGGAGATTTTGATGAGCCTGATTTTAAATTCAGGGTCTGGGAGATTGCCGGAACCAGTCATGACAGCAACTATAACCTCGTAGAATATTACGGAGAAAAAGATTTGAAGATGCTGGAGGACATGGGTATCCGTAACGCCTACTATGGTGTAGACGGAGAACCTCTGGACACATACTACGAAGCAGTGTTCAATGCCGCATGGAAAGCTCTCTATGCCTGGTCTGCGGATGGTGTCCCTGCCCCTCACGCACCCCGTTTTGAAACAGAAAGAACCGAAGAAGGCATCCTGGGTATCGGAGGTATGAAGTTTCATATTCGCCATCTGACCGATGCCTTCGGTAATACACGCGGTGGAATACGCACTCCTGCAGTTAATCTTCCTACTTCCCGGATCAGTTGTTTCTGCACCTATAAAGACGGTTTTGTCAACGGCGCGTTCGGTAAGGAAAATCCTTTCTCTGCAGGATTCCTGAAAGAGTTATACGGTGACATTGATCATTACACAAAACTCGTCAATGAAGACTATACAAGCATCGTCAGTCAAGGTTTCCTTCTGGAGGAAGACAGAGAAGAATATGTACGTCGCCTTGTCAGTTACGCAAAAATCAGAGGTCTTTAAAGAAAGGAACAGATCATGAATAAAATTACTGAATTCAAATTCATCCCAACAACGGAAACATCTACTCCCTTTGCGGGAGCTGCTGACAAATGCCGTTTTGATGAAATCGGCTATATCGAAGACGAATACTTCCAAACCGGTACTGCCAACGTCTATGACGAAGATGCGGAACACAATGTATTCCCGATTTATGAGAACGCTCCATATACCACCAGAGTGATCATCCGCAGACCTGCAGATGTATCAAAGTTCTCCGGTAATGTCGTCCTGGAGATCCTGAACAGTTCTGCCAACATTGATATCGACCGGATGTGGGTCAACAGCTGGCCGTATCTGACCAGGAACGGGGATATCTTCGTCGGTATCTCATCCAAAGGTCATGTCGTAGATAGTCTCAAGGGATTTGACCCAAAGCGTTATGAAGCAATCAACTGGGATAACCCGATGCCGGAACGTGAAGTCCCTGAAGAAGTAAAAACCGGCAGGATGCGTTATCTGCCTCAGTATGAATTAGGACTGTTCTGGGATATGTTGCTGGATCTGGCAAAACTACTCCGTTCTGACAGTGAAATGAATCCGATCCGGGAATACGGAAAAATCTGGTTATATCTGACCGGTTGGAGTCAGTCTACAAGCTATGTTAACCGTATCGTACGCTGCTTTGCCAAAAGAGAGAACGCTTGTCTGTTTGACGGGTATTACAACGGCGGAGGAAGCGCCGGACTTGCCCCGTTAAGCAATTCACAGCCATTCCGTCTCGGAGCCGGAGAACCTCAGAGTAGTATCAACGGTGCTCCCCAGCCCTTTATCGCAGTTAATACCGAAAGTGAGAACCGTGGTTCTTACTGGTATGGAGATTTTGACGAACCGGATTTCAAATTCCGTACATGGCAGATTGCAGGATCCAGTCACGACAGTAAATATAATCTCGTTGATTATTACGGAGAGAAAGACTTGAAGATGCTGGAAAGTCTGGGTATATATAATGCCTTCTACGGTGTAGACGGAGAAGCTCTGGATTCCCCGTATGAACCTGTATTCAGCGCTGCCTGGAAAGCTCTTTACCTTTGGGTAAGAAATGGGATTCCTGCCCCGCACGCGCCGAAAATTGAAGTTTCTACATCTTTTACTCCTTCACAGGCAATTGGTATTGTCTACGCTGATAACCGTACCGATGCTTTTGGAAACTGCCTCGGTGGTATCCGCATCCCGTATGTGGTTTATCCGACAGCTCGTATCTCTTCCTCCTGTACTTATAAAGATGGCAGAATCAATGGTGCTTTTGGTAAGGTCAACCCATTCTCCGCAGAATTCCTGCAGGAACTGTACGGTTCCCTGGAACACTATAGTGAACTGGTCAACCAGGAATATAACCGTCTTGTGGCTCAAGGATTCCTTCTGGAAGAAGATAGAGAAGCAAACCTTGGTCATACCATTGAATGCGCAAGAAAGCGTGGCCTGAAATAACCATGAACGGGCAGAACCCTGTTACGTTCAACCAGCTTCTGGATCTGGCTGTATCTGTATGTCTGATCTGGCTTTCTATGAATATGTTCAGACAAAACACTCAGATCCCTGAGGAACATCGTACATTTTATCTGATCTTTGCGGTGTTATTCCTGATTGCGGGAGCATTCTTCTTGTTCCGGACGCTGCGCATGATCAGACAGAATCAGAAAGAAAAGTGAGGATTAAAAAAATGAAAGAACTTAAGTGGAAAAAGGGTTTAGGTGCCTTGGACTTCTCCATGTTCCATGACATTCTCGTTGAAGACTTTGACGGAAATGTTCAGCCTATGGATGAGCCGTATTTTAAAGCCACCGAAATCGGACCGGACACCTGGCAGATCCTGTCACAGGGAGATTTCCAGTATGTACTGGCAGGAGATGACGAAGCTATTGTTATTGACAGCGGAAACGGATGCGGAAATCTGCGTGAATTTGTACAGAGCCTGGTACCGGGCAAGAAAGTATACCGCCTGTTCAACACCCATAATCATGCGGACCACACAGTAAACAACTATCAGTTTGATGTCGTCTATATGCATGAAAAGTGCTATGAAGGCAGAGCGAACATGTTTATGGACTGGGAGAAGATCCAGGAACAGATTCCTGCGGATTATCCGGTGGTGTTCCTCAAGGATGGAGACGTAATCAACCTGAAAGGGCGTCCAATTGAAGTCTATAACATTGAAGAACATTGCCCGGGATCTCTTCAGTTTCTGGACAGAAAGAATCGTATGTTCTTTGTCGGCGATGAATTAAACGATCACTTCTTTGACAGCCGGATCAGTGTTGAACATAGCTACCGTAACCTGAAACGCTGGGCAAGCTTGAGAGATGCCTACGATACCATGTATGCAGGAAACGGAATAGCTGATGCCGTATACGTTGATCGTTATCTGAAAGCTGCGGAATATATCCTCAGCGGTCATGAGAACGAAGGAGAAGAATGGTATGTACCGTATGAGGATCATATTGCTTCCGCACGTGAGAAAGATGGTAAGAGGCTTATTACCCGCCGCGGTCCGAACATGGAAGACCTTGCTTATCCTCTGATTGAGGCAGGTTATGAAAAAGCGGTAGAACTCAATCATGGCAGAGGTTGTTTCTGTCTGATGCGTAAACTTGGTCCGGATGGTCCGTTTGATCGTCAGCTTGAAAAGTTTGATTGTAAGTTCTGCTATTACGTAAACCGGATCTGGGATAAATAAGGAGATATCATGGCTGAATTAAAATGGAAACAAGGGTTGGATGCGATAGATATTCCTTCCTGGTCTAATGAATACCTGATGGATGAAGATGGAGATATACGTCTCCGCAGTGAACCGTATTATAAAGCTGTGAAAATGGCAGAAGGTGTTTGGCAGGTCTTAAGCGATGGTGATTACACCTACGTCCTCGAGGGTGATGATGAGCTGTTATGTATTGACGGAGGCTCCGGCGCAGGTAATCTGCGTGCATTCTGCCAGAGTCTGTGCCCTGAGAAACCTTTATACCGGATCATTAATACTCATTTCCATGTGGATCACACGATGAGTAATTACCTGTTTGATGTTGTCTACATGGCGCCTCAGACATATAGTCACCGTCTGGACCCTTCACATGAAGCACTTGGTATTCCCGGTGATTACCCTGTTGTTTTCCTGCATGACGGTGATGTGTTCAACCTGGCGGGCAGACCTCTGGAAGTCTATGCGATTGATGAACACGCTCCGGGTTCCCTGCAGTTCCTGGACAGAAAATCCCGTATCCTGTTCTGCGGAGATGAGTTAAACGGTAATTTCTTTGACAGCCGGATAAGTGTAGAGAGAAGTTATAAGAATCTGAAACGATGGGCTTCTTTCCGTGATGCTTATGATATCTTAGCTGCAGGTAATGGAATTCATGACGCATCCTACATCGAAAAATATCTGGAAATGGCAGAACACATATTGTTTGAAGATCCTGACTGCGGACAGGCGCTGTATGTCCCTTACGCGGACAAAATTTCCCCGATCAGTGAAAAAGACGGTAAGCCTGTACACCTCCGCAGAAGCCCAAATCTGGATGCCCTTGAACCTGTATTACAGGCGGCAGGCTGGCAGGAAGCCATGGATCTGAACAACGGCAGAATTTGTTTCTGTCTGTTGAGAAAGATTACACCGGATGGTATCTTTGACCGTCAGTATGAAAAAGACGGTGTAAGGTTTACTTACTACCGCAATCGCATCTGGGACGGACCTGTCGGGAAAAAGTATGACTCGATGATCTTCCCGGTTACAGATGATCAGAAAGAACAGGAGTAGACTTATGGGAACATTAAAGTGGAAAAAGAACATGGGTCCTCTGGATCTGTCTTCGCTGACAGATTTGATTGAAGATTTTGAGGGCAACATCCAGCCGGAAAGCGAACCGTACTTCAAAGCCACAAAACTTGCGGACGGTGTATGGTCTGTATTATCCAACGGTGACTATACATACGTTCTTGAAGGAGATGATGAACTGCTGTGCATTGACAGCGGCATGGGGGCAGGAAGTATCCGTGATTTCTGCCAGAGTCTCTGCCCGGAAAAACCTTTGTACAGAATCATCAATACACACAACCACTTTGACCATACACTGAATAACTATCAGTTTGATGTTGTATATATGAGTGAGTGGTGCTATGAAGGCAGATGCCGTAAGATGGGCGATTTCAAGGATATTGATGTCCCGGATGACTACCCGGTAGTCTTCTTACATGATGGTGATGTATTCAACCTGAAAGGCAGACCTCTGGAAGTCTATGCGATTGCTGAACACTGTACAGGATCATTATCCTTCCTGGACCGTAAATCACGCATCTTGTTCTGCGGGGATGAACTGAATGATCATTTCTTTGACAGCCGGATTAGTGTTGAACATAGTTATAAAAATCTGAAGCGGTGGGCTTCCTTCCGTGATGCGTATGACTTATTATGCGCAGGTAACGGACAGGCTGAGGCACGTTTTGTAGATCAATATCTGGAAATGGCAGAAGATCTCCTCTTTAAGAATCCGGATTTGGGTAAGGAATACTATGAACCCTACGAAGACCGTATTGCCAATGTTTCTGAACTTGATGGTAAACCCGTATATTCCCGCAGAAGTCCAAAGTTTGCGAAGATGAAACAGAACTTCATCGATGCCGGGCTGGGACGTTTCCTTGAGTACAGTCACGGACGTATGACTTTCTGCTTCGGCAGAAAACTTGGTCCGGACGGTCCTTTTGACCGCCAGTATGAAAAGGGAGATGCCAGATTCTGTTATTACAGAAATAAGATCTGGGATAAGTAATCAACGACAAGATTCTACGGAAAAGGTACCTGGTGTCAGGTACCTTTCGTTTTGCTTGTTCAGAAGGAATTATTCAGCTTTATTAGTCATCACACTGTGTACAGCCTTTTTCCAGAGTTCACGCTTTCCTGCCCGTTTGTCATCTTCCATTGCCGGTGTGTAGCGTTCTCTCTTGATCCGGTTGAAAATAGACTCATCGTAGACATTCAGAGCAAGACCTGCCATGTACGCAGCACCTATACATGACAATTCCTCCACATCCGGAACCAGCAGATCACATTGCAGCATATCACTCTGGAACTGCATCAAATACTTATCTTTTGTGGCACCGCCGTCAACTCTTAGTTCTGATACATTCACATGTGCATTCTTTACCATGGTTTCAATGACATCTGTAATCTGATGCGCCACGGAATCTTCAGCAGCCCTGACGATCTCATTTCTTCCCGTAGTTCTCGTCATAAAGCAGATCGTGCCTTTCGCTTCCGTGTCCCAGTGCGGTGCTCCAAGACCACTAAACGCAGGTACCAGGCAGGTGATATCTTCAGGATTAGCAAGTTTTGCAAGTTTACCGCTGTCTTTCGGAGAATCGATTAATTTCAGATCATCCTTGAGCCATGTAATTACCGCACAACTAAAGGTAACATTCCCTTCCAGAACATAAAGTGTTTTCCCGTTTCTGCCCCAGGCAACACATGACGCAATTCCTTCGCAGGAAACCGGTTTTTCCCCGACATTCATCATGATGGAAGAACCGGTACCATAGGTAGCCTTGATCATTCCCGGTTCATGACAACCCTGCCCGAACAACGCCGCATGACTATCACCCAACATCGCATGTACAGGAACAGGTATATTGAGATAGCCTTCCAGGTCAGTCAGGCCAAAATTCACATCGGAACAGACGATTTCCGGCAGACATTCTACCGGGATACCAAAGGTACTGCAGATTTCTTCGTCCCAGCACAGTTTTTCCAGATCCATGAACATGGTTCTGGACGCATTGGAAGAATCCGTCTTGAAGGACTGGTTACCACTGAGTTTGAATAACAGCCAGGTATCGATCGTGCCGAAACATAGAGAGCCCTCTTCTGCCAGTTTTCGTGCTTCCGGAACATTTTGCATGATCCAGGCCATCTTTGGTCCCGCATAATATGGAGAATAATTTAAACCTGTGATACTGGTTACTTTCTCATCAAATCCGCCTGTATTCAGTTCTCGACATAACTTCTCTGCTCTGGCACACTGCCATACGATGGCATTATAAATGGGTTCACCGGTTTTACGGTTCCAGGCAACTGTCGTCTCACGCTGATTACTGATCCCGATACCGGCAATCTCATCTTTATTGATTCCTGTTTTTTCAATGATTTCCCGAATTGCGGACAATGTATTCTGATAGATCTCCACGGGATCATGTTCAACATAATTACGTTCATCAATGATTTGGCGGTGAGGACGGTCAGCTCTGCATAATATTTCACCGCTGTCCGAAAAAAGAATCGTCTTTGTTCCCTGAGTACTTTGATCAATACCGATAATATATCTTTCTGCCATGATAACCCTCCAACTATTGATTAAATTATTACATGTTTTTAGTATATTGTATACTGTTATTTACTAAATTTAGTTTGCTAAATTTCTATGCTCGTGCTATACTATATTTGATAAAAAATACATACTTTTATATTTATACGAGTTTGTATTTGTGACAATCTTAGAAAGATGAGGACTTCATAAAATGATATCCGCTAAAGAAATTGCCGCAAAATTAGGAGTTTCACCCTCTGCAGTCTCCATTGCCATGAATAACAAACCTGGTATCAGTGAGGAAACACGTCAGTTAATTTTACAGACAGCATCTGAATTAGGCTATGTTCATAAACAAAGGAAAACAAATATCGGATCGTTGATTCATTTGTTTGTCAGTTCATCTTTTACTTCCACTGTTCCTTTTGACAACAACATGTTCCTGGATAAGGTCATTCAGGGAATCAGTCTGGAAGCACAACAGATGAATTATACCCTTCGTGTAACCTATATCAGTTTTAAAGATCTTACAGCGGAAAAGATCATTTCTACTCTGGACACCAATACCAGTGGAATTATTCTTCTTCCGACAGCCGGTGAAATGGTCAGCCCGGACATCATGAAATCTCTCAAGATTCCATTTGTAACACTAGATAAAGCAGTAGAGATGTATGGCCTGGATAGTATTACTATCGCAAATGCTCAAGGTATCGGACTTGCGGTAGAGTATCTCTATTCCCTCGGTCACACCAATATCGCACACATCGGAGGAGAACAGGAATTCTCCAACTTCGCTGAACGTATTCAAGGCTTTATCAATGCGGTATCCCTGCATCCGGAGATGGCTGCTTCAGCGAAAAATGTCTTTATCATGAACCGGAGCAATATGAATATGCTGGACTACTCTGAGATTCTCAATCAGATCTTTAACCAGCTGGAAAACAGCGAAAACGGTATGCCTACTGCTTTCATTTGTGCAACCGACTGGTATGGTGTCAGCTGTATACAAACCCTGGCTGCCCGTGGATATCAGGTACCTAAAGATATCTCTGTAATTGGTTTTGACAATATCGCAATCAGTGAGATCACCCTGCCCCGGCTGACTACGGTAAATGTGCCGAAGGAACGTCTTGGGGCAATGGCAGTAGATCGTCTCGATGACATTATCAACGGACGTGCTAAAGAACGCACAAAGATCAGTATTTTGACAAACCTGATTGTCCGCGATAGTACAGGTCCTGCCAGAAAACGTTAAACATCCTGAAAAACGCATCTATTGAACCTCATCGGTCTGATGAGGTTTTTCTTATTGTTCCGGCAGAAAAAAGACATGGCTGACCATGCCTTGACTATCTCTGTATTATGTCTGAACACCTAACGTCTCACCCATTCCCAGGCTATACCGAATATTTCCCTGAGAACAGAGATCGGATACAGCCACCACGTGGAATGACCTGCCAGTGTACGATGTTCTATCCCCTGTTTCTTCGCGATATAACCAGCTCTGTACGCATGGAAATCGTTGGTCACAATAATGATTTCTTCCGGCAGGTGATTCTCCCGGATGATCTCCAGCGAATACTTCAGATTCTCTGCCGTGGATCTCGAACGTTCCTCACTGTATACTCTCTCTTCCGCGATCCCGTGATTCAGCAGCCACTGACGCATACACTGTGCTTCCGGCATGATTTCATCTCCGCCCTGACCACCGGACACAACCACCTTCATCTCCGGATGATCTTTCAGATACCCTTCTGCTCTCTTCAGACGGTACCACAACATCAGACTGGGCTGATCTCCTTCCAGACCGCAGCCAAGCACCACCATGGTATACTCCTTATCTTCTTTCGGTGTATTCTGTGTCTCTCTGATCATACAGGCACATGTGATGACAGCAGCTGCCAGGAATACAATATATCCGCACTGAATGAACCTGCACAACATACGTACCCAGGATACAGTACTGCACAGTTCTCTGAGCTGAGTATAAAACAGCCCGGTCAGCAACACCGGAAGTGATAACAATATCCCTGCCTGACTGCCAAAATTAAAGATACCCGCAAAGATCGGTATACTGAATACAAACAAACCGGTTATACCGATAAGGATTCCGAGTATCTTCATTTCCTGCCTCTTACTATGTTTCTGAGACAATTATACTATTGTTCAAACTCACGTTTTCTTAATTTTCTGGAATACGATGTACCACAGATCATTAGTTTCTAGTGAATATTTCTCTTAATTTGTAAAAGTCCTGCAGAATATATGATCCTGCTTTATCTCAGGCATAGTAAAACCTGTCTTTCCGACAGGTTTTCGTCTGTGTTCTATTTATTAGGCAATGTCGCAAATCTCATGCATGCACGGCGTACCCACTCCAGACGCTCGTTATCGATATCCATCGGTACGGTACAGTCTGCACCGATCATGACACCAACCTGTCCGGCATCTTTCAGGTAGCGGAAGGTCTCATTCTCCACATCTCTCGGGGACCCCTTGTATATGGTCTCTGCCTGCGCAAAGCCTCCGCAGATTGGTTTCCCGTGGAATAACTTCTTACCCTCGGATAAACTAACTCCCTCCGCATGTACAGCCCAGTTGATAATCGGAGTATCATAATCCGTAAACAGTTCAAGATTGTTGCTTAAGCCCTCATATCCGCAGATATGCAACATATTGATCTTACTAAGCTTGTTGGCTTCTTCAATAACCTTCTTGTCCAAAGGTGCGATAATCTCCCGGAACATATCATCCGGCAGGTAGTGTGCCTGGTTATTTACACTGAAGTACAGACCCTCTACACCGGTTTCCTCAAAGATCTCCTTGTTCAGGGCGATAACACTATCATTGATCTTTGTCAGGGCTTTGACGACAGCTTCTTTATCTTCCTCGATCAGTACCTGTAGCTTGGATTTGCCGGGCTGTTCCTCAACCGGAGCTTTCCTCAGCGCCAGTTTTGCGATCATTCCGCAGGAGAATCCGGTGAAGTATGTCGGCGCGTCAGAGTCCGCGTAGATCTCCAGTACGCGTTTTGTCAGTTCCTTACTCTTTTCAAAGAATAATGAACCGTGGACCGGAGGCTCGATCTTTTCCAGATCCTGCGCATGTTTCACAAATGTCATGTCTACCGGCATGATCATCAGGGAGTCATTCATGACCTTGATGATATCCGGGTCAAAGATCTTTCTGGCGATTCTGTGGCCTTCGATATTCTTCTCAAATGCCTGTTCGTCTACCATTCCCTTGAACCACTGGTCCTGTCCGATAAAATGATGAAAAAACGCTACCGGTACACGGTCAACGGGTTCATTGGCCATAAAACGTTCGAATCTCTCTCGTTTCGTCAATGTTTCCATGTATTATCTCTCCTATTTATCTACATATATCATAGTACAAACAACTATCGTATTCAGCCTTTTTTCCGCTTTCCCCTGCCTGTCTCGATATCCAGTACCTGCAGCGCGTCATAGACTTTCTGCGCTTCTTCCCGGATCTTTTGCGTATCTGTACCAAGACCTTGTAAAGCTTCTTCTGCCGCAGCCGCATAATCCCGCTGATACTTATCATTCAGTACCTTCCAGGGAATACCCTTCATCTCTTCACATACCTCACGATTGTAGGGAAGCTTCCCCTGCAGGATCAATACCGCAATCACAGGATATCCCGGATATCCCTGCCAGTATGTCGCATTATCATCACTGCGGTAGACATTATCCTTTTCTGTAACGGTATAGTACTTTGACTTGTCTGAGGAATACACCAAGTACGTATTATCTTCTACATGTATTCTTTCATCTCCGATTGCGGAGAAAGCCTCATAAACCTTCTCTAACGGGGGCATCTTTCTTACCATATCCTATCCTCCTGATGTGAAAAGACCGGTCAGCTTTAGCGCTATCCGGTCAAATTTACACTTCTATAAAACGATTACTTTGTGATGGATTCCAGCCATTCCTTCGGAGGTTCATAACCAAGCAGTTTAACAACGGTTGCGGCCACATTCGCCAGTCCCAGATCTTCCAGATCCTTGACTTCTGTACCTTCCGGTCCGTTAAATACCGCAAACGGTACTCTTGCCAGGGAATGACTGGTCTTGGGCTTAGGTGAACCATCCGGGTTAACACCCTTGTCATACATTTCATCGGAGTTACCATGGTCTGCAGTTACCAGTAAGACATAATCCATCTTCTTGCAGGCATCCATGATTCTCCGTAACATCAGGTCTACACTTTGTACACCGATCATTGTGGCCTCATAGTTACCGGTATGACCTACCATGTCACCATTCGGGTAGTTACATCTCAGGAACTGATACTTACCGGATTCGATCGCCTCAACCATCAGATCAGTGATCTCGGTGGCTTTCATCCACGGTTTCTTCTCAAACGGGATAATATCGGAAGGAACTTCTACCCAGGTCTCCAGTTCATCGGAGAACTTCTCAGAGCGGTTGCCGTTCCAGAAGTATGTCACATGTCCGAATTTCTGTGTTTCGGAGCAGGCGAAGCTCTTCACCCCATGGTTAACCAGGAATTCACTCAGTGTATGTTCAATGTGCGGAGGTTCCACCAGGAAGTGTTCCGGAAGCTTCAGATCTCCGTCATACTGTAACATGCCTGCGTAGTATACGTCTGGCTTCTTCACCTGGTCAAAGGCACTGAAACCACTTTTCATATAGTCAAACGCCTTGGATAATTCCACTGCACGGTCACCACGGAAGTTATACAGCAGCACACTGTCACCGTCATCGATCGTTCCGGCAGGTACACCGTCTTTCGCAATCACGAATCCCGGCAGGAACTGGTCGGTATAACCACCCTCTGCACGTAATGTCTCAATCGCTTCTTTTGCGGATGCGAACTGTCTTCCGTCACCCATGACATGGATATGCCAGCCCTGTTCCACCATGGACCAGTCTGCTTCATAACGGTCCATTGTGATAACCATACGTCCGCCGCCGGAAGCGATGCAGGCGTGGTAATTCTCATCATTCAGTTCCGCAAGTACTTCTTCCAACTGATCCACATACTGCAGGGCACTGGTCTCCGGAACATCACGTCCGTCCAGCAGGATATGTACACGTGCTTCTTTCAGACCTTCGGCCTTGCTCTGCTTTAACATGGCAATCAGGTGAGAGATATTGGAATGTACATTACCGTCAGACAGCAAGCCGATAAAGTGCAGCTTACCGTTATGATCCTTAACGAACTTTACCGCATCCTGCCATGCGGAAGATTCATAGATCTTACCGCTCTCGATAGATTCATTTACCAGTTTCGCACCCTGGGAATAGATCTGTCCGCATCCTAACGCGTTATGACCTACTTCCGAGTTACCCATATCATCATCGGAAGGCAGACCTACCGCTGTCCCCGAAGCTTTGATCGTTGTGTGCGGCCACTCCGTCATCAATTCATCCAACTGTGGTTTATACGCATGCAATACAGCATTTCCCTTATCTTTCTGTGTCCATCCGACACCATCCATGACAACCAATACTACAGGTTTACTCATATATAAAATCTCCTTTTCTAACCTATTATATAGTAATTCCCCGGTCCCGAAAATGAAAGAATCTTCCTGTGATATAATCAGGTTGATGTTACAGATCCGGAACCTGAAGATCATTCACCGCAAAGACCTGCGTATCCTGCTGGAAGACTTTTCTGTTACCCTGAATGACGGAGATAAAGCCGTGATCATCGGTGAAGAAGGAAACGGTAAGTCAACTCTGCTGAAATGGATCTATGATCCGGGTTTGATTGAAAGCTATGCGGAAGCAAAGGGAGAGAGAATCACCGGCAGGGAAAGACTGGCATATCTTCCCCAGGAACTTCCTCCTGCGGATGCCGTAAAGACCCTCTATGATTTCTTCTCCGAAGAACCTGCATTCCTGGAGAAGAATCCCCGGGAATTATCCCGGATGGCTTCGGATTTCCACACAGACAATGACTTTTTCTTCCGTGAACAGACACTGGAAAGCCTTTCCGGCGGAGAGAAGATCAAAGCCCAGTTAATGCGTCTTCTGATGTGTGAACCTACGGTATTATTACTGGATGAACCCTCCAATGACCTTGATATCGAAACTCTGGAATTTCTGGAAGAATTCATCCGCGGACAGAAACATATCGTTCTGTTTGTCTCCCATGACGAGACTCTGATTGAGAATACCGCAAACATGATCATCCATCTTGAACAAGTCATGAAAAAACAAAAATCCCGGTATACCATTGTCCATGACACCTACGGGAACTATATGAAGTACCGTGCCGACCAGTTCGAAAGACAAGCACAACAGGCACAGAGTGATCTCCGCCAGAAGCGGATACGGGATGAAAAGTACAGGAGGATCATGCAGAGTGTGGAACATGCCCAGGCTGTGATCACACGCCAGGATCCTCACACTGCCGCAAACCTGAAGAAAAAGATGCACGCCGTAAAGTCCATGGGCAGACGCTTTGAAAAAGAGGATGAAAACATGACCCGGAAACCGGAACAGGAAGAAGCCATCTTCTTTACTCTCGGTGATCAGGATTCAGAGATTCCTGCCGGCAAGACCGTGTGTGAATTCAGACTGGATATCCTGATGACTCCGGACGGAAAACGTCAGTTATCCAGGGATATCACGCTTTCTGTCCACGGTTCGGAAAAAGTCTGTATTACCGGCTTAAACGGCTGCGGAAAGACTACCCTCTTGAAACAGATTGCGGAAGAACTGCAGAAAAGACCAGACCTGCGGGTGGTATACATGCCCCAGAACTACGAAGATCTGCTGGATCTTGACCAGACTCCTGCGGAATACCTGTCCCGTACCGGAGACAAGGAAGAAATCACACGTATACGCACACATCTGGGTTCTCTGAAATATACCACGAAAGAGATGGAACATCCGATCAGAGAGCTCTCCGGCGGTCAGAAAGCCAAGGTATTCCTGTTGAAGATGTCTCTGTCCAAGGCAAATGTACTGATCCTGGATGAACCGACCAGGAACTTCTCCCCGCTGTCCGGACCGGTGATCCGGCGTATGTTGTCCTCCTTCCCCGGCGCTGTGATCAGTGTCTCTCATGACCGGAAGTATATCTCTGAAGTATGCACAAAGATTTATGTGTTAACAGAAAACGGATTAAAAAGTGATCTTGATTAACTACGCAGATAGATCAAAAAGTCTCATCCGGTATTATTTCCTTTTACAAAAATGATTTATGTTATGATTAGTTCATGAAGAATTCTGACATTCCATTCGGCACACAGATTCGTAACAGAAGAAAAGAACTTGGGTTAAGCCAGGAACAATTAGCCTCTAAACTATTTGTTGACCGCTCTTTGGTATCGCGCTGGGAATCTGGGAAAATCACACCAAATCCACAGCAAATCCAACAGCTTTCTGAACTATTATCTCTGAGCATACAGGATATTTCTGCTTCAGAAATCCCCTCTGAACAAACAGCAGAAAACTCTATTGTTTCGGAAAGAAAAACAACACAGATTCTTGTTGTTTTGATGTTATCGATTATTTCTTATTATTTAAATCCATTCGGGCTTATTCTTGCCTTAATATCCGTAGTATATTCGTTTATCCGGAAATTACCCGTATATGTACAATGCTTCGCAGTTTTCTTTTGCCTTGTTTGCCTGGACGAAATTCTCTTCATGAACGGAATCTACTGGATCAAACCTGTAATTCATGTTTTAAAACAATAAGATATTTAATTATAAGTTATTCTTATCTCCCCATCTTGTATGGAAGATCGTAGATACTTTTCCAGATATACAGTTAATTTATTTAACATTATAGAATATGTAGCCTGATATGGAGAATCTATTGTCAGTTTCTCATTGGTTATGGCATAAAAAGAAGAACTACTGTGAGGATTATACGCATTTCTTATCTGTCCCTGTTGTATTCCTATTGAATATGACATGGAGAGATAGTGATTCATCATTGTAATCAGATATTGCCCGTTAAGATCATCATCTGATTTATTCACACTGATCAGATGATGATCTTTTTGGTATTGATGGATATTGCTTCTCATCGCATCAAAAACACTTCGCTTCTGCAGAAGTAATTCCCAGACATCGTGGCTATTATCTGATAATTTTATAATTCCCTCCAAGATAACCATTTCGTTGTAAATTACTGTGCCGTTCTCGCTGCATTTACTATATCTTGCTGAAGACTTTTGTTTTAATCGGCCAATGATATCCAGAGCTTCTTCTTTTGATAAGGTCTGATTCATAAAGCCATTGAGAGTATCAGATATTTTATCCACAAATAAAATATCATTTGCAGTGTATTCAGTGAAAACTACTGTTTGTTCCTGTAGTTTCTTTTCTGCCGTTATTGTTTTCTCTGTGAAACGGTACGGGGAGTGATATCCTGTGATGTACAACAAAAACAAACTGATAACGAGTAATATTTTCAGCAATAAACCAGATCCGTACTTATTCATATACTTTACGAGTTAATTATATCTTATGGATTTTATCTGTTTTGTTAGTGAGCGTATATTTCACATGATGTGCAGAACCTTTCACAAAACAGATAGAAGGTTATTCGATAAAGTAATGTCGAAAAGCATTGATGTTATATGAGAAAAACTCTTATTATACTTTTTAATATGATAGTGCTTTTTGCTTTTTCTATTTCTCCAATCAAAGCATTAGAAGAACAAAATCATTTTAAACCTCAGGAATTAGAACGAACACAAGTTATATCCATTAACAGGCAAATTGTCCATTCACAAGATGATGTAACTGTATATTTCATGGTTACCGGATATGTATATTTGGATAATTCCGGAAAACCATACAATTACAATCTATCCTCGTATATAACATCTGTGACAGGTGGTACCGCAAACTTATCCTATTCTTACGGAATTAATCCTTATAGCAATGAGGTATATGTTTTATACTCAGGAACAGTATATCCAACTTATCACGGAGCTTCTCCGGTTATAGGTATTGCAACAGTATACTAATTAGTATTTAACAAGAAAATCTATCAATGCTTTTCCATATTTGTTTTTACTTATCAGTTCTTATCAAATGTATAACAGACCGGTCTTCTGACCGGTCTGTTACTGTCTACTGGAATTCTCTGAAGGTACTATACACAGAAATCAAAGAAATCTACGATACTCTCTTCTACTTCTTCACGGATATCAGAGTAGTTATGGATCTCATGACGATAACCGGTGAATAATCTGGTATCTACTTTATGACCTGTGTCAATTAACCAGTTCGCTGTCTGGTATACGCCTGTACCATACTGTCCGACAGGATCCTGGTCACCCGCAATGTTGTATACCGGCAGATCTTCCGGTACTTTCTTCGCCCATTCTTCGCCGGTGATATCCTGCATCATCTGCATGAAATATAACCAGGAACGGTTGCTGGTAGGCTTGGTAAAGGCATCAAACGGATCTTCCGCATGGTCCTTCTGTACCCACGGATCATCACAGATCCACTCATTGCCTAACTTCACACCCTCTGTACAGCGCGCAAACATCCAGCCCATGAACTGACCGCCTAATGTAGGATCAGCCTCAGTTCCCTTACCTTCATCCACGAGTTTCTGCACAACCGCGATATTCTCTTCCAGATTCGGCCATACACCGGTGGTACCGCAGATCGTTGCGCCGGCGAGATCTTCACCATATCTTGCCATATACTGTCTGGTAATAAAGGAACCCATACTGTGACCAAACATGAAATACGGAATATCCGGATATTTCTCCACAACCAGATCATGGAGTTTCTTCTCATCTTCCACCATGGTGGTAAATCCCTTGTCACCCCAGTCACCCCAGCAGTCATTCTCTACCGCTGTCTTACCATGACCGACATGATCATCCGCAGCCACAATATATCCGGCTTCCATAAACGTAGTAATCATATGCAGATATCTGCGGGAGTGTTCGCCAAAACCATGAATCAGCTGAATGATACCGCTTGGTTCGCAGGCAGGAACATAGATCCAACCATGTACCTGATCTCTTTCGTTGAATGATAAAAACTTTACTTCATGAAGCATATTGTCTTTCCTTTCCGGGAAGTACTCCCTTATCCTTGATTATATTTTACCAAAGAATCGTAAAATCTTTGTACTATCTTCATCCTCTGCGGTATTTCCAGATACAATAAATCGCCCGCAGACCATCCTTAAAACCGATCTTCTTCCCTTCTTCGTTCGTCCGGGGATAATAAGAGATCGGTACTTCTCTGATTTGTATTCCCTTCGCTGCGATCTTGGCGGTAACTTCCGGTTCAAACCCGAAACGGTTTTCCTTCAGATCCACCGACTGGATCACTTCTCTTTTAAAACACTTGTAACAAGTCTCCATGTCTGTCAGATGTTCATGGGTGAATACGTTGGACAAGGAGGTCAGGAAACGGTTTGCCCAGCGGTTCATCAGATACCCCTTGCGTGTTCCCTGCATGAACCTGGACCCGTAAACGACTTCCGCTTCTCCGCGTTCAATCAGTTCTGTAAGTAAGGGATACTCCTTCGGGTCATACTCCAGATCCGCATCCTGGATGATCACCATATCTCCTGTTGCATGCATGATCCCTGTACGCAGAGCTGCCCCCTTCCCCTGATTCACTTCGTGATACAGGATCTGGTCTGCCAGAGGACGTACATCTCTTTCCAGGATCTCTCTCGTATGATCTGTGGAACAATCATCCACGATGATGATCTCGGCGTCTTCTGAAGCTTCTCTGACCTTACTGACCAGAGAGAATATATTGGCTTCCTCGTTATAACAAGGAATGATTACACTTAGCTTTTTCTCGTTCATGGCTTACTCCGATAATACACTTTCCCAGTCTTCAATATCATAGATGAGCAGTGTCAAATTATTGAATACGATCTTTTCTCTGCAGGAATCCAGAAGAATTTGCCCAAGCCCGGAATAATACTTATCTATCGGTTTGGTTGCGTCAAAAGCGATATAGAACCTGTCAATTCCTTCCGGTTTGTGCTGATTCCATGTATATGTCCGGTCATAAGACACCTTAAATTTCTCCGTATTTTCATCGAAATAAAGCGGATAAACGTTGTTCTTATGCTGAGATAAGATCTCTACCGGTCTTGGATTCTGTGAGAAACAATACCCGACAGGCAGATTCTCCCGGTTCAGCAATTCATTCAGATCTTCATACCGTTTCAAAACCGTCAATCCGTTCGGATAAGTTACCACGATCGTTTTTACGGTCATCAGCACGATCAAGGCAGCCAGCACAGGTATACCGGCAGGAATCTTCTCCCGGTAATCTGTAAACAACACCGCGCATATCAGAAACAGCCCCAGCACACCATTGAACAGGAAACGGAAAATCGAAGAAGTCATCAGGAGATACTGGGCAAGACATACCAGCCAGACCATACCACAGGACATGAAGATCAACGCCCGGTCTTCGCCCATGGTTGTCTTTACGGAATATTTCCGGGAGATCCACACAGGCAGTACCAGCACGGTAATCGCAAAACACAGACGGATCATATGAAGCAGCCCGGATAAACTAAACAGCGGGATATCCGCAGGATCGTAGTAAAAGAGCTTAAGATAATCTGACAGGGTATTGATAAAAAGCCGGAAAACTACAGCATACGCATCATCCAGGATAAAATGATTGACATACTCATTCATAGTCCTGGCAGTACTATTCAGATACAGATATAGCCCAAGACCGGCAATCGTTGACGGTATCATGATTTTGAGAATCTGCAGATTCTCTTTCGTATGCCATTTCCCGTTCAGGATCCCCGGAAGAAGAAACGCCGCAAGAATAGATAACCCGGACAACGCTGCCGGAGAGATCCCGTTTGCGGAGCTCCAGAAAGACAGAATCACCAGCAGAATCGTATTCCATCGTATATTTTGTTGTCTGCGGATCTCGATCACGCAGGCCAGCTCACCCAGGAAACATACAAACCCGATACCGTATGCCAGAAGATGATGCAGGAGATTATCCCCGATATACGTATAGACAAACAAGGACAGCACCGTACAAAACAGAATACGGCTTTTCCGGTCCTCGTACAATGCCCGGGACAGCTTATACATGACCCCCAGATACATGCACAGGTAAACGATCATTCCTGCCTGATTCGCACGCATGGTATACCCGAACAACAGGATAAACGGTGCCATCAGGACATTTGGTCCCAGAGGAAGGGTATAGTAGTAGATATAATCCGGATGGATCAGCGACCTTGACCGGATAGTTGCGTCTGCCAGCGGTAATCCTTCGCAATAATCATAGACATCGTAATACATGATACCCGGAGAAAATGTGAATATGAGTATGAGACTGCTGAATAACACAAGGAAAAACAACAGTATTAATAACGATTCAGAGTTGTGATTTATCCATTTACGCATTAATCCAAGATACTCCGCTACTATATTATCTTACATAGTTGAGCCTGTACAACGTAATTTAAGGGTAAAAATCTTGTTTGTTAAACATGTATTCTTAATAAATCAGGTGTATGATAATATAGAATTGGTAAAGATGAGGTGACAAAGATATGACTAAAATTGTTACAATCAGCCGTGAATTCGGCAGCGGCGGACGTACGGTAGGAAAGAAAGCAGCTGAACTTCTTGGTATTCCCTGCTACGACAGTGAGATCATTGCGAAAATCGCTGAACAGAGCGGATTTGCGGAAAACTATATCCGTGAACACAGTGAAGACGCTGTAGATTCCGGTATTTTTGCGGCACTGTCACGTACAGATTACTACGGACTGAACAACAGTGATCAGATCTGGGCTATTCAGTGTGGTATTATCAAGGATCTGGCAGAACAAGGACCGTGTGTAATCGTCGGACGCTGCGCAGACTATATCCTGAGTGACCGTAACGATCTTCTGAAAGTATTTATTCATGCGCCGAAAGAAGCCAGAATGAAGAGAATCGTACATGAATACGGGGAAACCGATGTCGATCCCGAAAAACGGATCACAGATAAAGACAAACGCCGTATCAGTTACTACCAGTTATATACCGATAATAAATGGGGTGTAGCACAGAACTACAATATCTCCTTGGATACAGAAGCGATCGGCATTGAGAAATGTGCTGAAATCATCGCTGATCTTGCGAAATAAAACAGAATTACAGAAGAAAGCTTATTTCCTTGGAAACAGGCTTTTTTCTTGTCCGTGGTCTGTGGTATTCTTTTGAAGTCGTATTCCTGTAAGGAGTGATCACTAATGAAAGATCGAATTCGTATTCTTGTGACATCGGATGTTCATGGTTACTGTTTCCCGTATGACTATGCGGAAGGGACAGAGAAAGACTATGGATTTGCCCGGCTGTCTACATTAATCAAGTTATTAAAAGATGAAAATACACTGGTCATCGATAACGGAGATAATCTGGAAGGTTCCCCTCTTGCCTATTACCATTACCGGAATGAACCGGAAGAAGTGTCCCCGATGTCCATAGCCATGAAACATATCGGTTATGACTATATCAATCTGGGCAATCATGACTTTGACCGGGGAGAAGAAGCGTTGTTTACCCATCTGCGCTATGTTTCTGCGCCTTGTATCACTTCCAATGCGCTGTACCGGGGAAAGACCATGGGTCCTACCTACGTGATCCGCGAAATTGCCGGTAAGAAAGTCGCACTGTTTGGAATCATTACCCACCATGTGCCGGAGTGGGTCAGTCCGCGTACGATCAAGCATATGCGTTTCCAGGATGCGTATGAGACCGCGAAAAAGACCGTGGATATCTTGAAACGCCTGGAGAAGCCGGATGTGATTATCTGTGTGTATCACGGTGGCTTTGAACGTGATCTGGAAACCGGATATCCTCTCAAACGTCTGGACGGCGAGAATCAAGGCTATGAGATCCTGAAGAATATCCCGGATATCGATGTGCTGATTGCCGGACACCAGCATCGTACGCTATACGGAAATGCGTTTGGCAAAGCATACGTGCAGATCAACAACCACGGTCAGGAACTGGCATGTGTAGACCTGTATACTGATACCAACACCACGGAAATCCAGGTGCTGAAGGCAGATACCGAACCGGATGAAGAACTCCTGGAGAAGATCCGGTACAACGAGGAACGCTGCCAGAAATGGCTGGACCAGCCTCTGGGGCAGACAAAGATCGACCTGGCAATCACGGATCCTGTATCCGCTAGATTAGATAAATCCCAGGTCATTACCTTCCTGAACAAGATGTTCATGGAGCTGACCGGAGCACAGATTGCGTTTAATTCCCTGTTCCTGGACGCTACAGGCTTCCATCACCAGATTACCATGCGTGATATCATCAACACCTATGTCTTCCCTGATACCATTGTCGTCAAGGAAATCGCCGGAAGCACCCTGCGTGAATACCTGGAAAAGTGCGCGGAATTCTGGTCAGTCCGCAATGAGAAGATCGTCATCTCCAGGGCATTCGAAGAACCGGCGCCGAAGTACTACAACTATGACATGGCAGACGGTATCGAATATACCATCACGGTATCCAATGATCCCGGACATCGGATCACCTCTCTCACGTATAACGGAGAAGAGATTCAGGATGACCAGGTCTTTACCATTGCCCTAAATAACTTCCGGGCAAGCGGAGGAAGCAGTTTTACCATGTTAAAGCCTTGCAAGACCGTACAGGAAATACGTACGGATGTGACGGAACTCCTGGCGGAGTATATCCGTCAGAAATCACCGATCGACTTTGAACCGGTGCATAATATCCATATCGTTAAATAATCAATCTCAGTTAAAACAGGATTCTTCCCCGGTTATCCACAGGTAAGATTCCTGCTTTTTCTTTACTATCTTTGTTAGTATAATTGATAGTATTAACAATTTCTAACGGAGGCGGTGTTATGTTAACTCTGAAAGATATACCTGTAGGAGAATCGGCGCATATTCTTCATATCGGCGGAGATGGTGCTCTTCGTCAGCATTTTCTGGATATGGGCGTTATTCCCGGAGCTTTTCTTACCGTCACCAAGCTGGCTCCGATGGGAGACCCCATGGAGATCCGTATTCATGGTTATGAATTGACATTACGCTTGGAAGATGCCGCAAAGATCGATGTCGAAAAAGCCGGGCATCATCACCATCACCACCACGAAGATGAAGAACACCATGAACATCATCACAGAGGAGAACACCGGCAGCATCCCGGTCTCGGAGAATCCGGTAAGTTCCATCCTAAGGGAACCGGCAATCCCCTGCCGGAAGATACGGTACTTACCTTTGCGCTGGTCGGTAACCAGAACAGCGGAAAAACCACCCTGTTCAACCAGCTGACCGGCTCACGTCAGCATGTCGGTAATTTCCCGGGTGTTACGGTAGACCGCAAAGACGGAGAGATCCGCGGATATCCCAATACCCTGATCACAGATCTGCCGGGTATCTATTCCATGTCTCCGTATACCAGCGAAGAACTTGTCTCCCGTAATTTTGTCCGGAATGAAAAACCAAAAGCGATCATCAATATCGTTGACGCTACAAATCTCGAAAGAAATCTGTATCTGAGCATGCAGCTGCTGGAGATGAATACTCCCATGGTCATAGCCTTGAACATGATGGATGAACTGACCGGCAACGGCGGTACCGTGGATATCAACGCCATGGAAGAGATGCTTGGTGTACCTGTCATCCCCATCTCTGCCGTAAAGAACCAGGGTGTGGATGAACTGGTGGAACATGCCGTACATATTGCCAGATACCAGGAAAGACCTGTACCGCAGGATTTCTGTTCCGAAGATGACCGCGGTGGAGCTCTCCACCACTGTCTGCACGCCATCGGGCATCTCATCTCCGACCATGCGGAAAGAGCCGGATTACCCCAGCGTTTCGCAACCAGTAAGGTCATCGAAGGTGATTCTCTGATCATCAACCAGCTGGAACTGGATCAGAACGAAAAAGAAACCATCGAACATATCCTCATACAGATGGAGAAAGAAAGCGGTCTTGACCGCAGCGCTGCCATCGCGGATATGCGTTTTACCTTTATCTCCAAAGTCAGTGACCAATGTGTAATCAAACCTCACGAAAGTAAGGAACATATCCGTACACAGAAACTGGACCGTATCCTTACCGGTAAATATACTGCATTACCTGTATTCATCCTGATCATGGCCTTGGTATTTTATCTGACCTTTAACGTCATTGGTCTATGGTTACAGGATCTGCTGGATATCGGTATCAGTCATCTTACACTGATCATTGATCAGGCGATGACCAATGCCGGAATCAACGAAGTCATTCACGGTCTGATTATTGATGGTATCTTTGAGGGTGTAGGAAGCGTACTGAGTTTCCTGCCGATCATCGTGACATTGTTCTTCTTCCTGTCGATTTTGGAAGACAGCGGATATATAGCCCGTGTAGCGTTCTTCATGGATACCTTACTGCGCAAGATTGGTCTTTCCGGCAGAAGTATCATCTCCTTACTGATCGGCTTTGGATGTACGGTACCCGCCGTCATGTCCACGCGTACACTCCCAAGTGAAAGAGATCGCCGGATGACGATCTTACTGACACCGTTTATGAGCTGTACGGCCAAATTACCGATCTATGCGTTCTTTGTAAGTACGTTCTTCCCCGGCAGAGGGGGATGGATCATGACCGGTCTCTATGTCTTTGGTATCCTGACCGGAATCTTGATGGCCTGGATCCTGAAAAAGACGGTATTTACCGGAGAAGCCGTTCCCTTTGTGATGGAGCTTCCCAACTACCGTATGCCGGGTGCACGCAGTGTCATGATGCTACTGTGGGAAAAAGCCAAGGACTTCCTGCAGAGAGCGTTCTCGGTTATCTTGCTGGCTACGATCTGTGTCTGGTTCCTGAAGAAGTTTGATCTCCACCTCAATCTCGTGGCTGACTCCAGACAGAGTATCCTGGCAGTATTATCCGGTGTACTGGCACCTCTGATGAGACCTCTTGGTTTGGGTGACTGGCGTATCTGTACATCCCTGATCAGCGGTTTTATCGCCAAAGAGAGTGTTGTGTCGGTCATGGAAGTATTGTTCGGTACAGAGGGTGGCGCGGTTACCGCATTGACTACGCTTGGCGCAATAACCATGTTGGTGTTCAGCCTGCTGTATACCCCGTGTGTTGCCGCAATCGCTTCCATCCGCAGGGAACTGGGAAGAAACTGGGCTCTGGGTGTCGTTGCCGGGCAGTGCGCAATTGCCTGGATCATGGCATTCCTTGTACATGTGCTGGGAACGATGATCGGGCTGGTCTGACACCGATTCAGACAAAACATGTTAAAGGGAGGCTGAACCTCCCTTTTCCTTATCATGGTTTATCCCAGATATTCACACAGTAAGTGTATTGCCAGTGACATACCGGCAGGAATGGAATCCAGATCGACCCACTCTTCCCGGGTATGCGCGCCTTTGCCGGTAATCGTTCCAAGTGTATTGGCGATCACGCCCATGGATAGCGGTACGTTGGCATCTGTAGATCCTGCATGTACACGAACTTCCTCACTGTAGTATTCCTGAATGATCCGGATATTCTTCTCTGTGAATGCCGCAAGCTTCTCCTGGTCGATCTCTCCCATCCCCGGACGGATACCCAGGATCTGTACTTCTACATCTTTTCCGTCCATCTTGAATTCTCCGATGATCTGATCCAGTTTCTCCTGCATGTATTTCAGACAGTCTTCGTTCTCACTGCGGTATTCATATAACATGGAACATTCCTGGGCGATGGAATTGACCGTGGAACCACCCTTGATCGTACCAACGTTGAACGTTGTATACGCTTCTTTGGGGAGTTCTACAACGTATAATTTCTCGATCATTCTCGCCATGAGTTCAATCGCGTTATCTCTGCCGAAATTCCCGTAAGAATGTCCGCCCTGTGTCTTTACGGTAATCTGGTAACGGTGTGAACCTACAGGTTTGTCCGTTAATCCGCCGAGATTCCCGTCCAGAGAAATAAACTCGGTGATCTTCTCTCCGTAGTCCTTGAAGATCTGTTTGGACCCATCCAGGTTCCCCAGACCCTCTTCACAAGCATTAGCCACAACCAGCAGGTTCTTCTTCAGCTGATCTTTCTTCCCTGACAGATAGCGCGCTGCCATCATCAGGTTGACCAGGTTTGCCGTATCATCCCCGATTCCCGGTGCCGCAAGGATATTCCCTTCCCTGCTCATCGGTAATTCTTCCGTATCTTCAAAGACAACATCGGTATGCGCCATGACTACCGCGTAATCTCCGTCATTGACTTCAAATTTACATACAACGTTCTTGGCACTGTCGATAGATACTTCTCCGTTTGTATTCTCTGCGAACCACTTCCGGCAGAATTCCGCCCGCAGATCTTCGTGATGGCTGGGCGCAGGGATTTTGCCCAGGGTTTCCAGCAGAGTAATGGCTTCGTCGGTATTGTCGCTGACATATCTGGTGATTTCTTCTCGATTCATGGTACTTCTCCTCTTGTTACCTGTATTATATCGAAAAACTGAGGGAAACTACGTTTGTGTATAGCGGTAATGATACGGTAATGTTATAATTTTCACACTGATATAGGAGGAAAATATCATGAAGGAAAGCAAATTAGCCTTACGTGCATTAGCATTGGCACTTGCTTTATTACTTGTCTTCACCGGCGGATATGCCTTTGGTGTAAACAGTGTAAAAAAGAAAGAAATTGCGGAAGTACCTGCCGGCGCACTGTTTGCGGCAGGAACATATGAAACCGAAGCTGCAGGTTATGGCGGTGAAGGTAACCCGATCAAGTTGAAAGTCACATTCAGTGATCAGGAAATCGAAAGCATTGAATATACGGCAGACGGTGAAACACCGACAGTCGGCGGTATGGCACTGCCCAAGCTGGTCGATGCGGCTCTGGCAGCACAGTCTCCGGATATTGACCTGACAAGTGGTGCGACAATTACATACAACGGATTCATTGCGGCACTGAATGACGCAATCGTTCTGGCAGGCGCGGATCCTTCCAAACTTGTTGCGAAAAAAACAGAAAAAACAATTGAGAATGTTGAAAAGACCGTGGATATCGTCGTTGCGGGTGCCGGCGGTGCCGGTATGACAGCTGCAATCACTGCAGCACAGAACGGCAAGAAAGTCATCATTCTTGAAAAAGGCGCACTCCCGGGAGGTAACTCCAGTTATGCGACCGGTGGTATGAATGCGGCTGAGACACACTATCAGTCTGAACAAGGTATTGAAGACCACGTAGACTGGTTCTTCGAAGATACCATGACAGGCGGCCATGACATCAACGATCCTGAACTTGTCAGAACACTGGCAGCAAACTCTTCCGCGGCAATCGACTGGCTGGATTCCATCGGCGCTCCGTTAAAGAATATCGGTCAGGCAGGTGGTGCCAGAGCTATGCGTCAGCATCGTCCTGTCAACGCGGAAAACAAAATCCTCTCCGTCGGTTCCTACCTGGTAGAACATCTGTCCACAACTTGTGCAGATCTTGGCATCGAGATCATCTATGAAGCGAAGGTTGACGAAGTACTGATGGATAACGGTAAAGCTGCAGGTCTCCATGCGACAAGTGTGGCTGACGGCAGTGAAATCACAATCCATGCGGATGCGGTTGTCATCGCAACAGGCGGTTTCGGTTCCAACCCTGATCTGATTGTCAAATACAGACCTGATCTGAAGGGTTATGTATCTACCAACGCTCCTACCGTTACCGGTGATGCGATTGCGTTCTTAGAGGCGATCGGCGCAGACTTCCGTGATCTTGAACAGATCCAGATCCACCCGACAGTCGTCCAGAAAGATGGTTCCCTGATTTCTGAATCTCTGCGTGGTGACGGCGCGATCCTGCTGAACAAGGAAGGCAAACGTTTCTGTAATGAGATCCTGACCAGAGATGTTGTCTCTGCGCATATCAATGAACAGCCGGACAGCTATGCATGGCTGATTGCGGATGAAAACATGGCTAAGGAATCTACAGTTATTGAAAAATATGTAAACAAGGGTTACATGATCAAATGTGATACTGTTGCGGATCTCGCAAAACTGATCGGTGTAGATGAAGCTACAGTACAGGAATCCCTGGAAAAGTGGCAGGCAGCCTGCGCAGCAGGGAACGATGAAGAATTCGGACGTACACAGTTACAGGCAAATCTGACCGATCTCTCTGCACTTCCGTTATATGCCGTACAGATCTCTCCGGGTATCCATCACTGCATGGGTGGTGTCAAGATCAACACCAACGCGGAAGTTATCGACACAAAGGGTAATGTCATTCCTGGTCTGTATGCGGCTGGTGAAGTCACCGGTGGTGTACACGGCGGTAACCGTTTGGGTGGTAACGCTGTTACAGACTTCGTTGTATTCGGCCGTATTGCCGGTGAGAATGCCACAAACTACACGAAATAATTACCAGAGTTTTACAGGAAGGAGATCTGAGGATCTCCTTCTTTTTTATTCTACGTATGTGTGATACATTGATTATGCGTTGCGGTAAAGCGCAGGAAGATACGGATCCTTTGGGAAAGGTGTTTAGTAAAGATGACAGAAATCGAATATGTTCTGGAAAACTTCAACAGACATTTCTCTTCGATGAAAGAGAAACGCATTCTGCTTCATGGGTCCAGGAACTACGCGGAAGCTATACTTCATACGTTTGGGGATGAGTATAACTTTGTCGGTGTAATGAGTATGGATCCCCTGGACGGAGATTCCTGGAACGGTCTGCGTATCTATACAGAGGAAGATCTACGGAAT
>JAFRMA010000019.1 GCA_017430925.1 Solobacterium sp. | reverse complement strand
TTTCCGGTTCTGATGGGGTAAGAGAATGAAACGATTTATCCGTACGATCGCTGTCTTCCTTCTGACACTGGTCCTGCTGGTCAGCGGACTATGTGCCGTCTTTTTTGCGCTTGTACCGCCGGAATACGAACGTATCTATACTTCCGCAATGATCGACAAGGTAGCCCGTCTGAAGAGTATTGAAGGACCGCGGATCGTGCTGGTGGGTAATTCCAATCTGGCGTTTGGCATAGACTCAAAAGCGATTGAAGATACTTATGGTATCCCGGTTGTCAATATGGGTATGCATGGAGGTTTCGGCAATCCTTTTGATGAACAGGTATGCCGTCTGGATGTACATGAAGGGGATATCTATGTCCTTGCGCATAATACTTACAGTGATGATGATATGATACCGAATCCGGAACTTGTCTGGATGACCATAGAAAACCACGAAGACCTGAGACCTCTGATCCGTAAGAAGGATATCCTGAATATGGCCAGGGCACTTCCCCGCTATGCCTTTAAAGCCAGTGTGAAGTGGATCCGTGAGAAGATCACGGGCAGGGAAGTGATTGTGGATGGTACGGAAGGGTTTATGTCCAGAGCAGCCTTCAATGAATACGGAGATGATGTATATCCGCGTCCGGAGAGTATCTTTACGTTTACTAAGGACAGTGTTCCCTTGCCGCAGATCAACGATCTCTGTGTGAACCGGATCAATGAACTGAATGCCTGGCTGAATGAACAGGGCGCTATGCTTGTGATTGCGTCATATCCGATCGGAGATGGAGAATACACGCCGGAGAAAGCCGAATATGAGGCATTCCAGAGCGAATTGGAAGAACGTCTGGATTGCCCGGTAATCTCTGATTTTACGGATTATTTCTATCCTTATGAGCTCTTCTATGATTCGAATCTTCATCTCACAGACGAGGGCGTAAGACTGCGTACACAGCAGCTGATTGAGGATCTGCGTAAGATCCTGCCCTGATAACAAACGGATAGTGAACTACACTGTAGTACAGTATAAATACAGAAAGAGGTAATCCTATGACAAAAATGCAGGCGATTAAAGCTGAAGATCTGAACCGGATGGAAGAAACCTACCGGCAGAACGACAAAGCACGTGTCGTACGAAACGCGCTGACCAACAACGATATCACCAGGATATCCAGCGTCTTTGAGGCAGAAGAGGCCAACCCGTTCCTGTTCTCCATTGACATCAAGACCATGCCCGCCACAAACCAGAAGAAATCCGGACGCTGCTGGATCTTCTCAAGTCTGAATGTGCTCCGCGAGATGATCGCCAAGAAGTATCATATTGAAAAGTTTGAACTTTCCCAGAATTTTATCACTTTCTATGACAAACTGGAGAAAGTCAACTGGTTCCTGGAAGCTGCCCTGCAGGAAGTGGATACACCATACTCCGATGAAACCATGCGCTATCTTCTGGAGACCGTAACCAATGACGGCGGTCAGTGGGATATGATGGTATCGGTTGTCAAGAAGTACGGATTATGCCCGAAGACCGCGATGCCGGAGACCTTCCAGTCCAGCAATACCATGGGTATGATGCGTCTCATCAACGGACGTCTGCGCAAGTTTGTGGCAGATTCCAAGAGAATCAACGCGGAAGGAAAGAAAGAAGAACTTCAGGCTCTGAAGGAAGAATGTCTGCAGGAATGTTACGGTGTGCTGTGCAGCTGTCTCGGTGTGCCGCCGAAGAGCTTCACGTTTGAATATGTCGATGACAAGAAGAAGTATCACGCGAAGTACAACGTAACACCGAAGGAATTCTATGAAAAGTATCTCGGAGAAGATCTGGATGACTATGTCGGTATCATCAACGGGCCGACAGCGGATAAGCCGTTCCACAAGATGTATACCGTGAAGTATCTCGGAAATGTCGTTGACGGCAACCCTGTATCTTACCTCAATCTCCCGATCAATGAGTTCAAGAAAGCGATTCTTGACCAGCTGAAAGACGGGAATATCGTCTGGTTCGGCTGTGACGCCGGCAAGGATATCAACCGTGAAACCGGACTCTGGGATGATGCGCAGTTTGACTATGCGGGAACATTCGATATGCATCTGGATATGACCAAGGCAGAAATGCTGGATGCCCGCCACAGCGCCATGAACCATGCCATGGTATTTACCGGTGTCAATCTGGTGAAGGGTAAACCGACACGCTGGAAGATTGAAAACTCCTGGGGTGATACGGTAGCCAATGCCGGATATTATATCTGTACAGATACATGGTTTGACAAGTATGTCTTTGAAGCAGTAGTGCACAAGAAGTATCTGACTGCGAAACAGCAGAAAGCCCTGAAGACAGAACCAATCGTTCTGGAACCGTGGGACCCGTTCGGATCACTGGCAGATTAACAGATAGACGCATCCCTGAGGTGCGTCTTTTATCGTTCTAGTGTACAATCTATACAGGAGAACAAACATGAAAATTGGTGTAATATCACTGGGATGCGCAAAGAATCTTGTGGATACTGAGAATCTGTTAGGCATCCTTTCCCTCGGAAACCAGGAAATCGTACAAAACTATGAAGATGCGGAAGCAATCATCATCAACACCTGCGGATTTATAGAAAGTGCCAAGACCGAAGCTATTGATACGATCCTTGAGGCTGCGTCCTACAAGGAACAGGGATTGAAAAAACTCATTGTCATGGGATGTCTGTCCCAGAGGTATAAACCTCAGTTGATCGAAGAACTGCCGGAAGTAGACCGCTTCATTACGCTCGATGAGTATAAGAACCTTGGAAAGATCCTCAGTGAAGAACTCGGGGTAAAGATTCCCAATACCTACGGAAAGACTGCCAGGATCTTATCCGGGAAGCCATGGATGGCATATCTGAAGATTGCGGAAGGGTGTGACAACAAGTGCAGTTACTGCGCGATTCCCGGAATCCGCGGACCATTGGATTCCTTCCCGGAGGAAGAACTGGTCAGAGAAGCCAGACGTTTAGCCTCTCAGGGAGTAAAAGAACTGAATCTGATTGCGCAGGATTCTTCCCGCTATGGGTATGACTGGGATCGTCATCTGCATCTGTCATCTCTGTTGAAACAACTGGATGAGATCGAAGGTCTGCACTGGATCCGTATCCTGTATCTGTATCCGGATGAAATACCGGATGACCTGCTGGAAACGATACGTCAGTCCAGGCATATTCTTCCGTATTTTGATATTCCCACCCAGCATGGCTCAAACCGGATGTTACGGGCAATGAACCGCAGAGGAAGCCGTGAAGAGATCCTGGAACGTGTACAGACGATCCGTAACACGTTTGAAGACGCCGTACTGCGGACAACCCTGATTGCCGGGTTCCCCGGAGAGACAGAAGAGGATCATCAGTTTAGTCTGGACTTGCTGGAGAAGATCCGCTGGGACCATCTCGGCGCGTTTACCTACTCCAAAGAAGAAGATACACCGAGTTATGAACTGGAAGATGACGTGCCGCCGGAAGAAAAAGAACGCCGTTTACAGGAGATCTACGAGCTTCAGAACCGCATTGTACAGGAAGACCGGCAGAAACTGTTACATCATTCCTGCAAGATCCTGATCGAAGGATATGAGGGGATCACCTCCATGTATAAGGGACGAAGTGAGATGTTCGCGCCGGACGGGACAGACGGCTTTGTACGTGTACGCAGTGACAGAAACCTCAAGCCGGGAGATATGATCAAGGCTGAATATATCCGGATCAGCGGACATAGTATGACTGCAGTAGATAAAGGAGATGCGGATGAGTGAGACATACCATTATTCCGATCTGAAGAAATTCCGCCGCTGCCGGCGCCTGTTTTTCCTTGACCGGAATATGCCCAGGAATGAATTTCATCATTATGTACGCATGGATGAAACACTGATCGACCTGGTGAAACAGAAACTCAGGATCACCGGATGTTTTGAAGGACAGCCGGGAGATGATGCGGAACTGGCGCTGAACATGCTGGAACAGCAGGAATGGCTGGTTAACGCGCGTTTTGCCTACGGAGATTTGAGAGTCAGAGTACCGGTACTGCACAGATATGAGGGAATGACCGACCTGTATTTCCTGTATCTCGGCTTATATCCAAGACCGGCAGACCCGGAATATTATTCTTCAACAACGTGGGTGCTGGAACATTGCGGAATCATACCGGATCATATATACATTGTTCACCTGAACGCGGATTATGTACGTGGTGAATCTCTGGATATTGACGCTTTGATCCGGATCAGTGATTGTTTCTACACGGATAAGAATAATCCCTCTGCGGATCTTCAGACATATATCTCTGAGCATCCTTTTGACTTTACATCTCTGATACATGATATGCATGATTTTGTCTATGATGAGACAGAGATTCCCCAGAAGACATCTGCCTGTATGGGCAGACAGGTATGCCGGTTTGCGGAATTGTGCTTCGCGGAGGAAGCGGAAAAGAAACCGGATTCCCTGGAGACCCTGGTATCTTCACAGTACAAGTATGATATGCTCAAGGAAGGCCGCAGAGAACTGAAAGATGCGGATCCATACAGGATTGAAGGATTACCGCTGCAGTATGCCCAGATCATGGCAGACCGGCAGGGAGGTACTTATGCGGATAAGGCAGCCCTGCGTACCTGGCTGGACCGTATCCAATATCCGATCGCATTTATTGACTTTGAGTGGGAACGATATGCGGTGCCTCCGTATGAAGGTATGCGTCCGTTTGACGTTCTGCCGTTTGAGTATTCCGTACATCTGCTGTACGAAGACGGCAGGGTGGAACACAAGATATTTCTGGATACCCAGGATGACCGCAGAGACTTTATCCGCGGATTGATCCACGATCTGCCCAAATCCGGCAGTGTAGTGGCTTATAACGCCTCAGGGGCAGAGATTATCCGTCTGTATGAAATGATGGAGCAATTTCCTCAATACACCGGGGAAATCCAGAGTATTATCGACCGTGTGGAAGATCTGCAGATTCCTTTTGAGAACGGGATCGTATACGATGTGCGTATGGCCGGAAGTCTCTCTTTAAAGACCATTACCGGCATCCTGGATAAGCATCTGTACAATGACCTGGATATCAACCAGGGGATGGATGCGGTGTACCAGTGGAGACGTCTTGACCGTAATGAGGCAGACCGGGATAAACAGAAGATTGAAGAGCAATTAAAGCAGTACTGCGGTATGGATACCTATGCCATGGTTATTGTCTTCCGCTGGTTAAAAGATCTGGTGAAGTAGTGTAAAACCTGCAAATTTCTGTTAAAATAGAATCAGGTAAAGATAAATATTTCACATAATATATTTCAAATAGAAGAACAACAGAAAGAAAAGAGGTGTGTTTATGTTATTTGAAATTATTGGTAAAAATATTACGGTTACTTCCAACATGCGTGAGCAAATTGAAAAGAAACTATCTGGTCTTACCAAATACCTGATCATTGATGATAATACCATCGCACGGGTCGTAACGAGAGTTTATCCAAACTCTCAGAAAATCGAAGTTACGATTCCGACCAAAGTAGGTCTTCTTCGTTCCGAAGTTACTCATGAAGATTTCTATGCGGCAATCGATCTTGCGGTTGATAAGCTGGAAGATCAGATCCGCAGACAGAAGACACGTCTGAACCGCAGACATAAAGACAGTCTGGCAGAGACATTTATTGAGGAAATCGAAGCAGAGGAACAGGATATACCGGTAAAGACAAAGTCAATTACGGCTTCGAAGATGGATCTGGATGAAGCAATCATGCAGATGGAACTTCTGGGACATAGTTTCTTCATCTTCACCGATGATGAGACAGATAAAATATCCGTCACCTACAAGCGTCACGGCGGCGGATACGGATTGATTGAAATTGACGAATAATCAGAGGATCATCAGAATATTGATCAAAGTTATGGTACCCATCGCAAGAATACCAGGAATCAGTGAACTGGACTGGTTATAGAGATACGACAGGATGATGATCTGTACTGTACTGTAAAGATACGTGGGAACCAGGACAGTTACTGTCCAGGAAGCGAATAACAGAGTATAGATCAGACCGAAGACAAATCCTGAAGAGAGAATGATCAGAAGTTCCTTATCCCGGATATCAAAGTGATCGGTAGTACATTTAAAAGATATGGCAATGATGACTGCCCAGATATAAGTGTAAGCAAGAAGGAATACAGGCAGCGCGAACGGATAAGCATGAATCGTTGCAGCATCCGGAAACAGCGTAAAGCCATGTAAGAAATTCTGGTTGACGTAATTCCACAAAGCAAGCAGCACCAGGCCGATAATCGTAAACAAGAACCCGTCTCTCGGGTTCTTTTTAAACCGGTTGTAGTGGATCGCAAACAGATTCCAGTCATAGATGACCATCATCCAGCCAATCAGATTGATCGCAAAAGTATAGGAAATCGTGTAATCCTGCAGGATCAGATTCGAAGCTTCCGCAATACCCCGTACACCCGCAAACATGCAAAGAGACAGGAATATTCTTTTGTATGATAATCGTGAATAGACTTTCTGTGTCACAATTTACCTCCTGTGCCGGGGAATTTCAAAACTATGTACTATATGATAAGTGAACAAGATGTTTTGCGCAAGTCTGGAAATTACAGGAAGACTATAGGAAATACCTGAAATAGAGTACAATATTTCCAGAGGCGCCTCCTTGTGCAGTTCTGTAAAGAAACAGAAGGAGGTTTTTCATTGTGAACAGTCTTTACAAGAATCTAAACACTAAGGAAATGGATACTGTCATTTCCAGCATCGCAAAGGTTTACCGGCAGGCAAAGAAATACATGGATTTGTCCGCATACTCGGGTTATATCCGGGAAAGACAGACAGAATATGATGAGAGCAGAAGTATCATCGCATTGGTGAATCGTTCCCTGCAGGATTGTTCCAGAGATACACAACTGATCATTCGTAAAGAATACCTGGAGAATAACAAGCAGGAACAATGGTACCTTGAGTATTACTCCAAGACAACGTATTACCGGATGCGGAAAAAGGCGATGGAAGAGTTCCTGGAAAATATGAATCTATAACACTATACGACAATCTCTGCATTGTCAAGAGTGACATTAAGCCATAAATCCTATAGAATTATGGTTGTTATGAAATTAAGTGGTATAGCTGTTTCCCCGGGTATCGCTGAGGGGAAGATCTATTTGGTGGAGGAACCGAAGATTGCCGTACATCGTGTACCTTCGGATCCGGAGATTGAAAAGAAGCGTTTTGATCACGCTCTGGATGAGACGGTATCCGACCTGGAACATATCCGGGATACAGCTGCCGCTCAGTTAGCTCACTCTGATATTGACATCCTGGATGCGCATGTGCTGATGGTAAGAGATCCTGATCTGATCGATGGTGTAACAAGACTGATCGATGAAGATCACTGCAACGCGGAATATGCCGTGGATATTGTCGGCAGGATGTTTATCAGCAGTTTTGAGAATATGAACAATGAATACATGCGTACACGGGCAGCGGATCTGAAAGGACTGCTCTATCGCATCCTTTGTCATTTATCTGATGTTCAGATACCGGATCTTTCGCTGATCCGCGAACCGGTGATCCTCGCCGGAAAGGATATCAACGTATCTGACGCCCTGGCTGTGGATCAGCGTTACATCAAGGGATTCCTGACACAGTCCGGAAGTCTGACCAGCCATGTGGCAATTCTTGCCAGATCCATAGATAAACCGGCACTGGTAGGTATACGCAAGCTCACAAAGTATATTGATCGGGGAGATACCGTGATCATTGACGGCATCGGCGGACAACTGATCATCGATCCTGAAGAAGAAGAGATCCAGCTGTACAGGGATAAGAAAGCTGCCTATACAGAAGATAAGAAAAAACTGCTTTCCCTGAAAGACGCGGAAACCAGGACAACGGATGATCATGTGGTTGAACTGTATGCCAACATGGCAACCCAGACCAGTATGGATACCATCGGGGATTCCGGCGCTGAAGGAATCGGACTGTTCCGTTCCGAATTCCTTTACCTGGACCGTGACAGCGCGCCTGGTGAAGACCTGCAATATCGTATATATAAATCTATCCTGGAAAGTATGCCGGACCGCCGTATCATTATCCGTACGCTGGATGTCGGCGCTGACCGCTTCCCGAAGTATATCCGCAGAGGCAGAGAAGCCAACCCGTTCCTGGGTGTCAGAGCGATCCGCTTCAGCCTGCAGAATCAGGAGATCTTCCGTACACAGTTACGGGCGTTGATGCGGGCTTCTGTCCATGGCAGATTATCGGTATTGTTGCCGATGATCGCTACATTGGACGAACTGATGGAAGCTAAGCAGATCTTTGCGGAAGAGAAGGAAAAACTGCTGGAGATGAATATCCCGGTGAGTAATGAGATGGAACTTGGAATCATGATTGAAGTTCCCAGCGCTGCCTTAATGGCGGAATCTCTTGCCAGGGAGGTGGATTTCCTTTCCATCGGTACGAACGACCTGATTCAGTTTACTTTTGCTGCTGACCGTATGAGTGAGAATGTATCTTATCTGTATCAGCCTTTACATCCTGCTGTATTACGCCTGATCAAGATGATCATTGACGGTGCGCATGCGCATGGCAGGTGGTGCGGAATGTGCGGTGAGATGGCAGGGGATCTGGAAGCTGTACCGGTGCTTTTGGGCCTTGGTCTGGACATGTTCTCAATGAGTGAGACCTTTATCCTTTCTGCCAGAAAGCTGATCAATTCATTAAATTATAAGGAAATGACAGAACTTGCAGAACAGGCAGTATCCATGTCTTCCGCAAAAGAAGTACAGGAACTGGTCCGGGAAGCGATTATGAACCATAACGGGTAACGGAAATGAAAAGAGTGTTGTTTATATCCAGTACAGGTGGTCATCTGACAGAGATGCTTCAATTGGAAGCGTTGTTTTCAGAGTACGACTATTATCTGATTACAGAGAAAACCAAAGCGAATGAACATCTTCCGGAGAAGTACGGAAAGGACAGGGTATCCTTTCTGACCTACGGTACGAAGAGCCACTTGTTCAGCTACTTGTTCAAGTTTGCCTGGAACTGTCTGCGCAGTGTATATCTGTACTATAAGATCAAACCGGATGTCGTGATCACAACCGGCACACATACTGCCGTACCGATGTGCAGGATCGCGCATTTTCACCATAAAAAAGTGATCTGGATCGAAACATTCGCCAATTCCAAAACTCCTACCATGGCTGGGAAGATGATCTACCCGATCGCGGATCTGTTTGTTGTACAGTGGGAAAGCATGCTGGAAGTATATCCAAAAGCAGTATACGGAGGGTGGATCTTCTGATGATATTTGTGACATTGGGAACGAATGATAAGAGTTTTGCGCGTCTTCTGCAGGCTGTGGAGGATTGTGTACACAAGGGGATCATACAGGATAAAGTTGTTGTCCAGGCAGGATATACGAAGTATACCAGTGACTGCATGGAGATCTTTGATTATATCGAGAGAGACCGTTTTGCGTCATTGATCCAGGAGGCAGATCTGGTGATTGCCCACGGCGGTGCGGGATCTTTGATGACGGCACTGAAAGAACACAAGAAAGTGCTTGGAGCAGCGCGCCTGGAGCGTTACGGCGAACACGTAAACGATCACCAGGTACAGTTGCTGGAAGCTTTTGATGAGAAGGGCTATATCCTGTACGTGAAAGACCTTGAACAACTCCCGGAATATATTAAAAAAGCCGGATCTTTCACACCGGCGGAATTTGTCAGTAACCGTGAAAATATGGTATCCCTGATCCGGAACTGGATCGAAACTAACGTTTAAAATGAATATACGGATAGGTGGAAGGAACATAGAATTCCTGAAGATCATCCAGACGAAGACAACCTAATGAGCGTCCGAAAACACAGCCACAGTCAATGTGGTATGTTTTTGTTTTGGGAGAAAAGATCATCTTTCCGTCATACTCATCACCATAGGTAAAGGTAGGCAGGTGGCCGACAATCATGGTGGCATCCGTAAAGGGATTGGCTTCCAGGGGGATATGTTCCCAAAGCAGGGTATCCCGGTCAAACGCACTGACACTTACACCACGCTGCAGCTGTGCACCGACACCGGCATGCACAAGCAGATATTTCTGCCCCATGATCTGCAGGTGCTGATACAGAGGCAGTCCTTCAAGATAGGTCTTCAGGTCGTAACATTCTGAAAACGGCAGACTGAGGAACTGATCTGCGGTCACAAATCCGCCGTTATAGATCAGCCAGTGTGAGATATCACTGAGGTGGGTCAAAGTGTCACCGGAACGTTTCTCCTCCATCAGGGTATCGATATGATACAGGAACATATCTTCGTGATTGCCCATGATCAGGTGGATATTCGGTGTTTTCATGATCTTCTGGTACAGGGCAATCGGAGAACTTCCGCGGTCACAGACATCCCCGATGATATATAACTCATCGTAATCAGTAAAATCGATCAGTTTTAACATCTGATCAAATTCCTGATCACACCCATGAAGATCACTAAGTACGTAAACAGACATTGCTTTTCTATTGTATTCAAAGAAATAAGTGAATACAATCTTCCCTTTAAAAATAGACTTTGGTATAATTGATGCGTAAATTTTTGAAGGTGGTAGAAACATGGGAAGAGCACATGAAGTCCGTGCAGCGTCAATGGCGAAAACTGCTGCAATCAAATCCAAATTATATTCCCGTTTCGGGAAAGAACTCTATATCGCCGCTAAATCCGGTGTTCCTGATCCGGATATGAATCTTGCGTTACGTCGTAAGATTGCGGAAGCAAAATCCAACCAGGTACCTGCGGATGTCATCAAGAGAGCGATTGAAAAAGCCAAGGGTGGTTCCGAAGAGAACTATACAGAGTGCAGATATGAAGGTTTCGGTCCGGGCAACAGTACCGTTATCGTAGATTGTCTGACCGATAATACCAATCGTTCCTTTACTGCTGTCAAGACCTGCTTTAACAAGGCAAGAGGCGCCAAACTGGCGAATAACGGAGCAGTATCCTACAACTATGAACAGGTAGGTCTGTTTGTATTCCCGTTTGATGATGAAGATGCCATGCTGGAAACGATGATGGAGAATGAAGTCGATGTACAGGATATCTCTGTCGAAGACGGTGTGATGACAGTAACAACAGCATTCCAGGATTTCGGCAAGGGTCAGGAAGCAATCGAAAAAATGATCCCGGACGTTCAGTTCGAGATCTGTGAAGCGACCATGCTTCCGAATGAGTATGTCGATATTACCGATCCGGAAGAAATCGAAGCATTTGAGAAACTGATGAATCTGTTAAACGAAGCAGATGATGTAAACAAGGTTTATCACAATGCTCGTATAGCTTCGTGATTACCGGACAAATACAGGACCTTGAATTTCGCGTTTATTCAGATAAACGCGTTTTTCTTCGGGCATGACGGAAGTATATAGGTGTGTGGACCGCAGTTCAATATTGCGCCAGGATAAGGAATTCCGGGCATATTTACTGACGATCTTCACCTCTTTTTTCTTTAACTGTTCAAGGTATTGACGGCCCCTGTCATTAAAGGCCAGAATACGCAGAACATCATATTCCGGAAGATCCTGAATCTCTTGTCTGGTTACCTGGCAGAGAATGTGTACCAGTGTACGCTGGATGCGGCTTCTGGTATATCTGGCATTGGTACAGCCGGAGAGGAATCCTTCAAAGGTATCGTTGAGTTCTGCCTGCTGGATCATGAGTTTTTCGATTCCTTCACTGACCAGGAAATACTGACGAAGGGTGTTTCTGTCGGTCATGGTCAGAAAGATACGCAGATAGGGATAGTACAGGGAAAGATGGTTGTGGAAGGAGTCTTCCAGCAGTTCTTTCTCATAGGCGGTATTGCCGATATCCCGGTGTTCCAGCAGGGCCTTGCGGATTGCCAGAGCACTGGCGATATCTCTTAGTTCAGTATCGTTATAGGCACTTGTACGTTGTATTACTACAGGGCGTATAGAGGTATTTTTCAGTTCTTTCAGGTAGGCGGTGGCGAGAATATCGTTGGGTCCCATTTCTCTTGTCAGAAGGCTGTATGCGCGCGGAAAACTGATGCCTTCCGCCATGGACTGACGCAGATGATCCGGACTGACCGGTGAATCCGCAATGTCCTGAAGATTCTCCAGATTCCCGCATTCACTGCCGAAAGACAGATACGAAATACCCGCGTTCTGCAGGATCTTTATACCTCCGTGCGCAAAGCCTGACGCTGCCTGTACAGCATAGGGAAAAGGAAGTTCAAGCACCAGATCCACGCCATGTCTTACCGCTGTTTCCGCCCGCATCCACTTGTCAACGATTGCCGGTTCACCACGCTGTACCCAGTTCCCGGACATTACCGCAACGATAACATCACATCCGGTCAGTTCCCGGGTCTTCTCAATCTGATACGCATGACCGCGGTGGAACGGATTATATTCCGCAATTATTCCGCAGGCCTTCATCTCTCTGTCTGTTTTTACCATAGGTATATGTTACAATATTTACAGAACAAGAGGTTGAAAAAATCATTTATGAGTGAAAAATTAGGAATCAGTATTTTTCGTCCTACGACCAATCCCAAAGGCTGTGTAGAGATCATTCACGGTATGGCGGAACATCGCAAACGTTATGATGATTTTGCGGCATTCCTGCGGGATAACGGATATGTCGTGGTTACGTTTGATCTGCCCGGGCATGGGGAATCCAGCGGGGAAATGCTTGGATATTTCGGTGAGAATAACGGCTGGGATCACCTGTTGTACGCAATCGAAGAGGTAATGAACCGGATCAGGGAAGAATACCCGGAACTTCCGTTCTTTATCTTCGGTCATTCCATGGGGTCCATGCTGGGAAGATGTTTCCTGCAGGATCATGACGCCCAGCTTACCGGCGCAATATTCTCCGGTGCTCCGAATTACCAGAGCGCTACCAAGGCAGGAATCACCATGGGCAAGGTTCTGAAATTGTTCAAGGGTGCCAAGGGACACAGCGCGGTCATGGATATGGCTGTTACAGGCAGTTTCAACAAGGCTGTACAGAATCCTCAGACTCCGTATGACTGGATCAGTTATAACCGTGAGAATGTCCGTAAATATGCGGAAGATCCGTACAGCGGTTTCCCGTTTACGATCCAGGGATATGTGGATGAACTGAGCGGATTGGTGCGTATGCATGATTCCGCGCGTTACAAAGTCCAAAACAAGGATATGCCGATCCTGTTCGTTGCCGGCAAGGATGATCCGTGTACCGGCGGTACGCAGGGATTGACGGATTCCATAGGTACTCTGGTCAAGGCAGGATATACCAATATCAGTTCCAAATTATATGATCATATGCGTCATGAGATCCTCAACGAGGAAGATCACATGATCGTTTATAAAGATATCCTGACCTGGCTGAACGGTATTACCGAATAAGTTATACAAGCATCACAGTACTTACTAAACTCCAATAGAAAGGATAAATTATGGAACTGTTGAAACTAGTACTTGTTTTTGCAGTAATGATTGGCCTTATCGTAGCGAAGAAACCGCTGTATATCGCGGCTCCTGCGGCAGCTCTTGTCTGCTGGTTGGTTTTCCTGATTCCGCTGAAAACCGGAGCGGTGAGTATAGCTAAAAGTGTCTTCAGCACCAGTACTTTACAGCTGTTTGCCTGTATGTACATCATTTCCTTCATGCAGAGTATGATCAAGCAGAGAGGTGGCCTGGACCGCTCACAGAGTGGTCTTACCAGAGCTTTTCACAACAACTGGATCACCTGTACGATTGCGCCGTTTGTCATTGGTTTACTGCCTGCGGCTCCGGCAGTCATCATCTCCGGTGATATCATTGATGAAGCTGTAGGGGATAGATTAAACCCGGGACAGAAAGCTACGGCAGCGTCGTTCTTCCGGCATGTCTCGGAAGCGTTCATGCCGACATATCCCGCAATCCTGATGGCTCTTGACCTGACCGGTGTTTCACCCGGAGCGTTTGTTGTCGGTATGCTTCCGGAAATTGTGATATTGATCCTTGTCGGCTGTTTCTGGCTGTACCGCGGACGTGTGCCGGTGATGGCAGAAGGGGAGAAATCCGCCAATGTTGCAAGTGACCTGAAAGACTTCGTGCTTGGAATCTGGCCGATCATCGGCGCAATCGTACTGATCGTTGGCTTTGGCACACCGACCTGGGCAGCAGTCTTGATCGTTACCGTGGCATATTATCTGACCTCTAAATTCAACCTGACAGAAGTAAAGCCTTACTTTATTACTTCCATACAGCCGCAGATGTTGATCAGTATGGTATCAATCTATGTCTTTACCGGTATTCTGAGAGCTTCCAATGCGATCGATCTTCTGCCGGATTTCTTCAATAAGCTTCCGATACCGACATTCCTGATCTTCATGTTGATCTGCTTCTTCGGATCGATCGTTGCCGGTTCAATGACAATGACTTCCACAATGATTCCGGTAGCCATGGCTTCGATTCCCGGTGCCGGACTGCCGTTATTATGCTTGTTGATGACAGCGAATTACTGCGCAAGCCAGATTTCTCCTACACATGTATGTCTGAGTATCTCGGCGGATAACTTCAAGGTATCGCTGGGTGAAGTCATCAAGAATACGATTCCGATCCTGCTGACATTCCTGCCGATCGCTATCGCGTATTACCTGCTGACCAGCTCGATATTCTGATATTCCGGAGAGATTGCATATTCCGGATGAATTTGTTCAAATAGTAAATTGACTTTATGCGTTAGTTTGCCTATAATATAACCCGTTACGAACTGGAGATTTTGTCATGCGATGGACACATTCTGAACTGATCAATACAAAGTCTGAAGTCATAACCATAGATGAAGACATCGTTGTGGATGACGCAGAGTTTGCCGGTAACAGTAGAATCAACTCTGTCCGGGATGTGCATGTATCCGGAACCGGAAGTTTCAATATTGAACGGGATCTCTTCTATGTGACGATGCGGATAACCGGTACCATGCTGGTACCTGACGCGATAACTGCCGAAGAAATCGAGTATGATTTTGAGACAGAAGCTGAAGAAACATATAGTTTCTCCGCACAGGATGAAGAAGTTCGTATGGCAGTAAATGATGTCATTGATCTGATGCCTGCAGCAGTGGATGCCATATTGCTGGAGGTGCCGCTTCAGGTGACACATGCGGATCCTGAGGATTATCCGTCCGGCGATGGCTGGAGGATCATCACTGAGGAAGAATACCAAAAGAGTCAGCAGGATCGTATAGATCCGAGACTGGCAAAATTGAAAGAATTCAAGACAGAGAAATAGGAGGAGTCAGACCATGGCAGTACAACAGAGAAGAAATTCCAAGACAAGACGTGACAAGAGAAGAACACATTATAAATTAAAGGCTGTTACACTCGTGAAATGTCCTGTATGCGGAGCCAGCAAGCAGCCTCATCATGCATGCCCGAACTGTGGTTCTACAGGAAAGGTTGCTGTACCGGCAGCAGAATAGTTTTATACTGAGGAAAATCTATGAATAGCTGAGGGATTCTGTTTATAGATTTTTTTTATGTCTTCGAGGTTACAGGCAATGTGGTATCATTAGTAAGAGTGTATGGATAGAAAACTGATCAGAAATTATATATACAATGTACTCTATCAGATGGTTAAGGTCATCATGCCTCTGGTATTGACACCGTATGTGTATAAACATATTACGGCTCCGGTTGTCGGTATATCCGACTATGCCGGCAGTATCATGCAGTGGTTTATTCTGATAGGTATTTTGGGTGTAAATATCTACGGCAACCGTGAGATCGCCAGAGTCCGTGATAACAAGGATACACTGTCAGAAACATTCTTTGAGATCTTCTGGATGCAGATGCTGAACATGATCATCATGGCTGCCGCGTACTATGGATTTATCACATTCGCGATCAAGGAGAATTACACCATCTTTGTGCTGGCAGGGACGACCATGCTGGCATCCATGCTGGATATCACCTGGTTCTTCTACGGTGTGGAAGACTTCAAGAAAGCCAGTATACGTAATATTACCGTAAAGATCATCGGTGTGACGATGATCATGTTACTGTGTAAGACACCGGAAGATCTGTGGAAGTATGTGCTGATCAACTCGGGAAGTGAACTGATTGGTCAGTTCATCATGTTTTTCCAGCTGCGTCAGTATATCGAGTTTAAGCCTGTATCTCTGATCAATGCGTACAAGCATCATTTTATCGCAACATTCCGGCTGTTTGTACCGACAATTGCCATCAGCGTCTATACCATGCTGGACAGGACGATGCTTGGGGCTTTACATAGTGCGGAACACCTGAATTACTACAAAACAGCGATGGGATTCATCCAGATGTTCCTGTACTTCATTACTTCCATCGGTACGGTAGTATTATCCCGTGTTTCCAACGTGATCCGCAATCAGGCAGACGGCGAAGAACAGACAGAAGCCCTGATCAATACAACGATGAAGTTTTCCTGTCTGCTGGCATTCCCGATGTGCTTCGGAATGATTGCCATTTCCCGTTCTTTTGTACACTGGTTCCTGCCTACAGCACCAATCATAGCGGATCTGATCATGTACGGTTCACCAATCATTGTGTTTATCTCCATGTCGAATGTTACAGGCATACAGTACATGGTTCCTGTCGGCCTGGAGAAACAATATACCCGCAGTGTTCTTGCCGGTGCATTTCTCAACTTTATCCTGAATACGTTCCTGATTCCCCGGTATGGTGCTTATGGAGCGATCCTTGCCAGCGTAGCGGCGGAATTCACGGTATTTGCGGTGCAGTACAGTGTGGTCATCCGGCATACACGTCTGTCCTTTCTTGATCGTAGTTACCTGATCTATCTGCTTGGTTCAATCATCATGTTTGTGATCGTGCATTATGCGGCTTCTTTCCTGCCGGCTTCGTTCCCCGGTACATTGACAGCGATTGTACTGGGTATGATAGTCTATGGTATGATTTTACTGGTAACGAAAGAGGATCTTACCGGACGTATCTTATCCCGGTTTATAAGGAGATAAACCTATGCCTGAAGTCAGTGTTGTGATCAACATGTACAATTCAGAGAAGTATCTACGTAAATGTATTGATTCTGTACTTGCGCAGACATTTACGGATTTTGAATTGATCCTGGTCAATGACGGCAGTAAGGATCATTCTCTGGATATCTGTAAGGAATACGCGGAGAAAGATACCAGGATCCGTATTGTGGATAAGGAAAACGGCGGGCTGGCGGATGCGCGGAATGCCGGACTGGATGCGGCGAAGGGCAGGTATCTGGAGTTTATCGACGCGGATGACTGGATCGAACCGGATCTGCTGGAAAAGTGTGTTGCCAGGCTTCGTGAGACCGATGCGGATATCGTGATCTTCGATATCTACCAGTACTTTGTGGCAACCGGTAAGAAAGAAGTATTATCCCATCCTTATGATCAGAATCAGGTGTATTCCTTGAATGACCATCCGGAAATGATCACGAAAATGAAGAACGCTGCCTGGAACAAGATCTACAAGATTTCTCTGTTCAGGGAGAACCAGATCCGTTATCCCTGGGGCTATAACTACGAAGATCTTGGTACAACCTATCGTCTTCTTGCCAGGGCAGATAAGATCGCGTTTGTGAAGGAACCCCTGTATGACTATCTTCAGGATCGTCCGGGGAATCTTACCCATTTGTTTAACATGTCCGTATACTGTGTACTGGATATGATCAAGCTTACGATTGACGACTATAAACGTCTGGGTATCTACGAAAAGTATTATGAAGAATTGAAGTATCTCGGGGGAATTAATATTCTGGAGTGTCTGAAAAAGACCAGGGATTGTACAGATTATGCGATGGCGGATGAATTCATCAAAGTCTGTTTCTGGTATATAAAAAACACGTGGCCGGAATTCCCGAAATGCAAATATAATATATACAGAGAGAAGTATGACTGGATCTACGGGAATCCGTTATTTCTGAAAGTTTATCTCTTTTACCGGCGTATGCGTATGAAAGGGTGATTGTTGTGGCAAAGGTTACGATCGTTGTTCCGATATATAACGTAGAAAAATATCTGAAGGATTGTTTTGAGTCGTTTCTGAAACAGACATCGCATGATTATGTCGTCCTGGCAATCAATGACGGAAGTCCGGACAACAGTCAGGTAATCATTGATGAGTATGTACAGAAATTCCCTGAGATCTTTCACTGTATTAAGAAAGAGAACGGCGGATATGGATCTGTACTGCAGCTTGCTGTTAATACGATTGAAACACCGTATTTCCTCATTTGTGATCCGGATGACACATTGGAGCCGGATGCTGTGCGTGTATTGCTGGATCTTGCGGAAGTCTCTGATGCGGATATCACGATCGGCGCAAAGTCTTATGTCTATGTGAACAGTACGGATAAAGACTATACCTATGCGTATAACCGTGAATTTGTGACCTTACTTACGAATACCGTGTATCACCGCGGTACAGCTGCCTATAACGATTTATTCTTTATCGACCCGAGTCCGCATGCCAAGTTATACAAACGTGAAGTAGCCAGGAATATCAGCTTCCCGGAGAAAGTGGGTTATACGGATAATATCTTGTTCTATTTGAGTCTGCTTACTGCGGATAAGGTGATCTATACGGATATCTCTCTGGCGAATTACCTGATCGACCGTCCGGGGAATACGATGACAGATGTATCTTTCAAGGCGTTAAACGGACAGATCTCTGTGTTCAAGGGTGTAATCAATCAGGCAGAACGCAGAACGAATATTCCGCCGATCTTCTGGTACAGAATGTTTGAGAGTTTCAAGTACATGTTATATCAGACGAGGAATCTTTCCTGTACGGAAGAAGAGTTCATGAAGATCATGGATCATCTGGAGACTTTCCTGGATCGTCTGAAACCTTATGACAAGGATATTCGTCCGTTCTATAAAAAATACTCCAAGAACGGATTTGTGGAAAAGACAAGAGATAGTATTCTGATGGGTAAGATCGGCAGTAAGGCTGTATATCAGAATCTGAAGAAGAAAATGCTCAAGGAATTCCGGGAGAATCAGGCGAAAAGGAACGCATAATGAAAGTATCCGTGATCGTTCCGATGTATAACGTAGAGCAGTATCTTGAAGAGTGTCTGCAGTCACTGGCAGCGCAGACTCTGCAGGATATGGAAGTGCTGATCGTCAACGATGGTTCTACGGATCACAGTCCGGAAATCGCACAGAAGTTTGTGTCTGAGCATCCGGATCGTTTTGCGCTTCTTCATAAACCTAACGGTGGATTGTCGGATGCCAGGAATTACGGTGTCCGGTACGCAAAGGGGCAGTACATCGCATTTCTGGATAGTGATGACTTTGTTGAGCCGGAATTGTATGAGAAACTGCTGAACAAGATTGAAGAAGGATATGATGTCGTCGTTACCGATATCGAGTACTGGTATACGGAAGTCAGCCGTCGTTTTGTGATGAAGGGACTGACAGACTGGCCGGTGAAAGATGTGCAGAAAAGGGCGATGCTTTCTCCGATGTTTGCGTGGAATAAGCTTTACCGGGCAGATTTTTTTACGGAAAAGGGTCTGGCTTATCCGCTGAATACCTGGTATGAAGATATTCCCGTAACAACCATGATCTTTGCGCAGACATCGAAAATCGGATATCTGCAGGAATGTCTGATCCATTATCGTCAGAGAGAAGGCAGCATCATGCAGAATAACGATTCACCGCGTCTGGTCGAGATCTTCGGCATTATGGAACTCCTGCGTAAAAACTTCGCAGAAAACGGCTATACGGACCGGTTCAGAAACGAACTGGAATATCTGCACGTCGAGCATCTGCGCCTGTACGGGATGTTCCGCTTCATCCGCAGTAATCACTGGTCTGAGTACTATGAATCTTCACAGGAAGTCATGCGTACGTATTATCCGGACTGGAAGAAGAATCCTTACATCAAATACCTGAATACAAAGAACAGGGTATTCCTGCAATTCTACAACAAATTTACAGCTTTCTTGTTTAATAAGGTGATTGGAGGCTAATACGAGAACCAGATATTCCTTTTACAACTTTCTGGTAAGTACGATCGCAGCAGTGATCTTACCGTTGATCGGCTTTGTTAAAGTCAGTCTTTTTGTGCGCCTGTACGGAAGTGATATCAACGGTTTACAATTGACCATAGCGCAGGTGATCACATTCCTGAATATCTGTGAACTGGCATACTCTCTGGCTTTCAGGCAGCTGTTGTATAAACCTCTGGCAGAAAATGACCATGATGAAGTGAACCATATCTATACCGGTGCCCGCAGGATCTTCCGGATCACCGGCTGTGTGATGCTGGCGTGCAGTTTTCTTGTGGCTTTGATCTTCCCGTATCTTTCGGAGTCTCCGTTAAGTTACTGGCAGACCACAGGAACGTTCCTGCTGCTGGCTTGCCCGTATGGTATCTCTTACTTCCTGATGGGCCCGAACTTTGTTATCATGGCAGATCAGAAAGAGTACAAGATCAATATCTGGATCCAGTCGATCTCGATTCTGAGAATGTTACTGATGATTACTGCCATCTTCATGAAGATGCCTTTTGTTACGATCCTGATCATTGAAGGCGCAAATATCCTGTGCGCGAATTTCCTTGCCCGCAGAATCGCTTTACGGACATATCCCTGGCTGAAAGAAGATAAAGATGGTACAGATCACCAGTTTGCGGATAAAGCCGGATACGCGGTCGTACAGCGTCTCTCTGAGCTTGCCACAACCCAGACAGATAATATCGTCATTACCGGTTTCATGGGTTATGCGATGTCTTCGGTCTTTGGCTCTTACAGTTATCTCTCGGATAATATCGGTAAGATCACCCAGACGATGATCCAGTCTCCGATGAATAGTTTCGGTAACCTGTTCAACGATAAATCGGTACGAAGTTATGATGTATTTGCGGAATTCTTCAACTTCGCCAGTTTTATGTCCACGATCGTTGCCTGTGAGATCTTTATCGTCATGCCGCAGTTTATGCCTCTGTGGATGCGCAATTCGCTGTATCAGGCCAGTGTGCCGATCTGTTTCTTTGTCAGTTGTAATATTTTCTACATGACGACCAGACAGCCGGTGATGATTGCCAGGGATACGAACGGTCTCTATGTGAATGCCAAAAATAACGCTTATCTGCTGGCAGCGGTAAAGATCATCCTGTCGGTTCTTCTGGTCAGTCAGTTCGGTCTTCTAGGCGCTGTCGTGGCGACAACTGTGTCATATCTGACTGTGGATTTTACCTATAACCCGAAACTAGTCTATGATCGTGTATTCCAGTTGCCGGTCCAGAGGTATTATCGGATGTTCGTCCTGCGCTTCCTGATCGGTCTTGCGGTAGGGGCGGCAGGCTATCTCGGCTGGCATCAGTTTATTCCGTACAGCAGCAGTTCTCTGGTCCATTTTGTCATTAGTGCTCTGATTCTGGGAATCTGTATTACGATCGTTGTCTTTGTGCTTTACTACGCACTGTTCCGGTCATTCCGTCATCTTCTTTCACGTATTCTCAGTGTATTGAAGGGCAGAAAATAACGCACGGTTATTGATGTATATACGGAAAATGAAATATAATATTAGTATCAATTGGAGGATAAATATACATGGAAAAATTCTTGGTTGAAGTTTCTGCCAGACATATTCATTTATGTCGTGAGGATATGGATATCCTTTTCGGTAAGGGTTCTGAACTCCATCCGATTAAGGATCTTTCACAGCCTGGTCAGTATGCATCTGAAGAGAAATTGACGATGAAAGGTCCCAAGGGACAGTTGACTGCGAGAATTCTCGGACCGCTCCGTAAGGAAACACAGATTGAAGTATCTCTTACTGAAGCACGTCAGCTTGGTGTCAAGGCACAGATTCGTGAATCCGGTGATCTGGATGGCACATCCGGTGACCTTACACTGGTAGGACCGTGTGGTGAAATCGTTCTTGAACGTGGTGTTATCGCTGCAAAACGTCATGTCCATATGACACCGGCAGATGCAGAGAAGTATGGTGTAGTCAACGGTCAGATCGTTGCGGTTAAGATTGAGACAAACGGACGTTCCGTGATCTTCGGTGATACAGTTGTACGTGTCAGCAATTCTTATGCGCTTGCGATGCATATCGATACGGATGAAGCCAACGCTGCCGCAATCGGTGGTTCCGCTCAGGGTGAAATCGTAGAATTCTAAGATCAGGATGATCAAATCAGAGATGTCATCAGACATCTCTTTTTTAATGTCTGACAAAATACAGGAAAAACCTTTATTTCAATCCGCGTGCTCGATTATAATAATGGGGATATGAACAGAAATATACGGACCAGAACTGTTGCAGTCATGTTGGTTTCTCTCGTGTTATCCGGTTGTGCAATACATAATCTGGATAATACTTTCGATGAGACCGGTCCTTTTATCAACCTTGAGAAATATGAATTTGAGACAACGATCGGGCAGAAGATCGATTTCTCCAATATTACTGGTTATGACGATGTGGACGGCCTGATGCCTGTCTATGTTGTCGGAGATATCAATTATGACACGGCAGGGGAGTACTATCCCGTATTATCCTGTACGGATACTTCCGGGAATGAAACGACCGTAGGAATTATAGTAAAAGTACTGCCTGCTTCGGAGATCCCGGCGGATCCTTCCACAGATACGGAAATACAGGAATATGTGCCTGTACCTACCACCTGTGACAAGGAAGATGCGGAAGATCAGGCATATCCATGTAACGTGGTATTACCGTCAAACCTGGAGGAATATCTGACGATCTATCCCGGAGAAAGCGGAAAACAGTCCTGTGAGAAAACGGTCTTATTCCAAAGCGGGGAAGGAACGTGCAAGGTCATTCTGGCGAATGACAGTACATTCTGGGGCTATGGATTAACCTTCGCTGAACAAGAAGAGGAAGAGTAAAAAAACAAGGCAATGTATCAGTATACATTGCCTTTTATTCTTCATCCGCACTATTGTCGAAGATGATTGCCATATCGCACATACGCCACTGATTATAGATATTCTTCGCGAAGAATAACTGGTAGGTACTGGAGTAGGTTTTGGATACGTCTGACGCGATGACATGGTAGTCAAAGGAGATGGAACCGACGAAGAAGTCATCTCCTATGGGCATCAGGTCAAATACTTCGATATTGTTGAATTCAATGCGGTCATGGGGACTGAACCACTGCGGGTCAAAACCCAGAATGTTGTAGTAGAACGGAGTATTCGGATACAGATGCTGGTTCAGGGAATAGAAGGTACCGTCTCTGGTAATGTATTTACAGTAGGCAATTGCCGTATCCGTGATTTCCTTGGTAAAGTATTCAGTCTCTTCATCCGTAGGCTTTCTGCCCAGGTAGAAGTTGTTTTTCGTATGATCAAGAACATAGGTATAATTCTTATTCGTCAATGACAGTTCCGGAGCCTGGATAAACCCTCCGATCCGGTAACGCTTGGTGTTGGGGAGCCTGTCCTCAAAACCGAATCCTTCAAATCCCATGGGGATATGTACATCTTCATGCTCGAACGTGTCATCAATCAGGACATCGTTGATCCGGAAATCGGTGCCGTCTTCAATGACATCAAACGTATAATAATTGTTCTGGCTTACGGTTCTTACTTTCCAGGAATCACTTTCCTTATCCTGATGGACTTCCAGGGCACATAGTTTTTCCTGCTGGTAATACACATCATAATAATCGGAATAAGAATCACTGGTGGAATAACTGAAGGTCATTCCGGATACGTTGGCGTCACCGTACAGCCAGATCAGGTATTTCTGGTAGGTCTTACGGTCATTCAGCTCCAGGAAGTATTCGACATCTTCGTCGTAGATCTCATCCCATTCACGGTTACCCACCATCTGCATATATCTCGTCATGGCGCCGTTGACACTGCGTGCTTCATATCGTTCCAGCCAGAACCACAGATAGCCAAGCCCGGCAGCGCAGACGATCAGCGCAAAAAGAATATATGTCAAAAGCCAGAGGTAAAAGCTTTTGTTTATCTTCAGCCGCTCGGCATAAGTTTTCTTGTTTACTTTACTATCCATGCCGTTGGCACCGTCCTGTCTCCGCGCATTGAAACAATGTTGTTGATAATCTCGCCGTTATAGACCATGACCGAACTGGATCCTCCATCCAGATTCGCCGCATTGATCGCACCGTATTGTAACATGATCCTTATACAATCTTCATAAGACGCACCAAGACTGCTGGTCGTACGTCCGTTGATCACCAGAAGAAGTACTGCGCCGTCACCACGCTGGCCGATGACTGTACGTGGATTCAGACCACCGCCGGTACCGGTGATGGCTACAGGTTCACCGTTGACAATCAGCACCGGGCCGAAAGTTACCGCGTCACGTACATTCCATTCCAGGGCGTCTTTCGCGGTCATATTGCCGACGATTAGGTGATCGTGGTCGTTAAAGCCGATCAGTGATACCCACTGGTCAATCGTGCCGGCTACCAGTTCACCATCCTTGATTACCACACCCCAGGGGATGGAACCGTCACCTAATCCGTTAGGATCATCAAAACCACCGGCATTGATTCCGGCTACGGCACCTTCGGAGATGACATAATCCTGTACGAGGAATCCCGAAGCACTCTCACTGCCCATCAATGTATTGACACCAAGCGCCATCCGGGAAGGATCACGGACGATCATCAGCTTGCCGTTGAATGTAGCGCCGGCCACATCGATGATCTCAATCTTATCTTTCTCGTTTGCGGGTATGGTGAAGTATTCTTCGTTGCTCCAGGTGATCTCTGTCGTATAGGTCGGCTGGTTCTTGGAGAGGATTGCCTGGATCTCTTCTTCGGAGAAGAACATCCTTACGATTGCCTTGCCTCGTCTGGTCTCATAGAAAGTCGCAATAAAAAGATTACTGAAAGAAGGGGAAGGACCCTTGAACAGTATCATCAAAGCCAGATATCCCGTAATACCGCCGATGATTGCCGTGGTGATGATCATAATCAGTGTCTTACGGCTGAACCGGCGTATTCCTGCTTTTAAACGACGTTTTTTTCTCTTCTTATTCATGTTGTTATTGCCACTACAAAAACATGGCCCTGTATATTATAGCACAATGAAAAATAAAGGAATTTACGTATTGCGGTTTGTGCTATTATATTTTTATCGGAGGATTTAGTATGTTTAACATCACTATTAAAGATACTTATGATGAAGTCAGTGCTGAAGCTTTCAAAATAATGAAGGAAGTTCTCAGCGGTGATCACACACCTGTTCTTGGCCTGGCTACAGGCTCAAGTCCTGTCGGATTATACAAGGAAATGATCCGTGACCATGAAGAAAACAGTACGAGCTACAAGGATATTATTACCTTTAATCTGGATGAATATATTGGTCTGCCAAGGGATCACAGAGAGAGTTACTGGACATTTATGCATGTCAACCTGTTTAACCACGTGGATATTCCGGATGAGAATGTACATGTGCCTCTGGGATGCGGAGAAGACCCGGAAGCGGACTGCGCGGCATATGAAGCAGAATTGTCGAAATACACCGTGGATGTACAGGTACTCGGCATCGGAAGTGACGGTCATATCGCTTTCAACGAACCGGGCTGCCCGTTTGACAGTGTGACACATATCATGGATCTTACTGAACAGACAAGAAGAGATAATGCCCGCTTCTTTGACAACGATATCAATCAGGTACCGACAAAAGCCGCAACAATGGGCTTAGCGTCCATCATGCGTGCCAAAAAGATCATCATGATCGCTACCGGTGAGAATAAGGCAGACGCGATCTATGGAATGATCAAGGGTCCTAAGACAGTAGACTGTCCGGCAAGTATCCTGCAGGATCATCCGGAAGTATATGTCTTCCTGGACAAGGCAGCCGCCTCAAAATTATAGGATTCACACAAGATGAAACAAAGATCGGAGAAATCCGGTCTTTTTTTACTGCAGTTTGAAATAATTAAACTTTTTGTTTAATTTTACTTGCATTCAATACACTGTTGTATATAATACCTATGGGAGTAATGCCTATGGAAATCGGAAAGAGAATCAAACAACTGAGAGTGAAGAGTAATCTGACTCTGGAAGAGCTTGCTTCACGTACAGAACTGACTAAAGGATATCTTTCCCAGCTGGAACGGAATCTGGCATTGCCGTCGATTCCGACCCTGGAAGATATCACGGAAGCGCTGGGGACGACCATGGCGCAGTTCTTCGCTGAAGAAGCGGATGAGAAGATCGTCTTTACACGTGATGATGTCTTCGTGGATGAACAGGAAGATAAGACGATCCAGTGGATCGTTCCGAATGCGCAGAAAGATGTCATGGAACCGCTTCTGCTGGAGCTGAAGCCTTCTGCCAGATCGTTTACTGTAGATCCTCATGAAGGTGAAGAATTCGGTTATGTGATCTCCGGTAAGGTAATGCTGTACTGTGGTGACGACAGTAAGGGGATAGCGGTAGGAAAAGGGGAATCCTTCTACATCCGCGGCAATCAGTCGCATTATCTTCAGAATTGCGCAAAAAAGAACGCTGTAGTGCTGTGGATCAGTACACCGCCGGTTTTCTAGGAGAGTGAGGGGCTTTATGAAGAAGTTGATACAAGTTAAAAACGTGACGAAGACATTCGGCAGCCAGGTTGTCCTGAAGGATATCTCGCTGGATATTTATGAAAATGAGTTTGTGACATTGCTGGGACCTTCCGGCTGCGGTAAGACGACATTACTGCGGATCATTGCCGGATTCCTGGATGCGGATGAAGGACATGTCATCATGGATGGTGAAGATATTGCCAATACACCTGCGTACAAGCGTGATGTCAACACCGTATTCCAGCACTATGCGTTATTTCCGCATCTGGATGTCTACGAGAATATCGCCTTCGGTTTGAAGATCAAGAAACAGCCGAAAGATATCATTGACCAGAAGGTCAGACGTATGGTTTCCCTGGTCGGTCTGGAAGACTTCCTGCACCGTGATGTCACGAAGTTATCCGGCGGACAGCAGCAGCGTGTCGCTATTGCGCGTGCCCTGGTCAATGAACCGAAAGTACTTCTGCTGGATGAATCCCTGAGCGCTCTGGATAAGAACCTCAGAAAGGAAATGCAGCTGGAACTGAAACAGATCCAGAAAGAAGTCGGTATTACCTTCGTGTTCGTTACCCATGACCAGGAAGAAGCGCTGACCATGTCCGATAAGATCGTCATCATGAAAGACGGTGAGATCGAACAGATCGGCACACCGCTGGAAGTATATAACGAACCAATCAATGAATACTGCGCAAGATTTATCGGTGATTCCAACATCATTGAGGGAAATATGATCCGTGATGGTCTGGTACGTTTCGATGATGTTGAATATGAATGCGTAGATAAAGGCTTTAAAGATAATGAACCGGTAGATGTAGTTATCCGTCCGGAAGATATCGATATCGTACCGAGAAACCAGGGCAAGATGAACGGGGAAGTCAAATCCGTACTGTTCAAGGGTGTCCATTACGAAGTGATCGTAGAAACCAGTTCCGGTACATCCAAGACCGTAACCATGCATGTTACAAAGGAACATGACATTACCAACGAAAGCGCGCATGAAAAAATCAGTGCTTCCAACTTCTACATGGACCTGGAAGATGTCCCGAATCTTACGGACAGTGAAGTCATTACCAGAGCGAATGCACAGGCCTGGAATGAGGATAACGAAGATGTATCCCTGTCCAAGGTAACCTATAACGTAAAGAACGAAGTAGGTACATATGACTGTACATTCGCTACCGATAAGGGCACGGAGATCAGTATCAAGATCTTTGTGGTAAAACCGAATGTTATTGAAGACCAGTCCAACGAAGAAGGTATCCAGGCATTTGATTTCTATCGTACTGCAGATGAAATCAAGGAGTCCATGGCTCTGGATACAGACCTGATCCTGTGGGCAGACGCGGCAGCCTGGAACCTGGAAGATGATTCCCGTGTAGAAATCTGGGATGTCAAATATGACTTCGATGATGAGAATATCGTGGAAGGGGATTACCCGATTACATTCTCTACTCAGGGTCGTGAACTGAAAGTAGAAACCACGGATAAGATCGAAGAAGGAGAGAGAATCGGTCTGAACTGGAATCCTGAAGATATTCATGTCATGAGAAAGATGGTGGTCTGATCATGAAGGGCTTCAGTAAGATGGCCTATCCGTACATTGTATGGATGGTAGTCATGATCATCCTGCCGATGCTGATGATCGTGTTCTATGCTTTTTCGAAGAGTGGTAATGATGTCCTGACCTTCCAGTTTACCTTCCAGAACTTCATCCGGTTCTTTGAGGATTCCGTATTCCCCAATGTCCTGTGGCGAAGCTTGAAGATGGCGGTGGCGACGACGATCATCTGTATCGCTCTGGGTTATCCCTGCGGATATATTATTGCCAAGCTGAAGGGAAACAACCAGGCAATCATGATCCTGCTGATCACACTTCCGATGTGGATCAATATGCTGGTCAGAACCTATGCCTGGAGAGGATTGCTCGGATATGTGGAACTTTCCAGTGAAGCCAGAGTCTATGTCGGTATGGTCTATAACTTCCTGCCGTTCATGATTCTGGAGATCTATACATCTTTGTCCAAGATCGATCCGGCACTGCTGGTGGCGGCACGTGACCTTGGCGCCAATGATTTCCAGGCTTTCCTCAAGGTTACGCTTCCGTTGTCCTTATCGGGTGTAGTCAGCGGTATTACCCTGGTATTCCTGCCTGCGGTATCCAGCTTCTTTATCCCGAAATTACTCGGCGGCGGTCAGTATGTCCTGATCGGTAACCTGATTGAAGATTACTTCATTACTTCCGGTGACTGGAACTTTGGTTCTGCAATCAGCTTCATCATGGCAATCATTATCCTGATCTCCATGTATGTGACCAGAAAACTGGACAGAACAGCAAAGGAGGATGAAATCTGATGGAAAAGAAGACGAAACTTCATGAAAAAATCTATCTTGTCCTGATCTTGTTCTTCTTCTACCTGCCGATCTTCTATGTCGTGTTCTTCAGTTTCAACAGTTCAAAGTCACTGACAAGATTTACCGGATTCTCCCTGCAGTGGTACGAAAAGATGTTCTCTAACCGTACCATCATGGAAGCGATCGGCTATACCGTAGCCTGTGCTGTCATCGCTACGATCGTTTCCACGATTGTGGGTACGATTACTGCCATTGGTTTGTCCAAGAGTAACCGTATCGTCAGGGAGATGGTCAGTCAGGTGAATAATCTGCCGATGTTAAATCCGGATATCGTTACAGCGATCGGATTCATGTTGTTCTTTACATCTCTGCGTATCCAGACCGGGTTTACGACCATGGTGCTGGCGCATATCGCGTTCTGTATTCCGTATGTGATTCTCTCCATCATGCCAAAATTACGCAGTCTGGATCCCAATATTGCGGAAGCAGCGCTGGATCTGGGATGCACACCAATACAGGCTTTATGGAAGGTGATCATTCCGCAGATCAAGGAAGGAATCATTGCCGGCGCGCTGGTTGCCTTCACGATGTCTTTCGATGACTTCGTTATCTCACTGTTTACCACCGGTCCCGGTGTGAATAATATATCGATCTATGTTTATTCCAGTGTTAAACGGATCAATCCTACCATCAATGCCTTAAGCGCGTTGATCGTCTATGTAATTACCATCGTATTGATCATTATCAATGTCGTTCCTATGATTAAAGAAAGAAGAGGGAAAAGAAATGAAAAAATTAGCTAAAGTACTGCTTGCCGGTCTGCTGGTCGCAGGCGGATGCTCCAACTCCGGTGCTTCCGCAACCAATGATACGGAAAAAGAAACTGTAGATGCCAAGGAAGTTTATGGCTGCAATGTGATCAACGTCTTCAGCCCGGGTGAATACATTGATGAAGATGTTATCCCGAATTTTGAAAAGATGTATAACGCTACCGTAAACTATGACTTGTTTGATTCCAATGAAATGATGTATACAAAACTTCAGGGCGGCAGTTCCTACGATGTTCTGGTTCCCTCGGATTATATGATTGAACGTTTATTACAAGAAAACTTCCTGCAGGAACTGGATCTGGATTCCATGGAAAACCAGGATGGATTTGAACGTCAGGCTATGGAACTTGCCGGTTCCTTTGACCCGGATCATTCCTATGCGGTTCCTTATTTCTGGGGTTCTGTAGGAATCATCTACAACAAGAATAATGTTGACCCTCAGGAAGTGGAAGAGCAGGGATGGGAAATCCTCCGGAATACCAAATACAAGGGTAAGATCTTCATGTATGATTCTCAGAGAGATGCCTTCATGATTGCCTTCAAAGCTCTCGGATACTCCATGAATACAGAGAATGAAGATGAGATCAATAAAGCGTTTGAATGGCTGAAACAGCTGGATGATACCATGGAACCTTCTTATGTTACGGATGAAGTCATTGACGCAATGATCAACGGTGAAAAGGATATCGCTGTTGTATATTCCGGTGATGCCGCATATATCGTTTCTGAGAATGAAGATATGGCCTTCTCTGAACCTTATCAGGGAACCAACCACTGGATCGATGCCATGGTTATGCCTAAGGATGCACAGTGTTCCGGTCTGGCCAATGCGTTCATTGACTATATCTCCAGCTATGATGTGGCATATGCCAACTCTGTCGCTGTAGGTTATACTTCTCCGAATAAACAGGTTATGGATGAACTCAGCTCCGAAGATGGTGACTTCTACGAGAATAACGCGTATCTGCCTCGTGAAGGTTACGATAAAGATGAGATCTTCCACTACAGTGAAGTTCTGAGGCAGGAACTTGGATTCCTCTGGAACAAAGTTAAAAACTAGTATTCATAAGGCCGCAGATGCGGCCTTTTTGTTAGAATAAGAGTAGAAAAGAGGATAATGATAATGAAATCGTGGCGTAAACCAAATTCGGTAAAACCTCCGTTTGGAAGTGCGTGGACAGCTCCTCCAGCTACCAGGATCTTTGATAATGTGTCATTTATCGGCAATGTCATTGTAGGGTGTTATGTAGTGGAGACAGGGGATGGATTTATCCTGATTGACTGTATGGAACCGGATGACCAGTCCAGGGATACGATCGTACAGGGTATCGCGGATCTCGGTCTGGATATTCATGATCTGAAAGCCATCTTGATCAGTCATGGTCATTTTGATCACTATGGCCAGGCAGACTGGTTCCGCCGGAACTACGGCTGTAAATTATATCTCGGTGAAACCGATACGGTTCTGGCAAAAACCGTTGCCCTGGATAAGTGGCCGGTGATCGGCTATGATATCGACTGTTATTACAATGACGGTGAAATACTGAAGTTTGGGGATCTGGAGATTATGACCGTTCTGACTCCGGGACATACGAAGGGTTGTTACTCATTTATCCTGCCTGTCTATGATGAAGGCAGAAAACATATGGCAGGAATGTGGGGCGGTTCCGGACTACTGCCGGATTCAGACCCATATGACTATCGGGCATCACTGGACAAGTTTACGAAGCTATGCCGGGAATATCACGTGGATGTGGAACTGTGCGCGCATCCTACGCTTGATAACGGACTTGAACGCCATGAATTAATTCGTAAGATCGTCAACGGTGTTCCCAATCCTTTCGTGATTGGTGAAGAGGGATTTGCATATTATATGACCCAGTACTATGATCTGGTTGAAGAAACGATGATACGCAGAGGACTGAAATAACACAGGAAACAACATACGCATGTTTTGTAAGGTGATTTATAATGGGTACAGGAGGATGACTCTATGAACAGTGGATATGTGGTTGGTATCGGTGCGGCTAATATCGATATCTACGGTAAGAGTCTGGTTCCGCTTCGGGAAAAGACCGATCATCCCGCAAAGGTCTTTACCGGAATCGGCGGTGTAACACGCAATATACTGGATAATCTGATGCATCTGGACATCCCGTGTGTTTTGATGACAGCAGTCGGTGATGATGTCTACGGAAAGATCGTTTTATCTGCCGTGGAAGAACAGGGGATGGATATTAGTCACGCGCTGGTTGTGCCCGGAGCTTCTACCGGTGTATTTATCCAGGTACTTAGTGAAAATAACGATATGGAACTTGCGCTCTGCGATATGGGTGTAATGTCACATATTACAGAAGAATACCTGCGTGAACATCATGAAGTGCTGGAAAACGCACATATTATCGTCATTGATCCATCCTTGCTGGAAGAAACGATTGAATATCTTGTGGACCATTTCGGGGACAAGATCTTCCTGGATCCGGTTTCGGATATTCTTGCGGAGAAGATGAAACCGTTCGTCGGAAGGATCTGCGCGGTAAAACCAAACCGTACGGAACTGGAAGTACTGAGCGGCATGCCGGTACGGGATCCCGCAGAATTGATTGCGGCAGGGCGGAAAGTAATTGAAAGCGGAACGAAAACACTGTATATTTCGCTGGGCAGGGATGGTTGTCTGTATATGGACCATAACCGGCAGATCCTGCAGCGTTTTCACGAAGAGAAGGAAATGGTCAATGCCTCAGGTGCAGGTGACAGTTTCTTTGCCGGAATTATCTGCGGACTGATCGACGGGCTGGAAATTGAGTCTGTGCTGGATCTTGGCCTGGCAGCGGGCATTCTCGCTGTTCGCAGTAAGGAAGTAATCAGTCCGTTGTTATCAAGGAAAAACTTACAAAAGATCATAAAGGAGAACAGAGGATGAAACTAGAAGATTATCTGGATATTCAGCCGGAGATTGCGGAAGCAATCAAAGAGGGTAACCCTGTAGTAGCATTGGAAAGCACGATCTTATCTCATGGTATGCCGTTCCCGGAAAATGTGGAATTTGCGCACAAGGTGGAAAAGATCGTCCGCGGTGAAGGAGCGATTCCGGCAACGACCGCAATTATCAACGGAAAGCTGAAAGTCGGATTAAGCTCAGATGAACTGGATCTGATGTGCAGGGCAGAGAATGTCGGAAAGGTATCACGCAGAGATGTGGCAGTATATCTTGCGACCGGTATGAATGGCGCGACAACGGTAGCGACAACGATGCTGATTGCGGCAATGGCCGGTATCCGTATCTTTGCGACAGGTGGTATCGGCGGTGTGCACAGAGGCGGAGAAGACAGTATGGACATCTCGGCTGATCTGCAGGAACTGGCAAATACACCGGTAGCGGTTGTGTGTGCCGGTGCGAAGATGATCCTGGATCTTGGCAGAACCCTGGAATACCTGGAAACACAGGGTGTACCTGTACTTGGGTACCAGACCGACGAATTCCCCGCGTTCTACTGCAGCAAGAGCGGGTATAAACTGGACTACAACGCTGAATCTCCGGAGATCATCGCAAAGATCATGAAGACAAAGTGGGATTTAGGGCTCAAGGGCGGCCTGGTGATCGGGAACCCGATTCCGGAAGAATTTGCGTTAGACTTCGACTGGATGAATGGTGTTATCGATGCAGCACTGAAGAAAGCGGATGACCTGGGTATCCGCGGTAAGTATATAACTCCGTTCCTGCTGGCAGAAATCAAGGATATGACTGAGGGTGTATCCTTCGCCTCCAACCTGGAGCTTGCCTATAATAACGCGCGTCTGGCCAGCCGGATCGCAAAGGTATACGCAGCACTTTAAGTGATAAATTCCCTGCAAAATTCCCCACGAAATCAAAAAACCGCATAACAATGCGGTTTTATTAACGTGTGATGGTGGGGTCAGTGGGACTTGAACCCACACGGTGTTGCCACCAACGGATTTTAAGTCCGTTGCGTCTGCCTATTCCGCCATGACCCCGGGATATAAAAAGTGGAGGTTCCTGCCGGGATCGAACCGGCGCTCGCAGAGTTGCAGTCTGCTGCCTTACCACTTGGCTAAGGAACCATCGCTTATATATTATATGCGAGGCTTTGTGAAATTGCAAACCTATTTCTGCTGTTTTCATCAGAAACGTAGTCTATACAATCTACGTTTCAGGATTAGTGTGATATACTTCTAGTAATATGAGTCAGGGAAATGTGAAAAAGAATCTCAGCTGGAATACCATCGGTATGATCCTCTATAATCTTGCGGTTTGGGTGTTTGGTTTTCTGATCATCCGTATGCTTGGCGAGGTACACAGCGGTTATTACGCGATTGCCAGCAGTGTGGGGAATACGATCTATGCGGTTTCCTTGTGGGGTATGCGCAGTTATATCGTATCCGATACCGAGAGTCGTTATACCGAAAATGAATACCTGACTTCACGTATACTCAGTATTTTGATCTCCTGTGTGGTTCTGGTCATGACCGCGCTGATCGGCGGCTATGGTCCGGAAGTGACACATGTGTTATATGCATACACTTTGTTCAAGATGTCGGAAGCTTTGATCGAAGTGCTGGACTGCTTCGGGCAGAAGAGGCTGATCATGGATATCAACGCGAAGTCCATGGTGCTGCGCGGACTGCTGTACATGGTGTTTTTCTGGCTTACGCTGCGTTTTACGGCCGATATGACGGCAGGATTTGCGGTGATGGCCGGAATCTCATTGCTGGTGTTTTTCTTCTATAATCTGCGGAAAATGCGTTCTGTGGCAGAGATCCGCGGACTGTCCGGAAATCTTGCGCATCTGAAAGAGATCCTGGTACGTTGTTTCCCGATCATGGCATTTGAAGTACTGTCTTCTTCCGTCGTTGCGGTACCGCGATTGTTCTTCAGTAGACAGGGAAGTATGGCAGATCTTGGCGTTTATAACTCGATTTATACCATGGTAATCTTTTTACAGCTTACAGTGAATATTCTGATCTATACGCTATCCCCGTATCTTGCCCGCAGTTATCAGAGTCATGACAAGAGTTCTTACCGTAAATATCTGTTGCTGCTGGTCGGAGGGGCTTGCTTCCTTGCGGCAGGTGCGGAATTGCTGGTATTCCTGATTGGCAAACCGGTGATGTCTTTGTTGTTCGGCAGCGGTCCCGGACAGATGTATCATTACCTGTATCTCGGTATCCTGAGCGGATTATCCCTGACCTTCACCTGGATTATTACCCAGATCTTTGTGATCAAGGGGTATTTATACGCTCATCTGATCTGCGCATTGATCTCTGCCGGTTCCTGTTTCCTGTTCTCTGCCTTGCTGATCCGCCCGGAGAACTGTAATACCATATCAATCGTTCTGATTTGTACGAATCTTGTCTTCCTGTGTGCTGCAGGTATCCTTCTGCGTTATAAGCCTGCCGGAACAGTTCATAATTAATTGAAAGTCGTTTGGTAATTCGGCCGTACTGCGGTTATAATGTATAATGTTATTATAGATAACAGGGAATACATGACGGTGGTATATCTGGTGTACACCGGTTTGTATATGAGGAATAACTATGACACTAAAACCGATTCATACATTTGTAGTTCTGGCATATAAAGAGTCCCCGTATCTGGAGAACGCGGTTTTATCATGTCTGAAACAGGAATACCCAAGTCATGTTGTGATTGGTACTTCTACAGATAATGAACATATCCGTAAAATTGCGGAGAAGTACGGACTTGAAGTGATCGTCAACCCGGTCAAGAACAGCGGAAATATCGGAGACTTTGATTTTGCCTGGAGTCACGGGCAGAATACACTGGTTACCATCGCGCATCAGGATGATCAGTATGATCCTGCATACTCACGCCGGATGGTGGAAACATACCGCAAATATCCCAATACCATGATCATGTTTACGGACTACTATGAAATTCGTGAAAATGAACGTGTATACAGTAATAAGATCCTGAGGGTCAAGAGAATCCTGCTTACCCCGATGAAGCTTGCCAGGTCCACTACATCCAGCATGATCCGGAAAACAGCAATCTGTATGGGAAATGCGATCTGCTGTCCATCCGTTACATTTGTGCCGGAGAATATCCCGTTTGACCGGATCTTCCGTCAGAATGAATTCTTCGGGGAAGGGGACTGGTACGGCTGGTATAAGTTAAGCAATGTACCGGACCGCGCGTTTACATATATTGCGGAGCCCCTTATGGGACACCGTGTACATGAAGATTCCCATACATCACGTGAGATCAAGGATCACACCCGCAGCGAGCAGGAATACCGGATGCTGAAGAAATTCTGGCCGGCACCGATAGCCAAAGCCATCGCTTATGTATACCGCACTGCCCAGCAATCCAACACGATTGAGAAGAAAAAGGGGTAAACTATGCGTCTTTTAGTTATTATTCCTGCGTATAACGAAGAGGAGAATATCGCCAGAGTTGTCAATGATCTGCGTGAAAACTATCCTCAATACGATTATGTTGTAATTAATGACGGCAGTCGTGATCATACACTGCAGGTGATCAAGAATCATCAGTTTAACTATGTGGATCAGCCCATCAATCTTGGCTTGTCCGCAACTTTTCAGACCGGTCTGCAGTATGCGCTGAATCATGGATATGACGCGGTATTGCAGTTTGACGGAGATGGTCAGCATCAGCCCCAGTATATCCGGAGCATGATGGATAAAATGGAAGAGGGCTATGATGTCGTTGTCGGCAGCCGTTTTGTGGATAAACCCAAACCGCACAGCCTGCGTATGTTCGGCAGTAACCTGATTGGTATGATGACCAAAATCTGTACAGGGCAGACGATCAAGGATCCAACAAGCGGTATGCGTATGCTTTCCAAAAGAATCGTTGAACTGCTGGCCAAAGATATCAATCTCGGACCGGAACCGGATACGATCGTGTATCTGATCCGCTGCGGCGCAAAACTTACGGAAGTGCCTGTGGAAGTAAAAGAGAGAATCGCCGGAGAGAGTTATCTGAATATCACCAGGAGTATTCAGTATATGTTGAATGTATGTCTGAATATTATGTTGATCGGATGGTTCCGTGAGAAGGTAGATCTGGAGAAATAATATGAGTTTGGCATTCAGGTTATTGTTGATCGTCGGTGCTTTCGCGGCATTCTATGTGATGATCCGGAATATTCGTAAATCACGTCTTCAGGTCGGCGACAGTGTTTTCTGGACACTGTTTGCGATTCTGCTTGTCTTATTGGCGGTGATTCCGGAGATTGCGGATTTCTTCGGGCATATCTTTGGTATTCTTTCTACTGTCAATCTCGTCTATCTTGTCATTATTACCATCCTGATTTACCGCGTATTCTCGCTTACTCTGCGTATATCCGAGATGGATGGCAAGCTGAAGGAATTGGCGCGTAAAATTGCCCTGGAAGAGGCAGATAAACGCAATTCTGAAAGGCACTGATCGATTCCTGCATAGTTATCTAACAAAAAAGAAAATACTCTTTTTGAGAAAAGTAAGACTTGCAAAGGATGAACATGTATGTTATCTTAAGTAAGCACCATTTTGATGGTCATCCGCGCCGATAGCTCAACTGGATAGAGTATTTGACTACGAATCAAAAGGTTACGGGTTCGACTCCTGTTCGGCGCGCCAGTCGGGATGTAGCACAGCTTGGTAGTGCACTTGATTTGGGATCAAGGGGTCACAGGTTCAAATCCTGCCATCCCGACCACCAGTTACATGGCGAGGTAGCTTAGTTGGCTAGAGCAATCGGTTCATACCCGGTAGGTCGTGGGTTCGACTCCCACCCTCGCTACCATTTCTATTTAGCAGTCCTGTACACGGACCCTTAGCGCAATGGTCAGAGCTATCGGCTCATAACCGATTGGTTGAAGGTTCGAGTCCTTCAGGGTCCACCATCACATTATTGCAGGAGTACCCAAGTGGCTGAAGGGTCCGGTCTTGAAAAC
>JAFRMA010000018.1 GCA_017430925.1 Solobacterium sp. | reverse complement strand
GAGTATCCTGGAAGAGGCTTCTTCGCAGTGTGAAAGAAACCGGATACCGGTTCTGGAGAAGATGATTTCTGTTGACAAGCTGCCGGAATATAAGCAGGCACAGAATCTGTTTGGCTATGAACGAGGGTATGAGAAGAGTCCTATGCTTGGGGATGTGCTGAAACAGGAAGATACCTTGATCGTGATTGGTCCGGAGGGAGGATTTACAGACGAAGAATGCGATAAGTTTCTGGAGAACGGGTTTTCCATGGTCAGTTTCGGAAACCGTATTCTGCGTGCTGAAACAGCCTGTATTTATGCGTTAAGTGTGATCGGGGATCACTTGGAAAGGGAAAACCGATGAAGTTCTCAATGACGATCCTTGGCTGTAAAGTAAATGCATATGAGGCAGAAGCTGTTGCCTCGGCACTTGTACAGCAGGGATTTGAACGTGTTGCGGAAGGTGAACCAGCCGATATCTCGGTGGTTTTTACCTGTGCCGTAACCAATACCGCATCCCAGAAAAGCCGGCAGATGATCCGCCGGGGGAAACGTCTGAATCCTTCCTGTATCGTGGCAGCCGCAGGATGTTATACACAGATCAGCAGGGAGATGGATGAAGATGCGGAAATCATCATCGGCACCGAGTTCAAGCAGGAATTACCTGCATACATTGAAGAATATCTGCGCACAGGGAAAAAGATCCGCAAGGTCAGCGAACTGAAGAACGTGCCGTTTGAGGCCGCGTCGGCTGATCGCTTCACAACACAGACACGCGCATATTTGAAAATCCAGGACGGTTGTAATCAGTTCTGTTCCTACTGTATTATTCCTTACGCAAGAGGCAGGGAACGCTCCCTGGATCCGGCATCTGTGCTGAAAGAAGTGAAGGCATTATCTGAGAATCACAGCGAGATCGTACTTACCGGTATCCATACCGGACGATACGGCAAGGAATATGAGGTAACACTGACAGAGATGATCCGCAGGATCCTGCAGGAAGAAAGCAGGCTGCAGAGACTCCGTATATCTTCCATTGAGATCACGGAAATCGATGATAACCTGATTCAGCTGATGAAGCAAGATACCCGGATCGCCAGACACCTGCATATCCCTCTGCAGTCCGGATGTGACCGCACACTGAAAGCCATGAACCGTCCCTACACAACCGGAGAATATCTCCGCAGGATCAGCGAGATCCGTCAGGCAATCCCGGATATCTCCATTTCCGCAGACCTGATCGTTGGCTTCCCTGGTGAAACAGAAGAAGATTACGCACAGACGAAAGAATTCCTCAGGACCTGTGAATTCTCCTTCCTGCACGTATTCCCGTTCTCTCTGCGCAGCGGGACAAGGGCAGAACAGATGGACGGACATCTGGACACTGCTGTGAAGAAGCAAAGAACTGCGGAATGTATACGCATATCGGAAGAACTCTATGACCAGTATAAGAAACGCTGGATCGGGAGAACAGCTTCTGTCATTACGGAAAGAAATAACGATGGGTATGCGTCAGGGCATACATCGGAGTATATTCCTGTTAAAATCAAAGGTGAACAAGAACGCGGAATCCTGATGGAAGTCCGGATTACTGAAATCATAGACCATGAGGTTTATGCGGAAAGGGTGTGAAACCATGAATCTGAAAGATCTGTTTGAAAATGTACCGGATATAGAGATTGAAAGTCTTATGCCGGACAGCCGTAAGAAGAGACCAAACTCTATCTTTTTCTGTCATAAGGGAATGATGCATGACGGACACAAGTTTGTGAATCAGGCTATTGAAAACGGGGCTAAGGTCATTGTGCATTCCGAACCTCTGGAAAACAAGGATCCCAATATCACCTACATCAAGGTGAAAGACGTGACCGCTACCTTTAATCATGTGGCAGACGCATTCTACGGGTATCCATCCCATCATCTGATGATGTTCGGAGTTACCGGGACGAACGGAAAGAGTTCCATTGCCTGTATTATCCGTGATCTGATGGATCCGATCTCACCAACCGGGTATATCGGTACGATCGCTATTGAATACGGCAATGTCAAGTTACCGCCGCTTCTGACAACACCGGATATTGATGACCTGCATGGTATCCTGAAAGACATGATCGATGCCGGAATCAAGTGCTGTTCCCTGGAAGCTTCCTCGATCGGAATTGATCAGAGAAGAGTAGAGAGTATAGATTTTGATGTGGCGATCTTCACCAACCTCACACATGACCACCTGGACTATCACGGTACAATTGAGAACTACTTTGAGGCGAAGAAACATTTGTTTGACTCCCTGAAGCCTTCTGCTGTAGCGGTAACGAATATGGATGATCCCAAAGGAATGGATATCGTAAAGGATACCAAGGCTAAGGTGGTAACGTATGGTGTGGACAACCCCGCGGACTACCAGATCACATCTTACCAGTTGTTAAGCAACAGTACGAAGTTTACACTGCACTGCAACAATCTGGATTATGAGATTGAAACAAATCTGATTGCGAAGTTTAATCTGTCCAACCTGCTTGCGGCAATCACGGCCTTGAACGTCAGCGGCGTACCGATTGAAAAGATGATCCCGATGATCGGCAGGATCCGCCAGATCGAAGGACGTATGGAAAGAATCATGGAGGGACAGCCGTTCAACCTGATCGTAGACTTCGCGCATACACCGGATGGAATTATCAAGTTGTGCGAATTTGCGTCAGCGATCACCCCGCGCGGAAACCGGATCATTGGTGTTACCGGTTCCGCAGGAAAGCGTGATACGGAGAAAAGGAAAGTGTTCGGAAGTATTCTGGACCAGTACGCGGATATGATCATCCTTACCGAAGATGATCCCAGAGATGAACGTGTATCCGATATCTGTAATGAAATCTCTACCGGAATCAATGATACTCCGTACTCGATCATCGAAGATCGTTATGACGCGATCCGTCAGGCTGTGGAACTGGCGGATAAGGGAGATACGATCATTGTCATGGGCAAGGGTGATGAAAAGTTCATGTACAGAAGAGAAGGCAGGGAACCATACCGTGGGGATGATGTTATTGCCAGAGAAGTGATCCACAAATATTACTTCGGAGAAGGAGATGACCGGAATGAGTAAGAACAAGTATATTGATCATACGTTACTGAAACCAGAAAGCACACCTCAGGATATAGAGAAACTCTGTCTGGAAGCGAAAGAATACGACTTTGCGAGTGTATGTATACAGCCGTGTTATGTGAAGATGGCATACGGACTGTTGAAGGAAACCGATGTCAAGGTCTGCACGGTTATTGGTTTCCCGCTTGGCGCAAATACAACGGAGACCAAGATTCAGGAAGCCTGCCAGGCTGTGGAAGAAGGCGCTGAAGAGATCGATATGGTAATCAATATCGGAGCCTTAAAAGCCGGAGATACCGTCTATGTTACAGAAGAGATCCGCAGGATCAAGGAAGCGGTCGGTGAACATATCCTGAAGGTGATCATTGAGACCTGCCTGCTTACGGATGAGGAGAAAGTCCTTGCCTGTCAATGTGCTGTGAATGCCGGTGCGGACTTTGTCAAGACAAGTACAGGTTTCTCCAAAGGCGGCGCAACTGTGGAAGATGTGCGGCTGATGAAACAGACTGTCGGAGATCGCTGCCGGGTCAAGGCATCAGGCGGAATACGTACGCCGGAAGACTTCAATGCCATGATTGAAGCCGGGGCGGCAAGGATCGGTACCAGCAGCGGAATAAAACTGATCTGCGGATAAAGTTATCGTTGAAAATTTATACAGGCTTTGTTAATATAGATTATGCGAATCGGGAAGGGGGGATAAAGATGGCAAGAGTCGTAGTAAAAGACAACGAAAATCTTGATGATGCACTTCGTCGTTTCAAGCGTCAGGTATCCCGTAACGGAACCCTTGCTGAGGCTCGTAAGAGAGAGTATTATGTAAAGCCGGGCGTAAAACGCAAATTAAAGAGCGAAGCAGCACGTAAAGCAAGAAGACGTGGAAAATAAGAGAAGCCAAGGCTTCTCTTTTTCATCACAGGAGGCAGATTTGGAAAATACGGTAAATATAACCATTGAGGAAATGACAACACTACAGGCAATGAGTCTGGTAGGTATGGAAGACAAGAATCTTCAGCTTTTAGGCATGTGTTTCGGAAAAGATATTTCTTTCCGTGACAATACATTTACGGTGAAGGATTGCGATGAAGCTGTCGGTGAACAAATCCAGGACGTGATCTACGCATTATATGAACTGGCAAAGAAGAACCAGAGTGTATCAGAACAAGATGTTCTGTACGCATGCCGGCTGGTGGCAAAAAGCGAAAAGATCAGTTTTGATGAACTGAGCAATGTGATCATCGGACGGACACTTACAGGTAAGGCAATTTCACCAAAAACGAACGGACAACTACAGTTTGTTAAAGCCATGGACGACTATCCGATCGTCTTTGCAATCGGACCGGCAGGTACAGGTAAGACTTACCTGGCAGTGATCAAGGCGGTATCCGCGCTGAAAAAGGGTGATGTGCGCAGAATCGTACTGACCAGACCGGCAGTAGAAGCCGGAGAGTCCCTGGGCTTTCTTCCAGGTGATATGAAGGAGAAGGTTGATCCGTACCTGACACCTCTTTATGATGCCCTGCACGATATGCTCGGTGTGGAACAGACTGAGAAACTGATTGAAAAGGGAACGATTGAAATTGCCCCTCTGGCGTTCATGAGAGGCCGTACACTGGATGATTCTTTCGTTATCCTGGATGAAGCACAGAATACGACACCGGCACAGATGAAGATGTTCCTGACACGTCTTGGTTTCCATTCCCAGATGGTGATTACCGGTGATGTGACCCAGATCGATCTGAAGGTAGGCACACGCAGCGGTCTTGTTGACGCGGCGCATATCCTGCAGCCTGTCGAAGAAATCAAGATCCTGCATCTGACCAGCGATGATGTCGTCAGACATCCCTTAGTACAGAAGATCATCGAACGTTATAGTGACGAGAGCAACAAGTAATGAAGAAAAAAACACGGCTGAAGAAACCATTTCGGATTTTTCTCTATTTTCTGATTGAAATTCTTTACACGGTACTGGTTTTGTTGTATATGAACTATATTCATGATCAGTATTCTTTTACTACGGTCTTTGATACGGAACTGTACAATATTATCCGCTATGGGGCAGTACTGCTGATCTGGGTGATCGGACCGATGTTAAACCGGTATGTATTATTCCTGTATGTAGGCGCGTTTTTATTCGTTATTCTCGGCCAGACATGGTATTACCGCGCGTTTAACAGTTACTGCCGGATCAATACTGCTTTGGATCTGTTCGGGGAAGTTGTCGGTGTAAAAGAAAGCGCGTTTGAATTTATCCACCGGGAAGAACTGATGGTTGTCGCGATGTTCGTTGTGATCACTCTGATCTTCATTCTCCTGTATTTCCTTTGTCAGAGACGGTGTTTCCGTCTGCGCTGGCGGATTCCGTACAAGCTGGCATTCCTGTGCCTCCTCATTCCGATGAATCATCGTTACCAGAACTACCTCGCAATGACGGAAGATCTCAAGAATAATGTGGATCTCTTCCAGATGAGCAATACAGATTACTATATCTATGATGTCATTCCGACAACGAACCAGTTTGTGGACCGCTTCGGAATCCTGCCTCTGTTGTACCGTGACGGAGAACTATACCTGCAGAAAGAAGTCATGTCCGCGGAAGACAAGCAGGAAATCACACAGTTCCTGGCCGGACGCCCGGAACGGACCGAAAATGACTATACCGGTATGTTTGCCGGAAAGAATATCTTTATTATCCAGGCGGAATCTTTTAACCGCGCCTCTCTGGATGAGGAACTGACACCGAATATCTATAAGATGTATACGGATGGTCTGCATGTGCGGAACTTCAACACACCGGCGCTTCCTGGTTCTACCAGCGATACCGAATTCATGACCAATGTGTCTCTGATACCCAACAGTGAAGGCCACGCGGTATGTTATGCCTTCCCGGAAAATGAATATAAGACAACATTGCCGAAACTATTCAACGATGCCGGATACTGGACCGCTGCCTATCATAACAATTACGGAAAATACTATAACCGGGATGTGATCTTTCCTACGTATGGCTATCAGGATTTCTATGACAGTAACCGTATCGGTGTCGCGGACGGCACAACCGATCTGGATGTCATGGAAGTGCTGAAATGGATGTACGTGGAAAATGAGAAACCGTATATGATCTACTGGATCACCTACAGCGGTCACCAGCCATACACCTTGGACAGTTTTGGTGTAAGTGAAGAGAGTGTTTCCAGGATCAAGGCGAAATATCCGGATCTGGATGATTCGTTTGTGTCTTATATCGCCAAGAATATGGATCTGGACCAGGCAATAGGAAATTTCATGGACGAGATGGAAAAAGCCGGGAAACTGGACGATGTTGTCTTCGTGTTCTTCGGTGATCACGAAGTCAAGAACCTGAATCTCTGGGGTGACAGTATTTTCTACGAACAGACCGGAATTAAACCTCTGGATGAATACCGTTATACCGAACTTTATTTCTATAACAGCACCATGGAAACACCCATGGAATATACCAAGACAGCTACGGCCCTGGATCTTCTGCCGACCATAGCCAATCTCTGGGGATTGGACTACGATCCGCATACGATCCTGGGAAGGGATATCTTTGATCCGGAGTATGACGGATTGTTCTTCAGTGAATGGGAGTACTGGAAGACAGATCATTATTACTATAACTTCATGGATGATGAGTTTGAGTTCCTTGACGACTACGATGAAGAAAAAGCCCGACAGGAAATGGATTACGCGTTCCGGCAGAAAGAAATATCCCGTAAGATATTGAAACTGGATTATTTCGCATCCGGGAAGAAAGACTGACAAGGTGGTATAATACTATTTATGATTATTACTGTATTGAATCGGACAAATCAGGATATGAGTGCTTTTTCGGAGGATTTTGAGGTCATTTCCCGAAGATGTGAGAAGATCCTTAATCTGAAAGAGGACAATGAAGTATCGGTTTCTTTTGTGCGTTCACGGACGATTCATCAACTTAACCGGGATTACCGTAAGATTGACCGTCCTACCGATGTGATCACATTTGCGGCCATGGATGGTGAAGAAATCTATCCGGAGGAAGAACAGCAGGATCTCGGAGATATCTTCATCAATACCGACTATGCGCGCAGACAGGCACGAGAATACGGACATTCGTTCCGCCGGGAGATTTGTTTCCTGTTTACCCACGGTTTATTGCACTGCCTGGGGTATGATCATATGACGCCGGAAGAAGAAAAAGAGATGTTTGCGCTTCAGGATGAGATCCTGGATGAGATCGTACAGCGTATATGAAAAAGAAGTTCCAGCCTGCGTTTACAGGTCTCTCTGAGGCGTGGAAGGATACCGGTGTCAGAATCCAGATCTTCCTTGGACTGCTCGCGGTACTTGCGGGTTTTATACTGAAAATCAATCCGGGAGAATGGCTGGCGGTACTGATCATGATCGCGCTTGTGGTCAGTCTGGAGATCGTCAATGCCTGCCTGGAGAAGCTATGCGACCTGTATACCACGGAGTATAACGAAAAGATCCGGGTGATCAAGGATCTTTCTGCAGGCGCAGTATTGTGGTCTGCCTGTGTTGCGCTGGTGATCGGGGGAATGATCTTCCTGCCTAAGATCTGGAGATGGATAAAATGAGTGAAAAAGAGTATATGACCGGCAGCGTATCCGGGACAAGACAGGTGAAAAAGAGCGGATTTGTGGCGCTTGCAGGAAGTCCGAATGCCGGTAAAAGCACGCTGCTGAATGCGTTGATGTGTGAAAAACTGGCAATTGTTTCTCCTAAGCCGCAGACTACACGAAGTGAGATCCGCGGAATCATGAATTACAAGGATGCCCAGATCATCTTTGCGGATACTCCCGGGATCCATCAGCCGGTGGACAGACTTGGCAGCCGTTTGAATAAGCAGACAGCTTCGGTATTGCAGGGAGTAGATCTGATCTATTATCTGGTGGACGGTACCGCGCCGTTTAACGAGGCGGAAGAAAGAACACTGCGTATGATCCGTCAGGCAGATCTTCCGGTATTCCTGATCCTGAACAAGATTGATAAACTCAACAAGAAACAAATCCTGAACAAGCTTACTGCCTGGCAGAACCGTTATCCTTTTGCGGAATACTTCCCTGTATCTGCGTTAAATGATCATGATTTTGCGGATCTGCTGGACACTACGATTCAGTATCTCCCGGAAGGAGAAGCACTGTATCCGATGGATATGACCAGTGACGGTTCCACGGACTTCCGTATTTCCGAGATCATCCGTGAGAAGATCCTGTTATGTACGGAACAGGAAGTACCGCATGCGACAGCAGTGATCGTGGAAGAGAAAACCTGGGTGGAGGATGTATGCGCGATCCGTGCCCTCGTCCTGGTGGAAAAACAGGGGCAGAAGGGAATCATCATCGGGAAGAAAGGCGCTATGTTACAGAAGATCTGTGCTCTGGCGCAGAAAGAAATCAAGGAGATCTTCGGCTGGGAGAATGAACTGGAGATCTATGTCCGGGTGGAAGAAGAATGGCGGAGCCGGGATAAACGTATAACGGAATATGGGTACGGAATAACCGATGAATGATAAAGTCAGAGGAATCATCCTGAAACAAAGTGATTACCGGGATAGTGCCGTACTTCTTACGGTACTGACCAGGGAGTACGGAAGAATCTCTTTGATCGCGCAGGGGGCACGTAAGCCTGCCAGTAAGAATGCCCGCTCACTGATGCCGTATACCGAGACAGAATTCAACTTTGATTATAAGGAAAACAAGACGATCTTCCGTATGCGATCGGTATCTACGGTGGCGTTCTACCGGCGCCTGTACGAAGATCTTGACGCGTCTCTGGCATCCGCTCTGCTGTGTGAAGTGACGGACCAGTTAACGGCAGAAGATCAGAATCACCAGCAGACAGAATTCTTCTATGATCTGCTGCAGGAAGCGCTGAAGATGCTGGGAGAGGGGAAACGTACGGATATCGTGACGGCTGTATTCCTGGCGAATGTTCTGGAACATAACGGTATGGGGCCGGTTGTGGATGCCTGCGTACTTTGTGAAAAACCGGAAGCATATTCCATCAGTCCTGAAGACGGCGGCTTCCTGTGCAGGGACTGTGCGGAAAAGGCTGGTTTACGTCCGTACAGTATTCAGGAACTACGTCAGTTTCGTCTGATCAACAAAGCTTCCCTGGATCACTATGATATTCTGGCAGACAGGATCGAAGATGCCGGAGAGGATATTGAATTGCTGGTACGTTTCTTTACCCTGCACGGGGGAATCAACCTGCGTTCCTATGAACTGTATAAGAGAATGCGGATTGTTGAACCGCAGGGTGTAAAGTGATATAATACATCAACCTGAATGAAAAGGGGGTAATCATCATGGATAAGACATTTGATCAGATCGTATCACACGCGAAAGATACAGGTTTTGTATTTCAGGGATCAGAAATCTACGGAGGATTAAGCAATACCTGGGATTATGGTCCTTTGGGAGTTGCCCTCAAGGATAATATCAAGAGAGCCTGGCAGAAGAAGTTTATTCAGGAAGATCCGAATAATGTGGAGATCCAGGCTGCGATCCTGATGAATCCAAGGGTATGGGAAGCCAGCGGTCATCTGAAGAGTTTCTCCGATCCTCTGATGGATTGCCGTCATTGCAAGACAAGACACCGCGCAGATCATCTGATTGAAGAATTCTCTCACGGTGAAGTCACCGGAGAAGGCTGGACTAAGGAAGAAATGGAAGCCTACATCAAGGAGAATCATGTGGCATGTCCAAACTGTGGCTCGCATGACTTTACTCCGATCCGTCAGTTCAACCTGATGTTCAAGACCTTCCAGGGTATTGTGGAAGATGATAAAGACGCGATCTATCTGCGCCCGGAAACGGCACAGGGGATGTTTGTGGACTTCAAGGGTGTACAGCGCGCATACCGTAAAAAACTTCCGTTTGGTATCGGACAGATCGGTAAGTCTTTCCGTAACGAGATTACTCCGGGTAACTTTATCTTCCGTACACGTGAGTTTGAACAGATGGAGATGGAGTTCTTCTGCAAACCTGGTGAAGATGATGAATGGTACGCGTACTGGAAACAGTTCTGCATGGACTGGATCCTGTCTCTGGGAGGAAATCCCGAACATCTGCGTTTCCGTGATCATGCCAAGGAAGAATTGAGTTTCTACTCCAAGGCTACCAGTGATATTGAATACGAATTCCCCTGGGGATGGGGAGAATTATGGGGGATTGCGAATCGTACAGATTATGATCTTACCCAGCATATGAATACATCCGGTGAAGATCTCCGCTATCTTGACCCGCAGACCAATGAGAAATATATCCCGTACTGTGTAGAACCGGCAGTGGGTGTAGAACGTCTGTTCCTGATGTTCTTCAGTGAAGCGTACGATGAAGAGACGCTGGAAAACGGCGATGTGCGTACAGTGATGCATTTCTCGCCGATCCTGGCTCCGGTCAAAGCTGCTGTACTCCCTCTGCGTAAGAGTCACGGAGAATTCGGACGTAAGATCCGTGCGGAATTCAGTAAGTACTTTGTCTGTGAATATGATGAGTCCGGTTCGATCGGCAAACGTTACCGCCGTCAGGATGAGGTAGGTACTCCGTTCTGTATTACCGTGGATGAACAATCTCTGCAGGACCAGACCGTAACCGTACGTTACCGTGATTCCATGAAACAGGACCGTATGACAGTAGAAGATGTCATCACGATGATACAGAAAGAAATCGCATTCTAAGGAGATCCATGCCCAGAATCAGTGATCAGGATATCAATGCCGTCCGCGCAAAAGCCGATATTGTGGATGTGATCAGCCGTTATCTGCAGGTACAGCGAAAAGGAAAGTCCTATGTCGCTCTGTGTCCGTTTCACGACGATCATTCACCCTCAATGTCAATTTCTCCTGACCGCCAGATCTACAAGTGTTTTGTCTGTGGTGCCGGCGGAAATGTTTTTACTTTTGTTCAGAATTATGAGAAGGTATCTTTTACTGAGGCAGTAGCCCAGGTAGCCAACATTGTCGGATATCCGCTGTCATTGGAAACAGATGTTCCCGCAAAACCGGAAGATCCGCATAAGAAAGCCATGTACAAGGTGATGGAGGAGATGATCCGCTACACCATCTATGCGCTGAATACCAATGAAGCAGTACTGGAGAAACAATATCTGGAAGACCGCGGGTTAAATGATCAGATCCGGGCAAAGTTTGAGATCGGGTATAATCCGCCCAATGACGCGCTGTACCACTTTCTGAAAGCTAAAGGGTATAAGGAATCGGATATGGTGGACTGCAATATAGTGCGTACAGGTCCCCGCGGGATCAATGATGTCTTTTCCGGAAGAATCACTTTCCCGATTCATGACCAGCACGGTAATCCCATCGGTTTCTCTGCCAGGTCCATTGACCCGAATAATCCTTCCAAGTATATTAATACGACAGATACGGAGCTATTCCGGAAGAGTGATATTGTATATAATTATCATCGGGCTAAAAGTCAGGCAAGAAAAGAAGGCTGTGTCTATGTGACCGAGGGTGTTACGGATGTGATCGCCTTTGCGAAAGCAGGGATAGACAACTGTGTATGTACACTTGGAACATCCTGTACGGATCATCAGATCCAGCTGCTGAAGAGTCTGGCGCCGAAGATCGTCTTCTGTTATGACGGAGACGATGCCGGTCAAAAAGCAACCTGGAGAGCTGCCAAGATGGCCCTTGGCAAGAACTGCAGGGTAACGGTCATTGACAACCAGAGCGGGAAAGATCCGGATGAGATCGTACGCAGTCAGGGAGCAGATGGTC
>JAFRMA010000017.1 GCA_017430925.1 Solobacterium sp. | reverse complement strand
GATGACTGGGAAGGAATATTCATCCTTTACACCCGGATAATACGGCACCGCAACGGTACAGGAATTGCCACCGGCATGTATTTCCTTTGCATAGTTCATCACAGCATTCGCAACGCCGTCGATCATCGGCGGGAATGTATCGTTTGTCAGACATATATTCATGAACAATATCATACACCTTAGCAAAAGCACTTAACTTTATGTTTTATTTAACATATATAATTTTTTTACAAACTCTTCCAAAATGTAACAAATTATCTGTTTGCCTTCTGTCCCTTAAAGCCGTATTATCATCCATGCCAACTGCGATTCGCTGTTTGATTATGATAAATCATATATTCACCACAGGATTCAGAAGGATATTTTCTTATGCGAAAAAGGGGGAAAATGGACAGAATCAATCTCAGAGCTGCCGATTTCAACGATAACGATTCTGAAGCAGAACCTTTCGCAGATACAGTGATATCGATTTCTTAAAACTGTCTGCTTTTTGTAAATACAATGCCAGGCAATAATTTTATTGTATGTGTAACCTTATCATCCAATCCGTTTTTGGGAATGAAGACAGACCCTGCGGATGACAAAAATGAGAAATATCATTATAGTTATTCCGTAAATCCGCACTGGAATGTATTTTGGGCATGATTTAATTCCCCTGAATATACACAAATTACAACTGAATTTCTGTATATAATCAAACCAGCCTTGACGATCTGTCCTCAAAACACAAATATCCAAATAATACTCAATAAATCTGTATTCTTCAGATAAAGTTCACATAACTACCTTTTTATTGTCAGATTTCCCATATATTCTTTTAGCCATGGAGGAAAACACGGATGGAAAAGTATACAGACAACTTCTGCAGGACAGAACATAAATATCTGATCACCCGGTATGAAGCAGAGAAGTTCCAGGAACTGGCTGAACCATTCCTGAAAGATGATCTCTATCCGCAGTATAACCTGCATAATATCTACTACGATACACCGGATAATCTTCTGATCATCCGTTCTCTGGGACAACCGGTATACAAGGAAAAACTCAGGATGAGGAGCTACGGTGATCCGGATCCGGATACGCCGGTATTTGCGGAAATCAAGAAGAAATACAAGGGAATCGTCTATAAACGAAGAATCGCGCTGCCGTATGAGCAGGCACAGGCATTCTTGGATCAGGGAATCCTGCCGGAGACGCAGAACCAGATCACAAAGGAAATCGGATATATGCTCAGCCGGTATCATCCGGAGAGAAAGTTGTATATCTCGTATGACCGCAGAGCTTATTCCGGTATTCAGGAACAGGATATCAGAGTAACATTGGATACCAATATCCGTTACCGGTGTGAGGATCTGAGTCTTCTGGAAAACGGTACGGAACAATTACTGCTGGAAGAAGACGCGGTATTGCTGGAAATCAAGGTATCCGGAAGGTATCCGGTATGGTTAAGTAATATTCTCACGGAAATGAAGATCTACCGGAGCTCCTTCTCAAAATACGGAGCGATCTATACAAGACAGAATTATCACCCGTATACGGGCACAAGCAGAGTCAGTGAAGTGACAGAAATGGAGGGAAACACATGTTTAATTCAATTTTAACAGGAACCGTCAATTCGGTAACGATACAGGAAATGTTGTTATGCTTTGGGACAAGTCTGGTATGCGGCTTATTAATTGCCCTGGCATATCGTCAATGTACACATACAAGTAAGGGGTTCTCAATCACTTTGGTGATCATCCCGGTCCTGGTGATGTCCGTGATCTTCCTGGTCAACGGAAATCTCGGTGTAGGCGTAGCTGTAGCAGGCAGTTTCTCCCTGGTCAGATTCAGATCCATGCCCGGCAAGGCTTCGGATATCGCAGTGATCTTCATGGCCATGGCGGTAGGACTTGCGACAGGCACAGGATTCATCACCTATGCGCTGTTCTTTACGATTCTGGTGATTTTAGCCGGAGTGGTACTGTCCAAAACCGGTTTCCTCAACGATAATCCCGCGTACCGTTCTCTGCGGATCACGATTCCGGAAGATCTGGACTATGTACAGGTGTTTGAAGATGTATTCAGGAAATATACAAAGTCATGTAAGTTGAACAGTGTCAAGACGATCAATCTCGGCGCCATGTATCAGCTGACGTATGAAGTATATCTGCAGGATCCCGCGAAGGAAAAAGAAATGATTGACGAACTCAGGATCCGCAACGGCAATCTCTCGATCCAGTCATCTCTGGCCGGAACAGCACCGGCAGAATTGTAGGTGAGATCATGCGTGTGCTCACCTGTATAGCCGGAGTAAGTCTGTGTCTGCTCTGCGGGTGCGCAGGTACCGCTCAGGAGATATCTATAGATCAGCCAACCCGGAATACCGCAAGCGTTTGTTTCAGCGAAGATGGTGTAACCTGCAGCGGCAGGGGAGTACAGTATATCAATTCTTCGGTGATGATCAGTTCTCCAGGCACCTATACGATCAGCGGAAAGAATAACCATGCCAGAATCATCGTGAATTCCGAAAAAGACGGAGAAGTACACCTGATCCTGGAGAATACCGGATTATCGGCGGAAGAAGGTCCTGTGATCACGGTGGAGAACTCTGACCGGACGATCATTACGGTTCCTTACGGGACATCTTCCGTCCTTGGTACACAGGGAAAAGACGAATCCGGTGAAGATGCTGTAATCTACAGTGTAGATGATCTTCGTATTGACGGCAGCGGTAAGCTGACCCTGCACGGAACAGATAAGGATCCGATTTCCGCGGAAGAAGACCTGGATATACAAAACGTGGATCTTTGTCTCATCCATGGTGAAGAATGACACAGCGGAATACAAATTACCTCAACTACTGTTATACTGTATGCAGGAAGTTGAGGTTTTCTTATGCGCAAAGCGTGGATCAACGCAGAAATCTGGAATACAGAAGATACTGCATTTCTTACGGAAGATGAACAAATCGTACTTACCGGCACAACCGAAAAAGTGCTGGCAGAAACAGACAAAGATACAGAAATCATCGATCTTCACGGATCATTCGTAACCCCGGGATTTATTGATACCCATCTGCACCTGGCAGGTCTGGGATCATTCAAGAACGGCGTACAGTTGTACCAGTGCAAGTCCATTGAGGAATTGCTGGAACGGATCCGCCGCAAAGCAGAAACCGTGCACAGCGGCTGGATCATCGCCCGCGGCTATAACGAAGAGTATTTTGATGTCCCTGTACGGCCGACCAGGCAGATGCTGGATGAAATCTCCGGAGATCTCCCGATTGCGGTCACCCGTACCTGCGGTCATGTGATGAGTGTAAACTCCAAAGCTCTGGAACTGGCAGGAATCGATGAAACGACAACTGTAGAAGGCGGAAAGATCGATTTCGAACACGGATTCCTGGATGAGAGTGCTTTGGGACTGGTTAAGGGAGCCTATGGCAATATTGACATGAATACACTGAAAGAGTGGATCATGCTGGCGGCAGGAGAACTGAACCGCTTTGGTATCACTTCCTGCTGTTCGGATGATTATGTCTCTGTCGTCAAGGACTGGAAGATGGTCACAGACGCGTTCATTCAGCTGTCCTACCAGGGCAAACTCAATGTACGTGTAAGTGAACAGTGCGAATTTGAAAGTCCGCAGGATCTGGCATCGTTCCTGGATGAAGGATATACCACCGGAGTCGGAGATGACTACTTCCAGATTGGCCCGCTGAAGATGATCTGTGACGGCTCCCTCGGCGCGGAAACAGCTGCGATGACAAACGATTATCCGGATCATCCGGGGGAAAAGGGCATCCTGATCTACGAAGATGAAGATCTGGATACGTATGTACAACTCGCAAATCAGTACAATATGCCGGCAATCTGCCACGCTATTGGTGACCGTACGCTGGACCAGGTACTGAATACTTTTGAAAAATACGTACTTCCGGGCAATCCGCTCCATTACGGTATCGTTCACTGCCAGATCATGCGCCAGGATCAGGTTCAGAAAGTCATCGATATGAATCTGGATTGTTATTTCCAGTCACTGTTTGTTGATGATGACGCGCAGATACTGCCGCAGAGGGTGGATGAGAAATTAGCTGCAAGCAGTTATCCGTACCGTACGTTATTCCATCATGTTCTTGCCGGAAACGGATCAGACGCTCCGGTAACCATTCCGGATGCACTGAGAGGGATTTATCTGGCAGTTACCCGGCGTTCCACAACCACCGGAGATACGATGAATCCGGCAGAGTGTCTTACCGTGGATGAAGCGATCGCTTCCTATACGGTCAACGGCGCCAGACTGATGGGAAGAGGAGATGAACTGGGAGAAATCAAAGCCGGTATGCTTGCGGATTTTGCCGTCATGGATAAGAATCTGACGAAGATCCCCGTAGAGGAGATTCTCAGCACAAAGATCCTGATGACCGTAAGCGGCGGAAAGATCGTCTATGGAGAATAGTTCAAAAGCCATCCTCGCGTACATATACAAAGATATCCGGGAATACGATGAATATTATCTGCAGGAGTGCAGGGAATTATGCGCTGCCGCAGGAATTGAAGTCATCGGTGAAATCAGTCAGCAGGCCCGTTCCCTTCATCCGGATACCGGTTTTCGTTCCGGGAAAGTGGAAGAACTGCGGAATATGATCAAGGCTCTGGACGCGGATCTGGTTTTGTTCTGCAGTCCGGTACCGCCGGCAGTGACTCACCGCCTGAGTGAACTTCTGGAGATCCGGGTCATGGACAGAACTTCGTTGATCCTGCATATCTTTGAAACCAGAGCACGTACCAGAGAAGCCAAACTACAAGTAGAGATTGCCTCTCTGCAGCACTCCTTATCCACAATTACAGAGACCAATGAAACCGAAAGTCATCAGCGCGGAGGCAGTGTGGCCAACCGCGGTTCCGGTGAAATGCGCAGTACGCTGGTACACCGGCAGGTGGAAAACCGTATCCGCCAGCTGAAGAAAGAATTATCCGCGGTCGAAAAAGATCACCGCAGAGCCCAGGAACGACGTCAGAAATCGGTGATCCGCAGAGTAGCGCTGGTCGGTTACACCAACAGCGGTAAGAGTTCTCTGATGAACCAGATGTTAAAGAGAAACGGTCTGGCTAAACGGCAGGTGGAAGAGAAGGATATGTTGTTTGCGACACTGGACACCAGTGTGCGAAGACTGAGGTATCATTCAAGAGAGTTCCTACTCTATGATACGGTAGGTTTTGTCTCGAGACTTCCGCATGAACTGATTGAGTCTTTCCGCACAACGTTGTCAGCCGCTTCCGAGGCAGATCTGCTGCTCAATGTGGTGGACGCTTCCGACCCGGCATACCGCCAGAAAGAAGAAATCACCCTGGAAACCCTGAAACATATCCAGGCGGATCATCTGCCTGTACTTACCGTATACAACAAGATCGATCTTCTGGATTCTGCGGACGGGTTATTCGGAATGCCTATCTCCTGTCTTACCGGAGAGGGAATTGATGAATTGATGGCGCAGATCACAAAAGTCCTGTATCCTGCGGAAGAAGAGATGACCTGTTTCCTGCCGTATGCTAAAATAGGCATGTTGAATAAAAGCCGGTCAGTACTCCGTATAGAAACGCTGGAAGAAAACGAAGAAGGAGTTTATGTGCGGATCTGCGGACCGATGGATTATCTGCGTCCGTACAGGTCATACCGGCGGAACAAGAAAGAAGGAATACAATGAAAACAGTTTGGGAAAAACTAACAGCGAAAGAGGAAAAGAAGTTATTTGCCTTTGGTGAAGATTACCGCAAATTCCTCGGAAGCACGAAAACAGAACGTGAATTTGTCACCGAGGCAGAGAAACTGGCAGTTAAAGCCGGATTCAAGAAACTGGATACGGTAAAGAAGCTATCGGCAGGAGATAAGGTGTATGCCGTAAACCGGAAGAAGAATCTCTGCTTGTTTGTGATTGGTAAGAAGCCGCTGACTGAAGGAATGAATATCCTTGGCGCGCATATTGATTCACCGCGTCTTGATCTGAAGCAGCATCCTGTCTATGAGAAAGATGGACTTGTGCTTCTGGATACGCATTATTACGGCGGTATCAAGAAGTATCAGTGGGTTGCCAGACCGATGGCCTTACATGGTGTTGTGGTAAAGAAAGATGGTACAGTTGTCGAAGTATGTATCGGTGAAAAAGACAGTGATCCGGTTGTCGGTATCAGTGATCTGCTCATCCACCTGGCTGCTGAACAGATGAAAAAACCTGCGTCCAACGTCGTAGAGGGAGAAAAACTGGATGTTCTGGCGGGTTCCCGTCCGCTTGCGAAGACAGAGAAAGATCCGGTAAAGGCATATCTCCTGAAGTGGTTCAAGGACCAGTACGATATTGAAGAGGATGACTTCCTTTCCGCGGAAATCGAAGTAGTACCGGCTGATGAACCAAGAGATTACGGCCTGGACCGTTCCATGATCATGGGTTACGGTCATGACGACAGAGTATGCGCGTATACGTCATTACGGGCAATTCTGGAAACAGAAGAAGTGGAACGTACTTCCTGCTGTATTCTCGTAGATAAAGAAGAAATCGGCTCTGTAGGCGCTACAGGCATGCAGTCACGCTGGTTTGAGATGGTTGTCACAAAGCTCCTCGCCCTGCAGGGAGTAACCTCTCTGGTTGAAGTCAATGAAACCTTCACCAACTCCAAGATGTTATCCAGTGATGTATCCAACGCTCTGGATCCGAACTATCCGGAAGTCAATGACCCGAAGAACAGCGCATACTTCGGCGGCGGTATCGTCTTCATGAAGTTTACCGGTTCCCGCGGAAAGGGCGGCTCCAACGATGCCAACCCGGAATATATCGCCGAGATCCGCAAGGTCATGGATGATGCCAAGATCACGTTCCAGACCTGTGAATTAGGTGCTGTAGATGTCGGAGGAGGCGGAACGATTGCCTATATCCTGGCCAACCTGAACATGGATGTCATCGACGCCGGTATTCCTGTACAGAACATGCACGCGCCGAGTGAAGTTGTATCCAAGGCAGATGTCTACGAAGGCTACCGCGCATACAAAGCCTTCCTGGCAAAGATTCAGTAATGAAAAGACCGCAGCTCATCATGAACTGCGGTTTTTATTATGTATTTACCGGTAAGACTAACCCATCCACTTGATCTTATTCTCTGTACCATTGCGGATACGCTCCAGATTACTGCGGTGACGATAGGTCACAAACAGCCAGAGAAGGAATAAACAGATCCGGATCGGCATCGGTTCATGGAAGAAGAAAGTCATGATCACCGCGCATAACAGGGATAAGATACTGGCCAGGGATACCATCTTCCCCAAATACAGGACAACAAAGAAGCATAATACAGGCAGCAGTAACTCCCCGAAATAATGCTTAGTCAGTAATACCGTGATCCCCAACAGGTAACCGTAGGAAGTAGCTACGGCTTTGCCTCCTTTAAATCCGGCAAAGATGGGGAAACAATGTCCGATACAACATGCAAGTCCGGCATAGAGGATGGCTTCCGGCGCAATGACCGACGCAATCAACATGGACAGAAACGCTTTTAACGCATCCAGAATCGTTACGCTGATTCCGGCTTTCTTTCCCAATACACGTCCGGCGTTGCTGGCACCGAGATTCCCTGATCCTGCCTTACGGACATCTGTTTTGTAAAATACCTTGCCGATAACCAATGCCCAGGGCACTGATCCAAACAGATAACTGATAATAACCGCCAGTAAAATACGCATAGTCATACCCTCGTCAATGAAATTATTATACTTCAATTTAGGGAGTTTTGTCTTTTTCTGTAATAAGAATAGTATGAGAACCACAGATTTTCTGCGCCTGATCCTGGTCTTTTTCCTCGGGAGTTCTTCCGTTTCCTTTATCCTGTGTGTCCGGGAAAGAAATACCCGGAAAGAGATTCAGCGAAGTCATTGCGAAGGCTGCGGAAGGATCCTGTCAGTCATGGAACTGATCCCGGTTCTCGGTTATTTTCTGTGCCGTGGGTACTGTCATTTCTGCGGTTACCGCATACCCCGGATCTATCCTCTGACAGAGTTTATCTCGGGATGTACTGCCGTTTTGATATATCTTCTGCTGGTCTACAGATAAGACAGGTTTTCTGTTATAATAACTTAGTTGAAACGGAGAAAAGAATGGCGCGTAACACTACTCAATATAACGATGACAGTATACAGATCCTGAAAGGGCTGGAAGCCGTCAAGAAACGTCCGGGTATGTATATCGGTTCGACGGACGCACGAGGTCTGCATCACCTGATCTGGGAAATCGTGGACAATGCCGTAGATGAAGCCTTGAACGGGTTTGGCAAAAAGATCGATATCACTCTGGAGGCAGATGGCTCCTGTACGGTACAGGATGAAGGCAGAGGTATGCCTATAGGTACGCACGAAAGCGGAGTCAATACCCTGCAGGTAATCTTTACGGTTCTTCATGCCGGAGGTAAGTTTACCAGTGAAGGCGGATATAAGACTGCCGGCGGTCTGCATGGTGTCGGTGCTTCGGTCGTCAATGCCCTGAGTGAATGGCTGGTGGCGGAAGTAGCGCACGACGGCAAGCTTGTACGCATGCGTTTTGATCACGGAGATCAGAAGATCGGCAAGCTGGAAGAACTCGGGAAAACAAACAGAACCGGATCCAAGATCACGTTCAAACCGGATCCGCGTATCTTTTCCACGACGGAATTCAAGTACGAAACGGTATGTGAAAGAGCCAGGGAAGAAGCGTTCCTGCTCAGCGGTATCGCCATTACCGTCACGGATAAACGCGGAAAGAAGACCATCAGTGAAACTTTCTGTTATGAAGATGGACTGCTGGCTTTCCTGGATTATCTTCACGAAGATCGCACAACGATCACAAAACCGGTGAAATTCAGCGGAGAAGCTCTGGGAATCAAGGTGGAGTGTGCTTTCCAGTACACGGATGATTATCAGGAGAGTACCTATAGTTTTGTCAATCTTGTCCGTACCAGTGACGGCGGTACGCATGAAGTGGGATATAAGTCTGCCTTTACCAAGGCAGTCAATGATTACGCGCGGAAATATGGACTTCTGAAGGATAAGGACAAGAACCTTGAAGGCAGTGATGTACGTGAGGGACTGACTTCCATCATCTCAATATCCGTACCGGAAGAGATGCTGCAGTTTGAAGGACAGGTCAAGGGAAAACTGGGAACTCCCCAGGCAAAACCGGCAGTAGACGCTGTCGTATCCGACAAACTGATGTACTGGCTGGAAGAGAACCGCGATCAGAGTGACCAGCTGTTCCGGAAGATGCAGAAAGCAGCCATGGCCAGAGATGCGGCGCGCAAGGCAAGAGAAGAAGTACGCAAGGGAAAAAGATCGGTAAGAATGAGAAAGTCCTTTCCGGTAAACTTGCGCCTGCGCAGTCCAAGGATGCCCGGCACAAAGAGTTGTTCCTGGTGGAGGGTGATTCCGCCGGAGGCAGCGCGAAACAGGGAAGAGACAGCCGTTATCAGGCAATCTTACCGCTGCGTGGTAAAGTCCTGAATACGGAAAAATGCACGATGAGTGATATCGAGAAGAATATGGAACTGAATACCCTGATCCATGCGCTTGGGGCAGGGGTAGGCGGTAACTTTAACTATGAGGAATCCAACTACGGGAAAGTCATTATCATGACCGATGCGGATGATGACGGTTCCCATATCCAGATCCTGTTGTTAACTTTCTTCTACAGATATATGAGGCCTCTGGTGGAACAGGGTATGGTATATATTGCCCTTCCTCCGCTGTACAAGGTGACCAAGGGAAAACAATCACGGTATTGTTATACGGATGATGAACTGGATGAAGTACGCAGAAAACTCGGCAAGGTGGAAGTGCAGCGTTATAAAGGTTTAGGTGAAATGAATGCCACGCAGTTGTGGGAGACCACCATGAACCCCGAAAGCCGTACCTTGATCCAGGTAGGGATTGATGACGGTGTGCTTGCGGAGAGAAGAGTATCCACGCTGATGGGAGATAAGGCAGAACTAAGGCGGAGATGGATCGAAGATAATATTCAGTTTACTCTGGAAGATTCTTTTAAGGTGGAATAATCATGGCGAAGAAGAAAGATATAACAGACAATACAGTCATTATTCCTGCCTTGCTGGAAGATATCATGGGTGACCGTTTCGGCAGATATGCCAAGTATATCATCCAGGAAAGAGCGCTCCCGGATGCCAGAGATGGTCTGAAACCGGTACAGAGGAGAATCCTGTATGCGATGTACCACGATGGCAATACCTGGGACCATCCATACCGGAAATCCGCCAAGACCGTAGGTCTGGTCATCGGTAACTATCATCCCCACGGTGATACCTCGGTTTATGACGCCATGGTGCGTATGTCCCAGGACTGGAAAGTACGTCTGCCTCTGATCGACATGCAGGGAAATAACGGTTCCATCGATGATGACCCTGCGGCTGCCATGCGTTATACGGAAGTACGTCTGGCCAAGGTCAACGAAGTCATGGAAGATGACCTGGACAAGAATACTGTAGAGATGGCCCCGAACTTTGACGATACCGAAAATGAACCGACAGTACTGCCGGTGCCTTTCCCTGTGATGCTGGTTAACGGAGCTACAGGTATCGCGGCAGGATACGCAACAAATATGCCTCCGCACAATATCAACGAAGTCATTGACGCGACGATCTGCCGTCTGAATGATTCGGTATGTTCGCTTGAAGAAGTCATGGAATACCTGCCGGGACCGGATTTTCCGACCGGAGGTATCGTTCAGGGGGCTGCCGGTATCAAGGAAGCCTTTACGACCGGACATGGACGTATCGTTGTACGCGCAAGGACAGAGATCACAGAGACGAAGAGCTGTAACCAGATCATCGTTCATGAGATCCCGTATGAAGTGATTAAGAGTGATCTGATCAAGGAAATGGATGAGATCCGTCTGGATAAGGAAATCGACGGTATTCTGGATGTCCGTGATGAAAGTGACCGCAACGGTTTGCGTATTGTCATTGATATCCGTAAGGATGCGGATCCCCAGATGATCCTGAACTATTTCTTCAAGAATACACATTTACAGATCTACTATAACTACAACAATGTGGCAATTGTTGACCAGAGACCGGTACAGGTAGGGTTGTTGGGACTTTTGGACGCGTTTATTGATTTCCGTAAGGAAGTTGTGATCCGGCGGTCACAGTATGAACTGGATCGTATGGAAGCGCGCTGCCATGTCTTGGAAGGCCTGATGAAGGCTGTATCCATCCTGGATGAAGTCATTGCCTGTATCCGCAGATCACAGGATAAGGCAGATGCCAAGAAGAACCTGATTGCCGAATTCGGGTTTACGGAACCGCAGGCGGAAGCCATTGTCAACCTGCGTCTTTACCGGTTATCCAACACGGATATCTATGAGTTAAGAGAAGAATTCGCGGAACTCGTAAACAAGATTGAAGAAACCAAACTGATTCTGGAGAATCCTAAGGTATTGCGTTCCGTGATCATTAAGGAGTTAAAGAAGATCAAGGAAGAATACGGAGATCCGCGGAGAACGACACTGGAAGATGAAGTCTCCGATATTGTTATCGACAAGACCAGTATGATCGCCAACGAAAGAGTTGTGGTGACAGTCAGCCGTGATGGATATGTCAAGCGTGTATCCATGCGTTCCTTCGGTGCCAGTGAGGGTATCCCTACCGGCCGTAAAGAAGGGGATGAGATCATCGGAAGCATTGAGTGTGATACTCTTGATACACTGTTGTTGTTTACCAGCCGCGGGAATTACGCGTATCTCCCGGTATGGCAGATCGATGAAGCCAAGTGGAGAGATACCGGCGGACATCTGAATAAATTTGTACGTATAGACGGGGAAGACAAGATCCGCAATGCGGTACTGGTAAAGAACTTTGATACCTATGCCTGGATCATCACGATCAGTGAAAACGGACAGATCAAGAAGACACCGGTATCGGAATGGGTAGTACAGCGGAATTCCCGTGTCATGCCGGCAATGAGCGTTGGTCAGAGTAACATGGTCAAGGCGTTCCTGGCCTATCCGGATCAACAGATCGTGGTGGTATCCAAAGAAGGTCTGGCGAGCCGCTATGACCTCAGCCAGGTGCCTACGACAGGAAAGAATTCCAAAGGTGTCAAGGCTCTGAACCTGGGCAAGGGAGATAGTCTGGCAAGTGCCTGCGCTGTTTCCAAAGAGACATCTTCTGTACTGTTTGTGACACAGAGCGGTGCCATGAAGCGGGTGAAGACCGAAGAGATCCAGGAAGGCAACCGTCCGGTCAAGGGCAGTCTGATTGCGAAGAAGATCAAGACCAATCCGCAGTATATCCAGTATGCGGAGCCGATCCGGGGATTCGGAGAACTGAAGTTTACCGATCAGGAAGATAAGAAACTGAGAGTGGCGGAAGTTCCGCTGAAGACTACGGATACGACCTTCAGTAATCCATTGGAGCTGAAGAGCGGCTGGTATATGGAAAAGGGTATTGAAGAGTGCAGGATCATCGATAAACCTGCGGAAATACAAGATGAGATCCACGAGGATGTGGAGAAGATCAGTTTGTTTGACGGAGAAAATGAATGAGTATCTGTAAGGGATGTGGAGCACATTTACAGAGTGAACATCCGGAATTGCCCGGATATACACCGAAAGCAGGCAGTGAATACTGTCAGCGTTGTTTTCGCTTGATTCATTATGATGATCTGATGTTCTCCATGGCGGAAGGAATCGACAGTGATGTCGTTCTGGAAGGGATAGGGAAGCGTCAGGGACTGATCGTCTGGGTCGTGGATCTGTTTGATTTTGAGGCAGGAATGATCCCGGGAATGAACCGGAAACTGCCGGGAAGGGACATTCTCCTGGTATGTACAAAGAGAGATCTTCTGCCGGATACCCTGAGCAATAATCATCTCTCGCAGTTTATCTTCCGTCGGCTGAATGATCTGAATACACAGGTGAAGGGTGTATTCGTGACATCGCGTGATGATGCGGAAGGAATCCTGGAGTTAAAACAGGTGATCCTGGAGATGGCCAAGGATCAGCCGGTAATCTTCATGGGCAAGGCGAACTCCGGTAAGAGTACACTGATCAACCGGATCCTCGGGCAGGAGATCCTGACCAGTTCACGCTATCCCGGCACAACGCTGGACTTCAATGAGATTCAGACAGAAGATCAGCTGTACATCGATACACCGGGGATAGAGATACGTCAGAGCATGTTAAAAGCGGTGAAAGAGGAACAGTTAAGTGAGATCTTGCCTGCGCATGCGGTAAAACCGAGAGTCTATCAGCTGCATGAAGACCAGTGTTATACCATCGGGGGAATGGTTCAGATCATTCTGCGCAAGGTCAGAAAGGCAACAGCGGTGTTCTATCTGGCAGATCAGGTGCCGATTCATCGTGCCAAGGCGGAAAACGCGGATAAACTCTGGCAGGCGCATTACGGGGAACTGTTTGTGCCGGTGCCTCAGGATGACCGTTTTACCACCTCGAAAGTTAAGAAAACAGAAGAGAAAACAGATATAGTCATTGACGGACTGGGATGGATCTGTGTTTCCGGTTACGTACAGGTGCTGGAAAGCAAAGCTCCCGTAAATGTCAATGTGACGTACAGAAAGGCGATGATCTGATGTTAAGCGGAAAACAGAAACGATATCTGCGCAGTATCGCACAGACCCAGAGGGCATTGTTTCAGATCGGGAAAGACGGATTGAGTGATAATCTGATCCATACCGTGGATGATGCTCTGGAAGCCAGAGAACTAATCAAGATAAAAATGCTCAAGACTGTCTCCGAAGATCATGAAGAGATCATCTTTGATCTTGCCCGGCTGACGCACAGTGAGATCGTACAGACCATCGGCAATACCTTTGTGCTGTACCGCCGTTCCCGTGAGCCCAGGATCATCCTGCCATGAGAATCGGCGTTGTAACCGCACCTTTTGACCCGGTAGCAGAGAGCGAAATCCGTCAGATCAGGAAGATCTGCAGAGAGAATTCTCTGGACCGTATCATCCTCTGCGCACAGGAAGAAGGAATCCTGCCGTATAAAGTACGGATGGCACTGTTAAAGAAAGCGGTACATCCATGGCGCAGGCTCTGTGCGGGAGAGAAGATTACCGGATTACCGGTATATACGGTCGATACCGGTGATGAGGAAAAGGTCAGAGAAGGACACTTTGGACTATGTGCTTCCGGTACCAGGAGATATCTTCTTGACCATGGACTGTACTTTGAGGAAATTGTCAATGCCAGGTTAAAACCTTCACGCGCATCTCATTCCATGGAAGTTGCGAAGTTATGTGTACGTCTGGCTCAGGCGCATGGTGTGGATATACGCAAGGCATACCAGGCCGGTCTGATGCATGATGTCACAAAAAACAGTTCCTATGAGTGGAATGAGGCTGTCATGAAACGGGATTATCCTGTAAACTTAAAGTATCATCCGAATGTGTGGCACAGTTTTACGGCAGTCTCCTGGCTCAGAGATGAACTGGGAATCAGAGATCCGGAGATCCTGAACGCTGTCTATGCGCATACATTGGGGAATAGTAACAGTAAACTTGCGAAGATCTTGTATATTGCGGATAAGACCGAGCCTACCCGCGGGTGGAACTCGGACAAAGAGGTTGCTTTAAGCATGAAGGATCTTACCGCCGGAAGAAATCTGGTTCTGAAGGAAGCCATTGAAGCTATGGAGAAAGAGAAAAATGTCTGAATTACTGGAATTTACCGAACACCTGTTATCTGAGAAACTGGCAGAGAATATCATCGATATCGATATGCGGGGAGTAACACCGTTTACGGATTACTTTGTGATCGCTACGGCACGTAATCTCAGGCATGCGAATTCTCTGGCCGAAGACCTGGTCAACGAAGCGGAAAAACATGGTTATGAAGTACGTACCAGGGAGGGGAGCGAAGGAAGTTCCTGGATCCTGGTGGATCTGTTCGATGTGATCGTGCATATCTTTACCGAGGATGCCAGACAGACCTATCGTCTGGAGAATCTCTGGGGAGATAAGCCGCTTCACCGGTACGAGGGTTAGAGTACAGTTAATGAAAAAACAGCAGATGAGGAATCTGCTGTTTTATTTACCTGCCTAGTGGATCAGGCCGTTCTTTGTCAGCCACTGGATAATATCATCGTCACTGATGGGATGATTGGAATCCCACTCGATCTTGTTGGATACGATGATCTTGCCGTTCTCTACCCGGCATGCCAGCAGGGCAGGATAAGTGTTGATCGTCCACTCGGTCTTGAGACGGTTTGTTTCCAGTCTCTGTTCCAAGGCGCTGATATCCACATATTCAATCAGGTGATACAGGTCCAGGTTTGTCTTCCCGGCAACAGAGGTCAGGATCGTATCGTGAACATACACACAGTCGTTATTCTCCGGACTGCAGAAGAAATAATAGTGGATCACCGAAGGTCCGCTGTTCATCGTGTAATCTTTTAACGTTTCATAGTTCAGCAGCTCCAGATTGGTATGGTTTTCGAATGAGGAGGAAGAGATCTTCTCCGGTTCAAATAAGCGGAAACCCACCAGTAATAAGGTGTAAACCAAAACTACTGTCATGAAACTCATTAACAGTCTTTTAAACATAATCAAAATATTATCATTGAGGCGGGTTCTTTGCAATTTCCTGTTTATTTTTTAAGTATTAAGAGTAGAATAATTTTGTTAAGGAGAAGTATGTTTATGGGAAGAATCAGTGGTACGGTATCACGCGGACTGCGTGCGCCGATTATCAGAGAAGGTGATGATCTGCGTAAGATCGTTGTGGAAACGGTCATGCAGGCAATTGCCAACGGTGAACTCGTCGCAAGGGACAGAGATGTCCTCTGCATTACAGAATCTATACTCGCCAGAAGTCAGGGGAACTATGCGTCAATCAATGATATCGCTGAAGATGTCAAGACGAAATTCGGCGGCGAAACCGTCGGTGTCCTGTTTCCGATTTTATCCCGTAATCGTTTTGCGATTTGTCTGAGAGGGATTGCCCGCGGTGCGAAGAAGATCGTCCTGCAGGTCAGTTATCCGAGTGATGAGGTCGGCAATCATCTGGTAGATATTGATGCCCTGGATGCGAAGGATATCGATCCTTACCGTGATGTCATGACTCAGGAACAGTTTGAGGAAATGTTCGGTAAGTCCCGTCATCCGTTTACCGATATGGATTATCTCGGTTATTACCGTCAGATCATTGAAGAAGAAGGCGCAGAAGCAGTGATCCTGTTGTCCAACCGTCCTTCGACAATCGTAGAATATACAAAGAATGTTCTTACTTGTGATATTCATACAAGACAGAGAACAAAACGTCTGCTGAAGCAGGCCGGCGCAGAGATTGTTCTCGGTATGGATGAGATTCTGAACGCACCGGTGAACGGAAGCGGATATAACGATAAGTACGGACTGCTCGGTTCCAACAAGGCGACAGAAAACATGGTGAAACTGTTCCCGGTCAATTGTCAGCCGTTTGTGGACGGAGTTGCCGCAGATCTCAGAGAAAAGACCGGTAAGAATATTGAAGTCATGGTCTATGGTGACGGTGCCTTCAAGGATCCGGTAGGAAAGATCTGGGAACTGGCGGATCCGGTGGTATCTCCGGGTTATACCGATGGTTTGATCGGTACACCGAATGAACTGAAGCTGAAGTATCTGGCTGACGATGCCTTCAAGGATCTCCGTGGTATTGAGCTGGAAGATGCGATTCGTGCATCCATCGCCCAGAAAGATGCTCAGTTAAAGGGTCACATGGTCTCTGAAGGAACGACACCGAGAAGGCTGACAGACCTTCTGGGTTCCCTGGCGGATCTGACTTCCGGCAGCGGAGACAAAGGTACACCGTTTGTCTACGTTCAGGGTTATTTTGACAACTATACAGATTAACGATTCTCCGGAATCGTTTTTCTTTCTTGTTTACCACTGAATTTACGTTATAATTAAAAAACAGCGTATGAAGTGGTATGAACAGAATTATGTAAATCACCGGGACTGGATCCTGGATAATGTAGAGGAATTGGGTCTGAATAGTCAGGAACTGGTTCTGGTTTTACTGATTGATTTTTATAATGAGCATCACATGGAGATCAGTATGGAGATCCTGAGTAAGAAGTGTCATCTGGAAATGGATGAACTGGATCGGATCATTTCTGTTCTCTGCGCGAGAAAGTACCTGGATATCAAAGCTTCCAGCAAGCGTATACGCTTTGTGCTGGACGGGCTTTTTGAGGCGAATACAGCGCGTGATCGTTCAGTGATGGATATTTCCCTGTTTGAGTTATTTGAGCAGGAATTCGGCCGTACGCTGTCCCAGAAAGAGATGCAGAAGATCAGCGACTGGAACCGGGAATATGAACGTAAACAAATCGTTGACGCACTGCGGGAAGCCAGTACATACCAGAAACTGAATCTCTCTTATATTGAAGCGATCCTGAAGGGAAACACACGATGAAACCGGCAGAGATACTGGCACATCTGGACCGGTTATTTCCGGATGCCCGCTGTGAACTGAATCACCGCAATAACTACGAAATGGCTGTGGCAGTTGTACTGTCAGCGCAGACTACCGATGCCAGCGTAAACCGGGTAACCCCGGCATTGTTTGAGAAATATCCGGATGCGGAAAGTCTTGCGCAGGGTAACCTGCAGGAGATCGAGCAATGTATCGCGTCACTTGGCCTGTACCACAACAAAGCCAAGGCAATCCAGGGAATGGCCAGGGGTCTGGTGGGGATGTACGGTGGCATTGTTCCGGACAACATGGATGACCTCGTAAAACTTCCCGGGGTTGGAAGAAAATGTGCCAATGTGATCATGAGCGAGTGCTACGGCGTACCTGCGCTGGCTGTAGATACCCATGTCAACCGGGTATCCAAGCGGCTTGGACTGGCCAAGATGGATGATTCTCTGCTGGCTGTGGAAACCAAGCTGAAACGCAAAATACCAAAGGACCGCTGGATCAGGACGCACCATCAGCTGATCTTCTTCGGACGCTATCTCTGCCATGCCCGCAATCCGGAATGTGAGAGATGTCCGTTCCGGGAGATCTGTAAGGAAAAGAAAGAACACCGGAAGAAATAAGCTGTATAATCATTTGGTAAAAAGAAAAAGCTGAAACACTATTCTGTTTCAGCTTCGTTGTTTTCTTCCGGTGTTTCTTCGTTGACCGGAGGTTCTGTTTCTTCCGGCGTAGGTTCCGGTGTCGGTTCAACGGTAGGTTCCGGTGTAGGATCCGGTTCCGGCGGTTTCTGTGTACGGAAGGCAACACAGACTTCCTTGGACTGAGAATCATTATTCTCATAACCGTAGTAACCGCATACTTCCGTAGCAGTATCTTGTGCCAGGATGATATCCAGATCCAGGTATTCCGAATCGGACACAACATTATCTACGACTACACCTTCCTGCATGATCCGGGCTTTATAGCGAATCGGTCCATACAGCCAGCTGTAATCAAACATACGTCTTCCGGTTGCCTGTAAGACCAGGGTTTCTCCGGAATACAGACTGATATCCATCTTGTCATCCGCGACTTTCAGTTTTTCTTCATCCGGATACGGTGTCCAGTACAGGTGCAGGATTCCCGGCTCATAGTCCGCATTGAACTCATACAGACTCTCTACCTTGGCTTTATCATAATCCGCCAGACTGTATTTATCTGTCTTGATCATACCGGTCACCTGGTACTGTCCGTTGGCTTCCGGCGGCGCGGCAGTGTAGGGGAAGGTTGCCACAAGGTGTGTGATATAGGAGATACCTGAAGGCATCGGTACAGCTTCCGGCTGCAAATCATCGCAGAGAGCGCTGAGCAGGACATTACAGATCTTTCCCGGAAGATTCAGATCAGATTTGTACTGATCAAAGTAAGTGTTGGCATCTTTGATACCTTTTTCATATCCTACCCATACGGCAGTTGTATACTTACTGGTTTCACAGACCATCCACTTATCCTTGGAGGCTGTACGGGGAATATTATACTGCAGACCATCTTCACCCCAGTCGGTAGTTCCGGTCTTGGCATATACGGCATAATTCCGGCGCAGGGGTTGTGTATACACATAGTCGTTGACAACGTTGTACATCAGGGTAGCGGTGAGGTAGGCAGCCTGTTCCGATAATACATTGGTCGCTTCATAGGAAGGCACGACTGTATCGGATTCACCATTGCGGAAGACGATCCGGCTTACCGTATGCGGGGTAATATAGTTACCGCCGTTCATGATGATGGAGTGGGCGGCCGCAAGTTCACGTACGGATACTTCAAAGTTGGAGCCGCCGATCGCAAAACCGATATCAAAGTTCTCCGGTGTCACACGGCTGAAACCCAGACTGCGTATGTAATCTACAACTGTCTGCCATCCGGCCTTGTTTATGACTTCCTGCAGGGTCTGGATCGCTGGTGTATTCAGTGACATACTCAGGGCATACTGCAGAGTGACCTGACCGGAATAATTTCCTCCGGCGTTATGTACGATCTTATCCGTTCCTTCATAGAAGATCGGTTTGTCGGTTACCACATGACTGGTAGCCCAGCCAAGATACTCAAACGCAAGCGCATAATCAACGATCGGCTTGACACTGGAACCCGGCTGCTTGTACTGCTGGGTCGCGTGATTCAGCAGCATGGCACCGCCGCGTCCGTAGTTCCTGCCGCCGCCGATGGCAACGATCTCTCCCGTGTGATTGTCCATGGATACGATACCGCATTCCATGAGTTCATCCGGGAACACAACATCCGGGTTCTGGTCTTTCTGTATCGTGTCTACAACTTCCTGAACCCTAGGATCCATATACGTGTAGATATCCATGGCTACACTGTAAGGATCCTGACCGGTCAGGTTCTGTACTTCCGTGATCACCGTGTCTATATAGGACTGATAGGCATAGGCAGTACCGCCGGCAAGGTTGCTCAGAGGATCAACAAGCGTATCTTCAACATTGACGGTCAGAGCCAGCTTATATTCATTTCTGTTGATATATCCGTGTCTCAGCATCATCTGCAGTACGGTATTTCTCCGGTTTGTGGCATAGTCCAGATAGTTGTGTGGATCATACCAGTAAGGGGAGTTGATCACACCCGCAAGCATTGCGCTTTCCGCAAGATTCAGTTCACTGGCATGTTTGCCGTAATAGTATTCCGAAGCTTTCTCAATACCGCGGATATTCCCGGTACCGCCGAAGTTCATCTTGTTCAGGTATAATTCGAAGATCGAACGCTTGTCGATCTCTTTTTCAAGATCTCTGGCCAGGTCGATCTGCTGGAATTTATACTCCAGGTTCTTCTGCCGGCTTACTCCGGTTTCTTCGTTCTGGAAGTAGGTGAGTTTTACCAGCTGCATGGTAAAGGTAGAACCACCCTGGCGGGAACTGTTGCGGGTAAGCATATTCTTGGCGTTGACCAGCGCAGACTTGATGAAACGCGGGGAATCAAAGCCGTTATGATCAAAGAATCGGGAATCTTCAATTGCGATGAAAGCATCAATCAAAGCTTCTGACATCTCATTGTAACTGACATTTTCTCTTAACTGTGTACCGACATCCGCGATCTGGGTGCCGTTGGCATCGAAGATATGCGTAGATTCCGGAGAAAGGAAGTCCTGTGTATTCAGCACCGGTTCATCTTTCAGCATTCCCCTGAGTACAACAACTCCGGCAATTCCGCCGATTACTTCCAGAGCCAGCACAAAAGCCAGGATCACCGTCCACAGATGCAGGTGGTTGACTTTCCTCTTTGGTTTCTTCGCTTTTCTGCGCACCGGTCTTGCCGGCTGCGGTGCTTTTCTCTGTACTTTCTCCGTCATTCCTTTTACTCACTGAAGTATAACTTATCTACTATTTTAAGATAATCCACCGGTTTTACATAGCTTCCGGGGATTAAGATTCCATTAGCTTTAAACCACCCGTAGGGGATGGATTTCCGCTCTTCTTTTCTGGTAAAGGCGAGGATCTTTCCGGCGTCGATCAGATAGGTTTCTTCATAATAGCAGAAACGGATGATCAGGAAGGCCACGGCGCCGTGACGCATGACCTGATCGAGATGCCGGAGTTGGTGTTCATGGATGGATTTGAGGGGGAATGATGTTTTGGACTGGCACTCCTTTGCCTCAAAATCAATGTATTTTCCCCGGTAGATACCGTTGTAGTCGGTCGTACTGGGAAGTTTGAAATATGCCTCGGTGATCTTGGCGGCGCTGCGTTTGGGATAGTCAACGTTGACGATCGTCACCGGGGTAGGTTTCTTGTGGATCACTGCCAGATCATTGGACAGATAAAATGTATTGGTAAGGTTGATTTCCTTCTCCAGTTCCATGCCTCGTCCGCCGGCTTCGGTCAGGATCTTCGTGCTGGTATACTTTTTTCCGTTCGGATAATTTACCATTATTCAGTATTATACATTTTCAAATTGAAATAAGGAAGTTTTGTTGATTTTCATCGGTCAAACTGCAATAATATCTTTCAGGAGCGTGGAAGATATGGCAGGTAAGGTAAATCTTGATATTCAGACAATACTGGATAAGGAATTCAATATTGATTTCAAAGGTTATAACGCTACGGAAGTAGATGCTTTTCTCGATCTGGTCATTCAGGATTATCAGACATATCAGGAGATTACAGGTAATCTGAATCAGAAGATTGCCGAACTGGAGCGTACAAACGCGTCTCTGCGGGCGAAACTGATCGAAGTGGAAGGCCGTACAAGAGCATTGGAAGCCAATCCGACACCGGCCCAGCAGGGTGCCAGCAATATCGATATTCTGAAGCGTCTCTCCCGTCTTGAAGAAGAAGTCTTTGAACAGCGGAAAAACAGACAATAACACTCAGGCAGCCGCTGGTGGTTATCCATCAGAGGAAAGTCCATGCTCGCACCGTCTGCGATGACGGTAGTGATTGTGCTGATCGAAGCCATAAGGTCAGGCAGTGTAAGCTGACGGCGGAGCGGAACCTAAAGGTCATACCCATGGGGATGCTCCTGAAAGTGTCACAGTGACGAAGCGGATGGGAAACCATTCCGGTGGAACGCGATAAACCCCGCAAGCGAGAAATCCAAATTTGGTAGGAGAATCTCTGCCGGTGAAATGAAACCAGGCAGGGGGTGTGAAAGCACAGATAAATGGCTGCCTCTCTGTAAAGAGAACAGAACATGGCTTACCGAGTGTATTTGTTAAGGGATATTCATGAATATCCCTTATTTTATGCTATACTTACTAGAGATATCGAGGTGGGTTTATGAATTTACCAAACAGATTGACTTTACTCAGAATCGTACTGGTTCCTGTAATCATATTGATTTATATCTTCCCGTATGCGCAGGTAGGGATAGAACCGAGAGTGTTCATGGTTGGGCAGTATTCGCTTTCTTCCATCAATCTGATTTGTCTGGGAATTTACTTTATTGCGGCGATTACGGACCTTCTGGACGGTCAGATCGCCCGTAAGTATCATTTACAGACAACGTTCGGCAAGTTTGCGGATCCGATTGCGGATAAGATGCTGACAACGACAATGTTTGTGCTGTTTGTCAGCCGCGGGATCATTCCTGTGGTGCCGGTGATCATCATGATCTGCCGGGATATCGCCGTAGACGGAATGCGTATGGTCGCTGCCAACAACGGTAAAGTCGTATCAGCGCAGATGATGGGAAAACTGAAGACTGTACTGCAGATGGTCTCCATAGCCCTGATCCTGCTGAATAATCTTCCGTTTGAGTTATGGCGTCTGCCGGTATCTGATATTGTGCTGTGGTTTGCGGCATTGATCAGTTTTGCCAGCGGATTATCCTATTTCAACCAGCTGAAGGAAGATATTCTGGAGAGTAAGTAGGAATTCCGAAAATCCGGGTTATATGATAAGCAGAAGGAGAAGTATATGGCGAGTGAGAAAACAAAAGATACAGACAACAACAAGGATAAATTGTTGGCAGATGCGTTAAAGGCAATTGAAAAAGAATACGGCAAAGGCAGTATCATGAGACTCGGTGACCGTGCCGAAGTATCCGTGGACGCGATTCCTTCGGGTTCCTTATCCCTGGATTACGCGCTTGGCATCGGGGGTTATCCCAAGGGACGTATCGTTGAGATCTACGGTCCGGAATCTTCCGGTAAGACGACTCTGGCGCTGCATGCCATCGCAGAGTGTCAGAAGACCGGCGGACGCTGCGCGTTCATTGACGCGGAAAACGCAATCGATCCTGTATATGCCAGAAATCTGGGCGTGGACATCGATGAATTGATTCTTTCCCAGCCGGATTCCGGTGAACAGGCTCTGGAAATCACAGAAGTATTGATCAAGTCCGGTGCCATCGACCTGGTGGTCATCGACTCCGTAGCTGCCCTCGTTCCGCAGGCAGAACTGGATGGGGAAATGAGTGATTCTTCCATCGGTCTGCAGGCCAGGCTGATGTCCAAGGCCATGCGTAAGCTTGCGGGTGTCATGAATCGTTCCAACTGTACGGCAATCTTCATCAACCAGCTGCGTGAGAAGGTGGGCATCATGTTCGGTAACCCGGAGACGACTCCGGGCGGAAGAGCACTGAAGTTCTACGCCTCTGTACGTCTGGATGTGCGCCGCGGAGAAAGCCTGAAGAACGGCAGTGAGGTCATTGGTAATTCCGTCAAGGTCAAGGTTGTCAAGAACAAGGTGGCACCCCCGTTCAAGACAGCTACTCTGGATATCATCTACGGTGAAGGAATCTCCCACGTTGATGAAGTGATCAACCTTGCGGTAGAGAACGGTATCATTGAGAAATCCGGCGCCTGGTTCTCCTATCAGGGTGAAAAGATCGGCCAGGGCTTTGCGACCGTACGTGAATTCCTGAAGAATCATCCGGAAATCGATGCGGAAGTTACGGACCAGTTAAAGGCTAAACTGTTTGCGAATAAGGAACAGGCAGCGGAAGCTTAGACAATTACAGGTAGAATAATCATCGGTTTTGTTATAAAACCGATGGTTTTCATTTCCCGTTCTTTTGTTTTGAATATTGATATTCTTCGGTTATAATAGTAAAAGAGCATTGCTCTGACAACGGAGAAATGGAGGGGTATAGATGAATTATATCTTTGCTGTTTTGGCCGGTGTTCTAGGTATTGTTATTGGTATCGCCGTCATGGTGATGGCAAGTCGTTCAGGCTTAGATCAAAGCAGAAATGAAGCTAAGTCTATTCTTGAGGAATCTAAATCAAAAGCAGAGAATATTCTGCGTCAGGCAGAACTTGATGCAAAGCAGAAAGCTTTGGAATTGAAGCAGCAGGCAGAACGTGAGCTGAAGGATCAGAGAAACCGTATTCAACAGGCGGAAAACAAGATCCTGAGACGTGAAGATCAGCTTAGTTTCCGTGAGGAAAATCTCGCAGCCAAAGAAAAGAAATTAGATGAACAAGTAAAGCTTACAGATGACAAACTTGCGAACATCCGCCGAATGGAAGTGGATCTTCAGCAGCGAATTGACAGCCAGATCCAGGTACTGGAAAAGGCCGCAAACATGACCAGTGAAGAAGCACGTGCTGAACTGATGGAAGCCGTGGAAAAGAAATGCGAAAAGGATATTGCCGCATATCTTCACGAACAAGATGAAATCGCGCAGGAAAAAGCTGCTGCGAATGCCAGAAATATCATTGCCAACGCGATTCAGCGTTATTCCCAGGAAGAAGTGCTGGAGCGTACGGTATCTGTGGTTACTTTACCCAGTGAAGATATGAAGGGAAGGATCATCGGCCGTGAAGGAAGAAATATCAAGGCGATTGAACAGGCTACAGGCGTAGATCTGATCATCGATGATACACCGGATGTAATCACTGTTTCCTGTTTTGATCCGATCCGCCGTGAGATTGCTAAACAGTCTCTGGAGATCCTGATGAAGGACGGAAGGATTCAGCCGGGAAGAATTGAAGATGTCGTTGAGAAGGTAACCAGGGAACTGGATGAATCGATCCAGAAGTACGGTGATGAAGCTATCTTCAAACTTGGTATCGGCAGGATCAACAAGGAACTGGTCAAACTGATCGGACGTCTGCGTTATCGTTACAGTTACGGACAGAATATTCTTGAGCATTCCGTGGAAGTGGCGACATTTGCGGGTATTATGGCTGCGGAACTTGGTTTGAACCAGAGTCTTGCCAAGCGTGCGGGTCTGCTTCATGACATCGGTAAAGCCGTAGATTTTGAGCAGGAAGGCAGCCATGTGGAACTGGGTGCCAGAATTGCGAAGAAATACGGAGAGAATGAGATCGTCATCAATTCCATTGAATCTCATCACGGCGATGTTCAGACAACGGATATTATCGCTGAACTGGTATCTGCGGCAGATACGTTAAGTGCTGCCCGTCCCGGCGCGCGTTATGAATCGATGGAGAATTATATCGAGCGTCTGGAACAGCTGGAAAAGATTGCGACAGGTTTTGAAGGTGTAGAGAAAGCCTACGCGATCCAGGCAGGCCGTGAGATCCGTGTCATGGTACATCCGGAAAAGGTCAACGATATTACCATGGTCAAGATCGCGCATGAGATCAAGGATAAGATTGAAAGAGAAATGACTTATCCTGGTCAGATCAAAGTAACTCTGATCCGTGAGCTTCGTGTTCAGGAATTAGCACAATAAGATGAAGATACTATTTCTTGGAGATATTGTCGGAAAAAGTGGCAGGAACGCTGTTTTACAGCGCCTGCCATTTCTTCAGCAGACCTATGGTATTGACTTTACGATCATCAATGCCGAGAATTCCGCCCACGGAAAGGGAATTACCACGAAGATCTATCAGAGTCTGAAGGATGCCGGCACGGATGTAATCACGCTGGGTAATCACGCATATTCCAAAAGAGAGATCATGGACCAGTTTGAAAACTGTCCGGATCTTGTACGTCCCGAGAATATGGATCCTGCGGAGACCGGCAGGGGCCGTGTGATCCGGGAGTGTAAGGGAAAAAGGATTGCGGTAATCAATCTTCTGGGAACGATCTTCATGGATCAGGCAACAGAATCTCCGATTACGGTGATGCAGAGACTCCTTGAAGAGATACAGGCAGAAATCGTGATCGTTGATCTTCACGCGGAAGCGACCGGAGAGAAGGAGATTTTTTTCCACATTTTTAAGGATCAGGTTACGGCTGTATTAGGCACGCATACCCACGTGCAGACAGCAGATGAACAGATCCTGGATGGCTGTGCCTACATCACTGATGCGGGCATGTGCGGAACGTTCCAAAGCATTCTCGGACGTAGTGTGGAGGAAGTGCTGGCGCGTACGCTGAACAGTGAAAAAACCCACTTTGTCCCGGCAGAAGGACCGGCGGTGATCTGCGGCTGTGTGATTGAAATTGATGACCGGACAAACCGGGCGGTAAAGATCACCAGGATCATGGAAAGACCATCTGAATAATCTTTACTTTTCAAAGGGAAAAAAGTGGTATAATCTATGCATAGGAGGAACAACAAATGCCAGTAACTGTTAATAAGGAACTTTGCATCGGCTGTGGTGCATGCGTAGGTGTATGCCCTGTAGGTGCTCTTGAACTTGATGAAGAAGGTAAGTCCGAATCTAACGAAGAAATCTGCATCGGCTGTGGTGCATGCATCGGAACCTGCCCTGTAGAAGCAATTACAGAGAAGTAAGCAAAGTCAATAAAATCCCCGGTATTGAAGAGGACATCAATCGCCGGGGATTTTTCTGTGGTATAATACTCAGCGTATGAAAAAGAATGATTATAAATTACCCGACCAGAACGCCGCCAGGAAGAGAATGACCCGCAACCAGCAGGCGGAAACCAACGAATTCCTGATGACCCCGGAGATGTCTGTTCTCGGCGCAGGAAAGACGTTTGCGATCCGCACCTACGGATGTCAGGCAAATGTACGTGATTCGGAGACTCTGAGCGGTTTACTGAAGGCGATGTCCTTCACCGAAGCAGAAGAAGAGAAAGACGCGGATGTGATCCTCTTCAACACTTGCGCGATCCGGAAGAATGCGGAGGAACACGTCCTGGGAGAAGTCGGGAATCTGAAACCGCTGAAGAAGAAAGATCCGGAGAAGATCTTTGTGCTGTGCGGATGTATGGCGCAGGAAGAGGGCGTTGTGAATACCCTGATCCGGAAGTATCCGCAGGTGGATATCATCTTCGGTACACATAATCTGGATCGTTTTCCGGAACTTCTGGCAGATTTCATGCGCAGAAGACAGCGTATTGTGGATGTGGAATCCATTGAGGGAAGAATAACCGAAGGCATGCCGGTATCCCGTACACATCGTCATAAAGCCTATGTGAATATCATGTACGGGTGTGATAAGTTCTGTACATACTGTATCGTTCCCTATACAAGGGGGAAAGAGAGAAGCCGTAAGATGGAACATATCCTGGAAGAAATCCGGGAATTCAAGGCTTCCGGCGGTAAGGAAGTTACACTGCTGGGACAGAATGTCAATGCGTACGGCAAGGATCTGCAGATGCAGGACGGGTTTACACAACTTCTGGAACAGTGCGCGCTGACCGGGATTGACCGTATCCGTTTTTATACATCGCATCCCCGTGACTATACATCTTCTACGATTGATGTCATGGCAAAGTATGACAACATCATGAATTCACTTCATTTACCTGTACAGAGCGGTTCTGATGAGATCCTGAAGAAGATGAACAGGGGATATACCTCGTCCCGCTATTTTGAGTTGTATGATGAAATCAAGGCTAAGATCCCGCAGATGACCTTTACCACGGATATCATCGTCGGGTTCCCGCAGGAGACTGAAGAACAGTTTGAGGATACGCTGAAACTGGCGGATTACTGTCAGTTTGACGCAGCCTTCACCTTTATCTACAGCCCCCGGGAAGGAACACCTGCGGCAGCCATGCCGGACGATATCCCTGCAGAAGTAAAGAAAGAACGTCTGGAACGTCTGAATGAGAGAATCGGCATGTATGCCAGACAGAAGAATGAGCAGTATGTCGGTAAGACCGTAGAAGTACTATGTGACGGGATATCTAAGAAGAATGACCATGTTTATGCCGGATACAGCGCTGACAACAAACTGGTGAATTTCACCGCTGACCAGGTATACGCGGGTGATCTGGTAAAGGTAAAGATCACCGAAGCGCGCAGTTATTCCCTGAATGGAGAAATGGAAGAGAACTGATTTCGTATCGTTGTGTATCATTGTTCGAGGTTAGAATTTGACTTATAATAGATATAATCATATGAATGGAGGGATCCTATGAGCAAAGTTCGGTTTTTTGCGCTGGGCGGTCTCGACGAAGACGGTAAAAATATGTTTGTCGTAGAGAATAACGAAGATATTTTCGTTATTGAGTGCGGGATGAAATATCCGGATGGTGATTCTCTGGGTATAGAGATGATCATCCCGGATTTCCAGTATCTGAAAGAAAACAGTGAACGAATCAAAGGAGTGTTTATCACTCATGGTCATGATGATGTAATGGGAGCTCTGGTACATTTCCTGAAGGAAGTCAATGTACCGGTATATATGGCACCGTTAACCGCCAAGATGTTTGAGCGGGTCGCGCATAAGGAGAAACTGAAGGACTACAACATCCACCGGATCAAGAGAAATTCCACGTTCAAGATCGGCAGTACGCAGATCCGTACGTTTGGAACGACACAGTCGATTGCGGATGGTTTCGGTGTGGCAATCAAGACAGAAGATGGCTATGTGGTCTATACCAGTGAATTCATCGTAGACTATGACACCAAGGCAGATGCGTTCAAGTTTGACATGCTGGATATCACGGATATCGGTTCCAAGGGTGTTCTGGCTTTGATGACAGAGTCTGTGGGTTCCACAAGAGAGGGTCACAGTGCTCCGAATCATCGTATTACCAAGCAGATCGAGCCGTATTTTGAGGAAGCGGACGGCCGTATCATTATCACTACCTACAGCCAGAATCTGTATCGTGTAATTGAAATCGTTGAACTGGCTTACCGGTTTAACCGCAAGATCATGATCTATGATGAAGAACTGAGAAATCTGATGCAGGATATGGCTTCTTTGGGATATTACCGTATTCCTGTGGGTCTGGATATCGCTCCCCAGAACTTCAACAACGATCTGGAGAATGTTGTGGTGATCATCGGCGGCACCGGTTCTACATTGTTTAAGAAAGTACACAAGATCGCGTCACGTGAAGATGATCTGATCCAGTTAAGAGAAACAGATACCGTGATTATCGCCTCACCGGGTGTGCCTGGTACGGAGCGTGAAGCCAGTGCCATGGAAGATGACCTGTATTATGAAACATCCAAGGTACATGCGGTGGACAGCAAGCGTGCCTGGAGTATGCATGCGTCGATCGAAGATCTGAAGATGATGATCTACCTGATCAGTCCGAAGTATTATATTCCGGTCAAGGGAGAGTATCGCCAGCTGATCTCCAACGCGAATATCGCGCTGAATATGGGGTTTCCTGCAACTAGTATCCTCGTTCTGGATGACGGGCAGGTCGCAACGATCACAGACGGACAGCTGGAACGGAATTATGACATGATCAATGTCGGAGATGTCCTGATCGACGGTAATGATAACCTGGATGCCCAGGGTATGGTATTAAAAGACAGAGAAGTATTAAGTACGGACGGTGCGATCATCGTTGGTGTGGTGGTCAATCATGCGACAAAGGAAGTCATCGGTGGTCCGGATGTGCAGAGCCGGGGTGTAATCTATCTGAAAGACGCGGATTACATTATTAAGGAAATCGGTACGATTATGGAAAAAACCATCGAAGATGCGGTAAAATCTAATAGTTACGATAATCTGAACTGCCGGGCGGAAGCCAGGGAGAGAATCAGCCGGTATGTCATGAAAGAGACAGGAAAACGTCCGATGATCTTACCTGCGATCGTGGAAATCAATACGGCAGACTGATAAACAGGAAAGGATTCGAAGTGGCGCAGAGTAAGAAGAAGACAACGGCGAAGAAAAAGACAACGAAACGCAGAAAGACCAAGGCGGAAATTCAGCAGGAAGAAGAACTCAGACAATGGATCACCATTGTGATCCTGTCTGCCATCACCATCATTGCCTATACCAAGATGGGGATGATTGGTAAATTCCTCAGTAATCTGCAGAGATTTTTATTTGGTAAACTGTATGTCATTGTCATGGTCATCATCGTCTTACAGATCGTGATAACGATTATAAATAAGCACAAAGAAGGCAGCACAAGGAGTAAGAATCCGCTGGCCATCATTTTGATCGTTACCGCAATCCTGCTTTGGTGCGCGCTCAGCGATACTGCGAAAGACATGCGCGGGTGGGAGATCTACCTGGATTATGTCTCGGATCTGGCTTCTTATTTTGAAGGCACAGGACCCGCAAAAGTCGGCGGCGGACTGATCGGCGCGCTCTTGCTGGCACTGACGACGATGCTGGTGGACCGTACCGGTACGATGCTTGTAATCGGTGTACTGCTGGTGATTTCCGCCTTGCTCCTGGTGAATCTCAAGGTATACAAGGACGCGTTCCATACCGTCGTGGAATACTTCTCTACGGAAGATTATGAAGAGGATGACGGCGAGGAAGAGGAAGAACCGCCGCTTGTACAGGCAGTAGCCAAGGCAAAACCCATGACTCCTTCACCTGCAGCGCCGCAGGAAGTGCCTCTGAAACTGACAGAGAACCAGCTGGAAAAACCTTCCACCATGCTGAAAGTGGATGATACGGAAGAACTGACGATCACACCGAAAGTACAGGAGGTCATTCCCAGTAACGGTATCATGGATTCCCTGATCGTGGATGATCATCCGGAAACCAGTGATTTCCTGAGTGATATGCGGGAAGAGAAAAAAGAAGATCCTGTGCAGAAGACCATGTTCCTGAGTGTGGATGATCTGGTGGACCGCCACAGTGTGCCGCCGTCCAGGCCTTCGTATGAATCATCGTTTGAGAATCTGAATGTATACGATGAAGATGAATATGACGATGTTGACGCGGTAACGGAAGAGGAAATCATTCCTGCAGAGATTCCGGAAGAAGAGGTCGTTGGTCCGATGCCTGCGCAGGAAGTAAGAAAACCCGTACAGGAACCGGTAAAACCAGCGCCGAAGAAAGTTACCCCGGAAGAAGAGCGGAAGATGCGGGCGAAGAAGTATAAGATACCAAACGCCAGGGATGTACATCTTTCGGAGAAAGACAGAAATAACAATCAGGAAAATGTTCTCGCTGCCCAGGAGAAGGGTGAACTCCTGATCCAGGTACTGCGTAACTTTGATATTGAAGCGACATTGATGGATACACATATCGGTCCGGCGGTTACGAAATTCGAAATCAAGCCGGAATCCAACATCAAGGTATCCAGGATCCTCGGTCTGGCAGATGATATCAAGATGCAGCTGGCAGTAAAGGATGTACGTATAGAAGCGCCGATTCCCGGACATAATGCTGTCGGTATAGAGATTCCGAATGTGAAGTCCACACCGGTGAAATTAAAAGAACTGATTGATGAAACCTCGGGGAAGATCGATGACCATCCGCTGACGATCTATCTTGGTAAAGACCTTTTCGGCAAGCCGGTGACCTGCCGTCTGGATAAGATGCCGCATATGCTGATTGCCGGTGCAACCGGTTCCGGTAAATCGGTATGTATGAACTCCATTATTACTTCAATCCTGATGAGGACTAAACCGGATGCGGTTAAGCTCCTTCTGGTTGATCCTAAGAAGGTGGAATTTACACCATACCACAATATTCCTCATCTGATCGGACCGGTCATTAACGATGCCCTGATGGCCAGCAATGCTCTGAAGATCATCGTAGAGATCATGGAACAGCGTTATGACGCATTCTCCCGTACCGGTGTAAGGAATATCCAGGGATTCAACGATAAAGTAGATAAACAACCGGCAGATGCGGAGCCGAGACTGGCGCGTATGCCTTATATCGTAGTCATTATCGATGAGCTTGCGGATCTGATGCTGGTCGCCGGAAAAGAAGTAGAAAGCTCGATCCAGCGTATTACACAGCTGGCCAGAGCTGCCGGTATTCACCTGATCGTAGCGACACAGAGACCATCCACCGATGTCATTACCGGTGTTATTAAGGCCAATATCCCCAGCCGTATCGCGTTTGCGGTATCCAGCGGTATCGATTCCCGTACGATTCTGGACCACGTCGGTGCTGAGCGTCTGTTAGGCTACGGTGATATGCTGTATCTGCCAATCGGCGAATCCAATGCCATGCGTGTACAGGGTGTATATGTCAGTGACAGCGAAGTGGAAAGCATTGCGAATTATGTCTCACAACAGGCAGCTCCGCAGTATGATGACCGTTTTGTGACACTGAATGAAACCAATGGAGAAAGCTCCGGTTTCGGTAATAATCCGCAGGATGTGGACCCGTTATACCCGGAGATCCGTGATTATGTGATTGCCCAGCAGAAGGCATCTACTTCTCTGTTGCAGAGACGCTTCGGTATAGGCTATAACCGTGCCGCAAGATTGATCGATTATCTGGAACAGGAAGGTGTGATCGGGGCAGCCAAGGGTTCCAAGCCCAGAGATGTACTGATCAAACCCGGAGAATAGTTTTCGCTGAAAGGAGGCGGCTAGAATGAATACGGCATCCTGGATCATTCTTGTGATCCTTGTCATAATCGTTATCCTGGATATCCTGTATCTGAAGAAGACGGGAATCAGCAGCTGCGGCGGAAACTGCAGCGCATGCGGAAGCACTTGTCATTGGGCGAATGACGTGAAAAAAGCGCAGAAAGCGATCCGGAGAAGAAATCGTATACGGAAGTTTCTGCGTATCTGAATTTGTATATGAGTTCCAAAAAAGACAAATTTCTACTGGTGAAATTTGTCTTTTTGTTTCAAAACCGGCAAGTTTACCGGTTTGTATTCTCATTCTGTAACTGACATAATCAGTACACATCAACAGGAGGCGAAGTTATGTTAAATCAATGTGTTCTTGTCGGAAGAGTCAAGGAACTGCCGGATGTCCGGAAGACAGCGCAGGGAAATACGGTGGGAAAGATGATCCTTGAAGTTGACCGCAGTTTCCGCAATGAAGATGGTGTACTGGCATCCGATTTATTCCAGGTGATCTTATGGAAGGGGATTGCGGAAGAATGCGCCGCAGTATGTAAACCAGGCAGTGTGGTGGCAGTCAAGGGCAGGCTGCAGGCAGATGTCTATGACAAGAATGATGTACGATACTACAACAGTGAAGTTGTGGCGGAAAAGGTATCTTTTATTTCGGAACGGATGAGAAATGCCTGAGAAGATCAGGATAAACAGATCGTTCCAGAAGAAAAGCTCTGTAAGAGTATGGACTCTTCAGAGCTTTTTCAATCATCCCATTCTATACTGAAATTATCTGTTAATTATTCCAGTAATATTGTTTTTTCTTGACATCTCGTGCCGGGATATGTAATGTTGTTATTAGCAACAGTTGCAGGCGAGGTGGTAATATGGTTAAACGCTCGAAACAACAAATTGAAGATATGCGCGCTCTCGGGGCGGGAATCGGCCGTCTGGAAAGACATCGCCGCAGATACATGAATGAACATCTGGCTCCGTACGGACTGATCGGACATCAATTCTACTTCCTGATTTCTCTTTGGCATGAACCCGGATTAAGTCAGGAAAACCTGGTGGAAATACTGAATATCGATAAGACCAGGATTGCCAGAAGCGCACTGCAGCTGGAAGAACAGGGATATATCATCCGGGAGAGAAATCCGAAAAACCGCCGGAAATACCGTCTGTATCTGACACCGGAAGGGGAAGCGCTGATCCCGAAGATCCGCAAAACAGTATCCGAATGGGGATATGAAGTTACCCAGGGGCTTTCTGATGAGGATGTTCATACGATTCTGAACTACCTGGATGTGATGAAGAGTAATCTGAAATGAGGATTTGGCTGTATTGTAAGAAATACAGCTTTTTCTATGGTAAAATACATTAGTTGAGAGGTGATTGTATGGCTTTTGATTCCTTAAGTGAACGTTTGAATAAATCAATGCGTAATATTATCGGTAAAGGAAAACTGACCGATGCGAATATGGAGGATATGCTGAAAGAGGTGCGTCTGGCACTTTTGGAAGCGGATGTAAACTACCGGATCGTCAAGGAATTCCTGGACGATGTACGGAATAAAGCACGTGGTGAAGATGTCATCAACAGTGTTGAACCGGGAGAGATGCTTGTCAAGATCGTACATGACGAGATCATTTCCCTGCTTGGAGACAACCAGGCGGAACTGAATTTCAAGGAAAGCGGGATCACTGTGATCATGCTGGTTGGTCTTCAGGGTACCGGTAAAACGACCAGTGTGGCGAAGATTGCCCGCATCTGTCTCAATAAATACAACAGGAATCCGATGTTTATCGCGGCTGACGTGATCCGTCCTGCGGCAATCGATCAGCTGAAGACATTGGGCAATGAACTTGGTATCGAAACATTCTCTCTTGGTACGGGTGTCAATGCGGTGGAAACTGTGCGTCAGGGTATGCAGTATGCCCGTGAACAGGGGTATGATACGGTATTCATCGATACTGCAGGCCGTCTTCATATCGATGAAGAACTCATGCAGGAATTAAGCGACATTGAAACACTTGTTCATCCGGATGATATTCTGCTTACGGTTGATGCGATGACCGGTCAGGATATCGTCAACGTAGCACGTTCCTTCTCTGAGCAGCTGCCTCTTACAGGACTGGTTGTTACGAAGTTTGATGGTGACAGCCGGGGCGGTGGTGTTTTATCCGTACGTAAGATCACCAATGTGCCGATCAAATTTGTCGGTGAAGGCGAAAAGATCGAAGACATGGATATCTTCTATCCGGAACGTATGGCAGACCGTATTCTCGGTATGGGTGACGTGGTCTCCCTGGTTGAACGCGCGCAGGAGAAGATGGACCTGGAAGAGGCGGAGAGAGCTGCCCAGCGTATGCTGTCCGGACAGTTTGACATGGATGATATGCTGAAACAACTCGAACAGATGCAGAAACTTGGTCCGTTAGGAGGCATTCTTCGTATGCTGCCGGGATATTCGCAGTATTCTGACCTGATCAACGAGAATGAGGCGACTGACAGTATGAAGCGCACAAAGGCGATGATCCAGTCCATGACGCTGGCAGAACGCAGACATCCGGAAAGAATCCGCAGTACGATGAAGAAGAGAATCGCAGCCGGTTCCGGAACAACAGTTAACGATGTCAATAAGCTCCTCAAGCAGTGGGAAAAGACAAAGAAAGCCATGGATATGATGGGGAGTATGACAAAGAATGGTCAGCTGGATGAAGAGAAAGCCATGAAGATGATGGAAGATGCGCAGAAACAGCTGGATCAGCTCAACGCTTCCAGAAGAAGAAATTAAAGTGTCAAGATAAAATACTTGACAGATAGTGATAAAGTGTGAATAATATCTCTGGTAAGGAGAAAAATATTATGGCAGTTAAATTAAGATTAACAAGAATGGGTGCGAAGAAAGCACCGAGATATCGTATCGTTGCGGCAGATTCACGTTCTCCGAGAGACGGACGTGTAATTGATACTTTGGGTTATTTCAACCCTACAGCACAGCCTGCAGAAGTTCATCTGGATGCGGAGAAAGCTCTGGAATGGCTTAAGAATGGTGCTCAGCCTACGGATACTGTTCGTACGATCCTTTCTCAGGAAGGCGTTCTGAAGAGATATCACGAAGAGAAAAAGGCTAGTAAAAAATAAGTATGGCAGCGTTGGATAGAGTATTATTTGATCTGATTGAACCACTTGTCGAAGACAAGGCAAATCTTGAAGTCAAGGAAATGCCGGCGGATAATCATAGAGAAGTTATACTCTATGTCTATGCGAAAGATGAAGATATTGCCAGACTGATCGGTCGTAAAGGAACGATGGCTTCGGCTTTGCGTCAAGTCATGATGGTGGCTTCACATGCGGAAGATAAGAGAGTAACGATCAAATTTGAGAAAGTCTGAGGGTGCATTTATGCATCCTTTTTTCTCAGAAAGGAGAGTATATGGAGTATATAGCTATCGGTAAGATCGTCAATACACATGGCTTAAAAGGAGAACTGAAGATCGAGAGCTGGTCTGATTTTGATGAGATCCGTTATGCGAAAGGCAGTACGGTCTACATCGACTATCAGGATGAACTGATTGAGGTCCATCCGGTTTCCTACAGAGTACATAAAGGCTATGCGCTGGTGGCGTTTGAAGGTCTGCAGGATATCAACCTGGTAGAGAAATACAAAACTTGTGAGATCCTGATCGCGGATAGTGACAGACAGGATCTTCCGGAAGGGGAATACTACGTGGATGAACTGATCGGGATGACGGTGAAAGATGAAGAGGGTAACCTGATCGGAACCGTGATCGATGTGGAAGAAACCCGCGGTGCCCAGAATAATCTGCGGGTGGAAAGAGAAGGAATGAAGGATGCACTGATTCCTTACGTTCCGGAATTTATCACGGACATTGATGATGAAAAAGGTGTGATCACGGTCCATGTGATCGAAGGATTGTTATGAGAATCACGTTTGTGACGCTGTTCCCGGAGATGTATGAGAACTTCACCCATACATCGATCATCGGCAGAAGTGTTGAACAGGGGAAGGTCCAGGTGGATTTTGTGCAGATCCGTGATTTCGCGTTGGATAAGTACAGACATGTGGATGATACCCCGTTTGGCGGAGGCGCCGGGATGGTGATGAAATGCCAGCCGGTCATCGATGCCCTGAACAGTGTCCGCACACCGGAAAGCTATTGTATGATGATGAATCCCCGGGGGAACGTCTATACCCAGAAGAAGGCCCGGCAGCTGACACAATATGATCATTTGATCTTTCTGTGCGGTCATTATGAAGGAATAGACGCGCGTGTGGAAGAATACGTGGATGAGTGTCTGTCCATCGGAGATTATGTGCTGACCGGCGGGGAACTGGCTTCCATGGTCATTGCGGACAGTGTGATCCGTTTATGTCAGGGTGTGATTGCCAATGAATCTACAGATGAAGAATCCTTTGATCAGGAACTTCTGGAATACCCGCAGTATACCCAGCCTGCAGTCTATGACGGACATCCTGTACCGGAGATCTTATTGTCCGGTCATCATGAGAATATCCGGAAATGGCGCCTGCTTCAATCTCTGCTCAAAACCAGGGAAATACGTCCTGATCTTTTTGAAAAACATCACCTGACCAAGGAAGAAAAAAAACTTCTGGATCAGTGGGATGATCCTGAACAAAAATAATCTTTGAGAAGTATCGGAATATGGTATCATACCAATAACAGAGGTACATGAATGAATACGGAAGTCAATGTTGTTCTGACACAGATCACCAAATTCCCGAGAAGTATTCCTTTACAATTGATGACCGGTGATACCCTTCATTATGGGTATTTCAGCCGCGATCATCTGGTAAAGAACAAGACAGCACGGAATATGCTGGTTCTTTATCGTGAAGACAAGATCGGCAGAGGCATACGCACAAACTGGGATAAAGACAACGAAACGGAACTCAAGATTCTGCTTCCGTTACCTGCAAATACAGAAGAAATCCACGAATTGTTTCAATTAGTTCACCGGGCAGGAGAATACTGGACCGGAAGTGTGGAAATCAATGGGAATCATTTCTCTTTAAGCCGTCTGGATGAGAAGGAAGAAGAGGTTCAGAGACAGAATGTGCGTCTGTTAAATGAACTCTTGCCTCAGGTACTAGGAGGCTCCGGTAACCTGTCCCTGAGCTGCGCCATGCACAGACTGGTGCTGGGAAGTAAGGAAGCCGGACAAATCGGGTACTGCAGAGATGCGGAAGCGTTCGGGCAGTGGATGCACGAACTGCAGAATAAAACCTACTACATAGCGGAACCGGAAGTGCGCGTACAGCAGAGTACAGGAACGTATTTTCTGCCTGCCGGCGTACCGATCATCTTCCCGGACAAACCAGGTATTCCTTTTACCATGTATGATCAGAAAGACAAGGTCCGTGTGGATCACTGGCTGATCTCCCTGTATGATTCCAATACGTCAAAAGTACTGGGTACCATACGCTTCGATGACCTGAATGTCGTCCTGCCGCGCAGTAAGACAAAATACTACGATGCCGGGCATAAGATGATTGAACCGCTAAGTACGAAAGACCTGCTGGATATGCTGGAACTCAGCCATGCAAAAGCACAGGATAACCAATGATTATCACAATACTGACGATCTTTCCGCAGATGCTGGAATCTCTGAGACACTATCCGTTGATTCAGAGATTAATACAGAAGAAGGAACTGACGCTGAATATTGCGGATCTGCGGGAATACGCGTCCGGTTCTTTCCGGCATATTGACGATTCTCCCTACGGCGGCGGTCCGGGTATGATCCTGCGACCGGAGCCGGTTTTTTCTGCCCTGGACCAGTACCGGAATGACAGGTCCACAGTGATTCTGATGACACCGGCGGGTACTCCCCTGAATCAGGTAAAAGTACGTGAACTCAGTCAGAAGGAAGAACTGATCCTGATCTGCGGACATTATGAAGGAATTGATGAAAGAATCGCGGAGACTGCCGATGAATGGATCTCGGTCGGGGATTATATCTTATCCGGAGGAGAGAGTGCTGCGGCAGTCCTTGTGGATGCCGTAACCAGACTGCAGGAAAATGTGATCCGGGCAGAGAGTACGGCAGATGAATCTTTTGAGTCAGGATTACTGGAGTATCCACAATATACACACCCCAAAGTCTTCCGTGGAAAAGAAGTGCCGGAAGTGCTGCTGTCCGGAAATCACGAAAAGATCCGGATCTGGCGTTTAATAGAATCCCTGCGCAGAACTCTGTGTTATCGTCCGGATCTGCTGGAACGAAAAGAACTGACCACAGAAGAATCAGCGCTTCTCGAAGAAATACGAAATGAGGAAAAAGAATGAAAATACAGATCCTGCATTTACTGGAAGGGGCTGAGCAAGCCTCCGGTCTGACTGTAATCATTGATGTATTCCGGGCATTCACCCTGGAAGCGTATCTGTTTTCACAAGGCGCAGAGAAGATCTATCCCGTAGCAGCTCTGGAACAGGCATTTGCGATGAAACAGGCACATCCGGAGTATCTTCTCTTTGGAGAACGGCAGGGAATCAAGGTGGAAGGCTGTGATTACGGCAATTCACCATCTTCCGTGGCGTCTCAATCTTTTACGCACCGTACGATGATCCACTCAACCAGCGCAGGAACCCAGGGAATCATGCACGCTGTACATGCGCAGGAGATCCTTGCGGGAAGCTTTGTGAATGCCAAAGCTACCGCGGAATATATCCGTCAGCGTAACCCGGAAACCGTCTCTCTTGTGGCTATGGGACTGGCTGGTGAGAAAGATACGGAAGAAGATGTCTTATGCGCTGAATATCTTCGCAGTCTGCTTATCAATGATCCGATTACGGATATTGATGATCGGTTATTGAATCTGAGATACCAGGAAGGAAAGAAATTCTTCCGTCCGGAAGAACAGTACCGGTTCCCGGAAGGAGACTTCTGGATGTGTATCAAGAGAGATATTTTTGACTTCGTTATTCATTGCGAAAAGGAAGGGAATTCACTGATTAACCGGGCTGTATTCTTTGAAGAATGAAAGAGCAGTCAGCGTGGGATAATAAAATACTTGAGAAGTAGAAATCTCAAGTATTTTTATTATTAGATGAAACTTAAGGATATCATTTTCCGGAAGATGATTTTGCGGAATATGCATAGAATAGTACGCCAAGAACGATCCAGATGATCAGACAGATATAAGATTCTTTTCCCAAGGAACAGTTAAGCAGGGGAATTGGTACCAGAAGGAGAACAACAAATACCAGCGATAGAATCGTTCCCAGGATTCCTGTTACCATAATATTTTTCTTGTTTTCCGCTTTAGCAAACTTATAGGCGGAAAGGGAAGTATAGCCATATCCGATTGCGGCTCCGATGGAAGACATATCCACGATCCAGCCAAGTGCTGTTCTGCCGAAAAAAGGCGCTGCCAGGGAAATGATCAAGATGAACAGAATTGCGTTTGAGGGTGTCCGGTAAAGTGTGTGTAGTTTGCCAAACCATGAGGGTAAAACATTTTCCTTTGCCATGGAATATAATAGACGGCTGATTGCCATATAGAAACCGGTAATACCGGAGAGGATTGCGCCTGTTACCGCGAATCCAAGGAAGAATACACCCCAGCTTCCCAACAACTGGTATCCGGCATGGAATGTCGGAAGACTCATCATACCATTCAAGTTGGGAAGGTCACGTATATATTCCGCCCAGTCCGCATATCCGGCAGGGATAACGGCAGCTGTCACGGTGTTCAAAACAATATAGACACCAGCGCCGAAGATAATGGAAAGAATCATGATAAACACAGTTTTGGAAGGTGAAAAGTTAAACTCTTCCGCAGCCTGAGGAATCGTATCAAAGCCAACGAATGCCCAGGGCGCTACCGCCACTACCGCAAGAATTCCGCTGAATGATGGAATATCCGGCTGAAACCCGGGAGTAATACCAAAAAGAGTAACATTGGGATTCAACAGGGCGGCGACTGTTATGATCAACACACCACCAACCAATGCAAAGACAAGTCCGGTTTGTAATATTCCCGTGAATTTGACGCCACGGATACTCAGAAAGGCGAACAGTAACAGAGCAAAAGCCGCCAGCAATATCTCACCGAAATAGATATCATAGCCGGCTATTGAGTAGTGGAAACCAATCTGAAAGACATTGTTCATCAGATTTCTTCCGATTAGAGCCAGCGCTGTAGCATTCAGGGGTACAATCGCCAGGTAGGATAATCCAAGAAACCAGGAACAGATAAACGCGTGTGTTTTTCCAAATGCCTGTTTGGTAAAAGTAAACTCGCCGCCGGCAACCGGGTATTTCCGGATCATATAATTGTAGTTAAAGGCGATAATGATCATGATGACGGCAGCAATGGTCATCGCTATCGCAGTCCCCAACGGCCCGGCTTTTACCAAAAACGTATTTCCGGGCATTACAAATGCGCCCCAGCCAATGATACATCCAAGAGCTAGTGACCAGACATCAACTGGTGAGAGTTTCTTCTCGAGTTTTATTTCGTTTTGTTTTGTCATACTGATTTTCTCGTTCTAAATAAGCGGTTTTTGATTTTTTTGTAAAAGCGAATGAATTTGCGGTATTTATACCGGCGTTTTGCGGCAGCCGGAAGACGCCATTCCATACCGGTATTCATCGCATCTTCACACGGTCCGCACACACCGCAAGGTTCTCCGTGGATCGGAGAGTGACAGAACCAGGTCAGGTTCATGATATCCATCCATCCGTTATCACGGGCAATGTTTTCTTCATCTTTTTTCGTAAGGCGGATAATCGGAAAGATCAGATTACCGAAGACATCATAGACACTAGTTTGACCATCTTTCGGAAGAACATGATACCGTTCGGGCAGGAAATCCCCCTGGATCAACTCCATCGCACCTTCATGATCAATGGCTTCTTCTACCTTACCGTGATACTGGTGAACGACACCGCACTCCATTTTCTGATTGAGATATCTGGTAAGCAGGGCAAACCATTCATATTGGCTTCCGAGATTATAAGTTTTTCTCAAATACCGGAAAGACGAAGATATTTGTTCATCTTTACATTCATCAAGTATCCACTTCTTATCATAGAATGTCACATCTCTGATTTCAGCGGGAAACCTGTCTCTGCAAATCTTCAAGATTTCATCGATCCTCTGCTTTTCGATTTCTATACTTGGACGATCTGTATCGATTACATAAACAGGCTGAATCGTAATGTTATTTTGGCACAGCTGCAGTAATCGGAATGTGCCGTCCCATCCTCCGGACCAGAGTAATGTCACGGAATGTCTTGTGTTCTGATTTTGTGATTCCATTTTTTTCTCCTTATCAAAGTAAAAGACTTTGATCTAATTGCATTTATTTTACTTCGAATACTACTATTAAACAATAATAATGGATGTATACTTGAAAGGATGATCTGGTATTGTTTTCTGACGGTTTTTCCTGGATACTGACAGCTCAGATTCCATGCGGTGCGCTGTCATACAAAGACCTTTATTTTCTGCTTGTTCTATCCGATAAACTGTGCTATTATCTTTAGGCACTATGTGCGTCTCTGTTCCGCTGGCAGATTTGGCTAAGAGCAGTTGATCAATTGATAAAAGGAGAAGAAAGATGAAATTGGATTTGGTAGAAAAAATCACAAAGGAACAGATGCGTAATGATGTCCCGAACTTCAAAGCCGGTGACACAGTAAGAGTGTATGTACGTATCAAGGAAGGCGAAAAGTCCCGTATTCAGATGTTTGAGGGTGTTGTTATTGCCAGAAACAACGGTGGTATCGGAGCTTCCTTCACAGTAAGAAAGATTTCCGGCGGTATCGGCGTAGAAAGAACATTCCCGGTACATTCACCGATTATCGATCACATTGAAGTTACCCGCCGCGGTAAAGTACGCAGAGCTAAACTGACATACTTAAGAGGTCTGTCCGCGAAGAACGCTCGTATTAAAGAAGATCGTAAGAAGTAATGAAAAAGAGCCCTGTGCAGACAGGGCTTATATTTTGTATTATAGGATTATGACAAAGGAAATGAAAAAACCCACGGAAAGTGATGCAGGTGATTTCTTCAAAACTCTGTTCTGGAGCTTTGCGGTATTTTTCGTTACGGCAACGTTTATCATCCGTCCTGTACAGGTACAGGGCACATCCATGTTTCCGACATTACAGCCTGGTTCGGTAGGCTTCTCCAATACGATTGGTTATCGTCTTGGGGGTGCTGAGCGTTTTGACATTGTGATCCTGCGTCTGGATGAACCGAAAGAGTACCTGGTGAAGAGACTCATTGGTCTGCCCGGGGAAACCGTGGAGTATAAAGAAGGTACACTGTACATTAACGGAACAGCTGTGGAAGAACCTTTCCTGGCTGACGGGATCGTTACCAATGATATCCCTGCATTTACGCTGAAAGATAATGAGTATTACTGTCTTGGAGATAATCGTCCTGTAAGTAAGGATTCCCGGTATTACGGACCGTTTAAGCAGTCACAGGTATCCGGCAAGGGAATCCTGGTCCTGTATCCGTTTCAATATTTTGGTGTGGTGAATTGGTAAACCCATGAGTGAGAACAAGACAACGATAAACTGGTATCCAGGGCATATGGAGAAAGCCAGGAGAGATATGGCTGAGCATCTCAAGGCGGCTGACATGGTCATTGAGATCCGGGATGCCAGAATTCCTCAGGCTAGCAAGAATCCGGTATTGGATCAGCTGATCGGAGAACGTCCGCGGCTGATTATTTTATCGAAGGCAGATCTTGCGGATCCGGAAAAGACACAGGAGTGGATCCGGACATTGAAATCCGCTTCCCAGGATGTACTGGCATTGGATCTTGCGCATGATACTTCAGCGAAAAAACAGATCATCGATGCCTGTATGAAGCTGACCGAACCAAAACGTCAGAAAATGATCTCCCGGGGTATACGTCCCAGGGCCATGCGGGCAATGGTGTGCGGTATACCGAATTCCGGAAAGAGTACGATGATCAACAGGATTGCCGGAAAAACTGTGGCCAAGACGGAAGATAAGCCGGGTGTTACACGTTCTTTATCCTGGATCCACTGCGGGAAGACGCTGGATATTCTGGATACCCCGGGTGTGCTGTGGCCGAAGTTTGATGACCACAAGACAGCGGTATTTCTGGCTGCGACCGGAGCGATCAAGGAAGACATTCTTGACCTGAAGGAAATAACCGGTGTGACGATTGACCAGATCTGTCTTCTGTATCCCGGAAACCTCGAGAAAGAATACGGTATGGATGAACAGTCCTCCCGTGAAGATAAACTGGGAAAGATCGCTGAAAGCCGTAATCTGCGTAAGGAAAACGATCTTCCGGATGAAGAGAGAGCAGCGATTCTCTTCCTGCGTGAATTCCGCAGGGGAAAGATCGGCAGACTGACACTGGAGAATCCCGATGAAAAAGAATAAGATTTGTCCGAATGAGTATGAACATCAATACTGGCAGGAATATAAATACATTGTCGGTATTGATGAGGCGGGAAGAGGTCCTCTGGCAGGCCCTCTATGTGTTGCCGGCGTTGTCTTTGAGATCGGGGATGAAAATCCGCTGATCTATGATTCCAAGGCACTGACGGAAAAGAAAAGAGAAGAGCTGTACGACTGGATCCTGGAAGATGCGCTGTATTATGAGATCAAGCTTGTGGAACCGGAAGAGATCGACCGTCTGAACATCTACCGGGCAACACAGAAGAGTATGCTGGAAATTGCCGGTGATCTTCCTGCCGAGATCGTACTTACCGATGCCATGCCCCTGGACATGGACAAAACAGTGATTCCGCTGGTAAAAGGTGACCAGAAGAGTGTATCAATAGCGGCGGCTTCGATCCTTGCGAAGGTGACCAGAGACCGCCTGATGGTGGAATACGATAAGATCTATCCCGGTTACGGCTTTGCGAAACACAAGGGATATCCGACAAAGGAACACCTGGAAGCGATTGACCGTCTGGGTATAACACCGATCCACAGACGCAGTTATGGTCCTGTAGCAGCCAGACAACAGACTTTATTTTGAACTCCTCAGGGAGTTCTTTTATTTCCGTGTATAAGATGTATGGAGGTACTATGAACAAACAAGAAATACTGGCATCTTATTCACTGAAATACGAAGGAGACTGGTCAAGGATTGCGGAAGCTGTAAGAAATCACGAAAAACCAGGAAATGTACCGCAGGCATCCTACTTTACAATTTACGATGATATCTATCCGCAGTCACTGAAAGAACTGCGTTTTCCGCCATGGGTCATCTACTATCAGGGAGATACCTCTTTATTAAAAAGGGAAGGAGTTACGGTTGTAGGGTCACGGAATCCTGATGATTATGGTATTCAGGTTACCAGGGAGATCACTACCAGGTTATGCCTGAATTATGTCATGATCTCAGGTTTAGCCAAAGGCGTGGATGCTCTGGTGCATCATACAGCCATACGATGCGGAGGAAAGACGATCGGTGTCATCGGCAGCAGTCTCAGCGTACAATATCCCAAAGAAAACCAGGATCTCTACAGAGCCATGCATAATCACCTGATCCTCAGTGAATATCCTCCGGATACCGGAGTACGTAAGAAACATTTTCCCTGGCGTAACCGCATTCTTGCGGCTCTGGGAAGAGCAGTGATCGTCACCCAGGCAGCCTGTAAAAGCGGTACGATGCATACGGTCAATGAGGCCATCAACCTGAGCAGGGATGTCTATTGTGTGCCGCATCCGTTCATGTCAGAAGCAGGAGAAGGGTGTAATAAACTGATTTCACAGGGAGCGATGATCCTGTATGATTTTGCGCAACTTGAAGATTTAGGGTCTTGTCAAAGAATATGAAGATAAGATATCCTATAATCTGTTTACTGAAGAGGTAATTATGAAAAAACTGGTAATAGTGGAATCACCTTCCAAATCGAAGACGATTCAGAAATATCTTGGGAATGACTATACGGTCGTATCCAGTAAGGGTCATATCCGTGATCTGGCAATCAAGGGGAAAGATGGACTGGGTATCGATGTAGAGAATGGTTTTCATCCTACGTATGAAGTATCCAGGGATAAGACCGATGTAGTCAATGACCTGAAGAAGAGAGCTGCCAAGGCAGACAGTATCTATCTGGCAACCGACCCGGACCGTGAAGGAGAAGCAATCTCATGGCATCTGGCAGATGAACTCGGATTGTCCGAGACCGAGGCCGACCGTGTCACGTTCCACGAAATCACCCAGAACGCTGTCAAGGAAGCGTTTGAGCATCCACGAGCCATAGACATGGACCTGGTTCATTCCCAGGAAACCAGACGTATTCTTGATCGTATTATCGGTTTCAAGCTATCCAAGCTGCTGAACAGCAAGATCAAATCCAAGTCTGCCGGCCGTGTGCAATCCGTAGCTTTGAAACTGATCGTGGAGAGAGAAAAGGAAATCGAAGCCTTCACACCGGAAGAATACTGGTCAATTGACGGAAAGTTTGTCAAGGATGGTACCGTATTTGAAGCATCTCTGGCAAGAATCAACGGTGAAAAGGCAGAACTGCATACCGGTGAAGAAGCACAGAAAGTCTATGACGAGTGCCAGGGACCTTTCACTGTCAGCGAAGTCAAGGAAGCAGAGAGAAAACGTGCTGCGTTCAAGCCGTTTATTACTTCCACACTTCAGCAGGAAGCTTCCACAAAACTTGGTTTTTCTGCCAAGAGAACCATGGCCGTTGCGCAGAAACTCTATGAAGGCGTAGATATAGGCAACGGTGAAGAAGGTCTGATCACCTATATGCGTACCGACAGTACACGTTTATCTGATGTGTATGTACGTTCTGCGCAGGCGTATATCACGCAGGAATTCGGTAAGCCGTATCTGGGATATTACCGTGTCAGCAACGATGCCAACGCCCAGGATGCCCACGAAGCGATCCGCCCGACAAACATCAACCATCATCCGGAGAAGATCAAGAGTCATCTTACCAGTGAGCAGTATCGTTTATATAAACTGATCTATGCCAGAGCTCTGGCATCCTTGATGGCTCCTGCCCGTTATAACAGTGCCGGTGTGACCCTGAGTCAGGGCATCTATGACTTTACTGCTACCGGAAGCCGGATGGTATTTGACGGATGGCTGAAAGTCTACGGAGAGTATGACTCCGGTAAGGATATCATTCTTCCGGCATTGATCCAGGGAGAAGAACTGACAGCTTCCGAACTGAAGTGTAATCAGCACTTTACCGAACCACCCGCAAGATATACCGAAGCCAGATTGATCCGTCAGATGGAAGAAGAAGGAATCGGAAGACCTTCTACCTATGCGATGATCATTGATACGATTCAGGAAAGAGGATATTGTTCGCTGGAAAAGTCTTCTGCTTCCGGTAAGACCAAGGTATTCTTCCCGACAGAACAGGGGAAACTGACCGTAGAGAAACTAGATGAATTCTTTTCCAGTATTATCAACGTGAAATATACCGCGCAGATGGAGAGCAGGCTGGATGATATCGCGGAAGGAAACGCGGATGAAGTAAATGTATTGCAGAACTTCTGGGATAAGTTTACGCCACTGCTGAATAAAGCCTATGAAAACATGGAGAAGATCCAGCCGGAGAAGACCGGAGAAATCTGTCCGGAATGCGGCGGAGAACTGGTCTACCGTACCGGCCGTTTCGGTAAATTCATCTCCTGCGGGAACTTCCCGAAGTGCAGATATACACGTCAGCTGGAAGATGAAACCAAGGAAAAAGCAGAACCTACAGGAAAGGTCTGTCCGGAATGCGGCGGTGAATTACTGAAGCGTAAGAGCCGCTACGGCACATACTTCCTTGGCTGTTCCAATTTCCCGAAATGCCGTCATATGGAAACGATAGAAGGGGAACCGATTGAAGCTAAGCCGAATACAACACGTAAACGTACAACAAGAAGAGGCAGCCGCAGATCATGATCGTAACAGTAGTCGGTGCAGGTCTGGCAGGATGTGAAGCAGCCTGGCAATTGGCCAGACGTGGTATCCGGGTAAGACTGGTGGAGATGAAGCCGAAGAAGAAATCTCCGGCCCATGTTTCTGATCAGTTTGCGGAACTGGTATGTTCCAACTCACTGCGTTCCAACGCCTTGAACAATGCCTGTGGTCTGCTCAAGGAAGAAATGCGTTTTCTGGATTCTTTGATCATGGCCAAGGCGGATGAACATCAGGTGCCGGCAGGCAGTGCTCTGGCAGTAGACAGGCATAAGTTTTCGGATGCGGTGACACAGGTCATTCGTACACATCCGCTGATTGAAGTCGTTGAAGAAGAACAGAAGAAGATCCCGGATGGTCCGGTGATCGTTGCGACCGGTCCGCTGACTTCCGATGATCTGATGAATTCCGTCAAGGAATTACTGCAGGAACAGTATTGTTACTTTTATGATGCGGAAGCTCCGATCGTTACCGCGGATTCTATTGATTTCACCAAGGCTTACTGGAAATCACGTTATGATAAGGGAACGGCAGATTACGTTAACTGCCCGATGAATAAAGAAGAATTTGAGAGTTTTTATGATGCGGTGATCAATGCGGATACCGTACCGATCAAAGCATTTGAGAAAGAAGTTTACTTTGAAGGGTGTATGCCTTTTGAAGTCATGGCCAAGCGGGGCAGACAGACGTTGTTGTTTGGCCCGATGAAGCCTGTGGGACTGGAAAAAGACGGTAAACGTCCATATGCAGTCGTACAGCTGCGGAAAGAAGACGCGGTCGCGTCCGCGTTTAATCTGGTTGGTTTTCAGACTCATCTGACCTGGCCTGCCCAGAAAGAAATCATCCATATGATTCCGGGACTGGAACATGCGGAAATCATCCGCTACGGGGTCATGCACAGAAATTCCTACATCAACTCACCACAATGCCTGAATGAGAGTTACCAGTGCAGATTACGCGGGGATCTGTTCTTTGCCGGACAGATCACCGGTGTGGAAGGTTATGTTGAAAGTACAGCCAGCGGATTACTGGCAGGAATCAATATGGCACGTTACCTGAAGGGACAGAAGATGTTCTGCCCGGGTCCGTATACGATGATCGGAGCGATGTCCTATTACGTTTCACACGCTTCCGCGGAGAATTTTCAGCCGATGAATGCCAATTTCGGGATCATGAACCTGAAGGAAAATGTGAAGAAAAAAGAGCGCAAGGATGCGTATGCTCCGCAGTCCCTGGCTATTCTGAAAGAGATGAAGGAAGAATATGAACTTTGAGGAATCTCTGGATCGCTTTATCGCGCATATCATGATTTCACGTACTGGTTCCGAAGATACGGGGGATGCTTACCGCCGGGATGTCGGACGCTTTATCACGTGGCTTCAGGAACAGGAAATCACTTCGTTTGAAGATGTCACAAAAGCACATGTCAGCCAGTATGTTACCGAATTGCGTACAGGAGTGATTGGAGGTAAACCTTTATCTAATGCCAGTTATTCCCGCAATCTTTCTTCACTGCGATCGTTTTACCGCTATCTGAACAAATACGAAGGAATAGAGAATAATCCGGTTAAGGTATTCAAAGGAACCAGTGAAAGGCGTAAACTGCCGGAATACCTGACGTTTGAACAGATGGAGAGGATCCTGAACAGTTTTGACCTGAGTGATCCTGTCGATATCCGTGACCGTTGTATCATTGAGACGATCTACGCCTGTGGTCTGCGTGTGTCGGAATGCGCAGGTTTGGAAATTCCCCGGATCAATCTGCCGGAACACTATCTGGTGGTACTCGGCAAGGAAAGCAAGGAACGTATGGTGCCTTTCTACAAGCGCTGCGGTCAGCTGATCGACCTGTATCTGCATTCTTCTCGTCCTGTCTTCATGGAGGATAAACCTGAACACGGGATACTCTTTGTCAGCCAGAAGGGGAAACCGATTACTGCCAGGGCCATCCAGATGATTATTGACCAGAGCGCGGAAAAGGCCGGTCTCCCGATCCATGTCCATCCCCATATGTTAAGACATTCGTTTGCGACACATCTGCTGGATAACGGCGCCGATCTGCGTATCGTCCAGGAATTGCTGGGTCACGAGAATCTCTCCACGACACAGATCTATACGCATGTGACTACGGATAAACTGCGCCAGGTGATTGATAAAGCTCACCCTCATACACGCAGAAAAGATTAGAAAAAAGAACGGAAAGAGATAGAAATAATACTATCTTTTTCTGTATATTCTGTGATATACTACTATTCGGCATCTCTTTTTATGTGCTTTTCAGCACGAGATGTACTACTCACACAGTGGATTCATTACCCCGTGCATACATGGTTCGGTATGTTGGTAGTGCCCGAAACTGTGGCGGAAAACAACGGAAAGTGAGGTTAATTAAAATGGCTGTTGTTTCAATGAGGAAAATGCTTGAAAACGGAGTTCATTTCGGTCACCAGACCAGAAAGTGGAATCCTAAGTTCCGTCCCTACATCTATACTTCCAAGAACGGTGTATATATCATCGACCTGGAAAAGACACAGGAACAGCTGACTGATGCATTCAATGCAATCAAGGAAATCACCGAAAAGGGTGGTAAAGTTCTGTTCGTCGGCACAAAGAAACAGGCGCAGGCAACGATCCTGGAAGAAGCGATCCGTTCCGGCAGTTTCTATGTCAACCAGAGATGGTTAGGTGGAACTCTGACAAACTTCCGTACCATTCAGAAGTCAATCAAGAAACTGATTGAAATTGAAGAGATGGAAACAAGCGGAACGATCAATGTTTATACGAAAAAGGAACAGTCCGGATTACTGAAGAAGAAGGATCGTCTGAATAACTTCCTCGGCGGTATCAAGGAAATGAAGAAGCTCCCGGATGCTGTATTTGTGGTAGATCCTCTGGAAGAACACAATGCGGTAGCTGAAGCGAAGAAACTGAATATTCCTGTATTTGCGCTGATCGATACCAATGCGGATCCGACAGTAGTCGATTATCCGATTCCTTGTAACGATGATGCTGTACGTTCTGTCAAACTGATGGTCAGCGTAATTGCGGACGCAATCGTTGAAGCTAAGGGCGGCGTACTGGAAACAGCATATCAGGAAGATGAAGCAAGCGAAGATATCACCATGAGTGATGTTATGATCAATGTCGAACAGCAGGCTGCAGAATACGAGAGAAAGCGTCGTCAGAGATATGAAGAACGCCGTGCTCAGCAGCAGAGAGAACGTCGTCCGTACAACAACGGAGAAAGACGTGTATTCCGTAAGGATGCAAGAAAAGCGGAAGAAAACAAACCCGCGGAAACAGAAGTAAAAGAAGCTGCGGCAGCTCCGGCTGCTGAAGCAGTAAAGGAAGGAGAATAATCATGGCAATTACTGCTGCTCAGGTAAAAGAATTACGTGAACAGACCGGCGCCGGTATGATGGACTGCAAAAAGGCCCTTGTCGAGTGCGACGGTGACATGACGGCAGCTGTCGACTGGCTGCGTAAAAGAGGGGCTGCCAAGGCAGAAAAGAAGGAAGGCCGTATTGCGGCTGAAGGTCTTACCCGTGTTAAAATCGACGGCAATAAGGCAGTTGTAGTAGAAATCAACTCCGAAACAGACTTCGTTGCCAAGAATGATAAATTCCTTGGACTTCTGGAGCTTGTAGCAGATGAGATTCTGAAAAATGAACCGGCAGATCTCGAAGCTGCACTTGCTCTTCCTACAGCAAGCGGAACTCTGAATGATGACTTCATCAATGCTGTAGCAATCATTGGTGAAAAGATCACTCTGCGTCGTTTTGAAGTCATTCATAAGAATG